>JAUSDK010000123.1 GCA_030650875.1 Polaromonas sp.
TTCTACAACATGTACAACCAGCAGCCGGTGGGCAAGTACAAGCTTAATGTCTGCACCAATCTGCCGTGCCAGCTGCGTGACGGCGCGAATGCGCTCAAGCACCTCGAGCACAAGCTGGGTATTGGCATGGGTGAAACCAGCGCCGATGGCCTGTTCACCCTGCAGCAGTCCGAATGCCTGGGCGCCTGTGCTGATGCACCTGTCCTGCTGGTTAACGACCTGACGATGTGCAGCTTCATGAGCAACGAAAAACTCGACCAGCTCATTGATGGTCTCAAATCTGCCGAGGTCCAGTCGTCATGACGCTTGCATCCAACTCAAGTCGCAGCGCGGAAGCGCAAAGCGTGCTGGCGCAATTTGCTGCAACCGGCGTGCAGAGCTGTTTTCACGGGCGGCACATCAATCCGCAAATCCTGGCAGGCCTTGACGGCCGCAACTGGCAACTCAAGGACTACGAAGCCCGTGGCGGCTACCAGGCGCTGCGCAAGATTTTGGCGCAGGGCGGCGATCCATCCGGTGCTGAAGCTGAAACTGTCGGCATGACGCCGGACCAGGTCATCGCTGAAGTCAAGGCCAGCGGTTTGCGCGGCCGCGGTGGTGCGGGCTTCCCGACCGGACTCAAATGGAGCTTCATGCCGCGTCAGTTTCCAGGCCAGAAATACCTGGTCTGCAACTCGGACGAGGGCGAGCCGGGCACCTGCAAAGACCGAGACATCATGCAGTACAACCCGCACAGCGTGATTGAAGGCATGGCGATTGCTGCGTATGCCATGGGGATCAGCGTGGGTTACAACTACATCCACGGTGAAATTTTTGCCACCTACCAGCGGTTTGAAGCGGCGCTCGACGAGGCCCGCGCTGCAGGTTTGCTGGGCGACAACATCCTCGGCAGCGGCTTTAATTTCCAGCTCCATGCCGCGCACGGTTTTGGCGCCTACATTTGCGGCGAAGAAACGGCCTTGCTGGAGTCGCTGGAAGGCAAAAAGGGTCAACCCCGCTTCAAGCCGCCGTTTCCTGCCAGTTTCGGCCTGTACGGCAAGCCCACCACTATCAACAACACCGAAACCTTCGCGGCTGTGCCATGGATCATTCGCAATGGCGGTGCGGCTTATCTCGAATGCGGCAAGCCCAACAACGGCGGAACCAAGATTTACTCGGTCTCCGGCGACGTCGAGCTGCCAGGCAATTATGAGGTGCCCATGGGCACCCCGTTTGCCAAGCTGCTTGAGTTGGCGGGTGGTGTTCGCCAGGGTCGCACGCTCAAGGCGGTCATTCCTGGGGGCTCATCTTCTCCTGTATTGCCAGCCTCCATCATGATGGAGTGCACCATGGACTATGACTCGATCGCCAAGGCGGGCTCCATGCTCGGCTCCGGTGCCGTGATCGTCATGGATGACAGCCGCTGCATGGTCGAGTCACTCAAACGGCTTTCCTACTTTTACATGCACGAGTCCTGCGGACAGTGCACGCCTTGCCGCGAAGGCACGGGCTGGCTCTGGCGTGTGGTGGACCGCATCCATAACGGGAAGGGCCGCCAGAATGATCTGGACCTGCTCAACTCGGTGGCGGACAACATTCAGGGCCGTACTATTTGCGCGCTGGGCGATGCCGCCGCGATGCCGGTGCGCGCCATGATCAAGCATTTCCGTCACGAGTTTGAGGCCATGATCAAACCACCAGCCCCTCAAGTCGCAGCCCCTGAAGCTGCTGCGCGGGCCTCAAGCCACGTCTGATCGCGGAAAGAAAAAAATATGGTTGAGATAGAACTAGACGGCCAGAAAGTGGAAGTGCCGGCCGGCAGCACGGTCATGCACGCGGCTGAAAAAGCGGGCACCTATATTCCCCATTTTTGCTATCACAAGAAGCTGAGCATTGCGGCCAACTGCCGCATGTGCCTGGTGGATGTGGAAAAGGCGCCCAAGCCCATGCCCGCCTGCGCCACGCCGGTGACGCAAGGCATGATTGTTCACACCAAGAACGACAAAGCCATCAAGGCCCAGAAAGGGGTGATGGAGTTCTTGCTGATCAACCACCCGCTGGACTGCCCCATCTGTGATCAGGGCGGTGAGTGCCAGTTGCAGGATTTGGCCGTGGGCTACGGCTCCGGTGCGTCCCGCTACGAAGAAGAAAAGCGCGTGGTGTTTCATAAGGACGTGGGCCCGCTGATTTCCATGCAGGAGATGAGCCGCTGCATTCACTGCACCCGCTGCGTGCGCTTTGGCCAGGAAGTGGCCGGCGTGATGGAGTTGGGCATGTCGCATCGCGGCGAACATGCCGAGATCGAGACCTTTGTCGGCATGTCGGTGGACTCCGAGCTGTCAGGCAACATGATTGATATTTGCCCGGTCGGTGCGCTGACCAGCAAGCCTTTTCGCTACAGCGCCCGCACGTGGGAGCTGTCGCGCCGCAAGTCAGTCAGCCCGCACGACTCGACCGGTGCTAACCTGATTGTTCAGGTCAAGAACAACAAGGTCATGCGCGTGGTACCACTTGAAAACGAAGAGGTCAATGAGTGCTGGATTGCCGATCGCGACCGTTTCTCCTATGAATCGCTGAACGGCGATGAGCGGCTGACCAGCCCCATGATCAAGCAGGGCGGTGAATGGAAAGCCGTCGACTGGCAGACAGCGCTAGAGTATGTCGCCAACGGCCTGAAGCAGATCAAGGCCGAGCATGGCGCCCAGAGTATTGGTACGCTCGCCAGCCCGCACAGTACGCTGGAAGAGTTGACCCTCGCGGCCGCGCTGATGCGCGGCCTCGGAAGCGAGAACATTGATCACCGTTTGCGCCACGCAGAGTTTCTTCCTTCGGCGCAGGTGCGGTGGCTCGGGACTTCAATCGCCTCGCTGTCAGAGCTTCAGCGCGTGCTCGTCGTCGGTTCCAACCTGCGCAAGGACCATCCGCTGTTCGCGCAGCGTATTCGCCAGTCCGTGCGCAAGGGTTGCGCCATCAGTACGATTAATTCAGCCACAGAATTGAGTTCTGCCGACGCATGGGCCATGCCGGTCGCCAACACGCTTTTGGCTTCACCTGAGGCATGGGTGCAAGGCTTGGCGGATGTCGCCGCAGCCATTGCGCAAGACAAGGGCGTGCCCGCTCCGGCCGCCGGGCAAGCAACTGATGCAGCGAAGGCGATTGCCGCCTCGCTCTTGGGTGGTGAGCGCAAGGCCATTTTGCTGGGCAACGCTGCCGCCCACCATGCCAACGCCTCCACCCTGCTGGCTTTGGCCAATTGGCTGGGTGCTCAAACGGGTGCCACGGTCGGTTACCTGACGGAGGCCGCCAATACGGTCGGTGCCCAGTGGGCAGGTGCTTTGCCGGGCGACAAAGGTCTGCATGCCGGCCAGATGCTCGATGGCCGATTGAAAGCTGTGCTGCTGCTGAACAATGAACCTGAGTTTGATTCGGCTAAAGGCGCGGCGGCCAGTGCGTCGCTGAACGCGATCCAGATGGTCGTGACGCTGAGTCCTTTTAAATCCAACATGAGCTTCAGCGACGTGTTGCTGCCGATTGCGCCCTTCACGGAAACGCCCGGCACGTTTGTGAACGCAGAAGGACGCGTGCAAGGCTTTCATGCGGTTGTCAAACCCTTGGGTGACACGCGGCCGGCCTGGAAAGTATTGCGGGTCTTGGCGAACCTGCTGGGTTTGCCGGGTTTTGATTTTGAATCCTCGCAAGAGGTGCTCAAGCAGATTCCGGGCGCTGAATTGGCGCACGTGCCGGCTGACAAGCTGGGCAATGCATGCGATGCGCGCATCAACCTGTTGCCTGCCGCTGGCCAGGTGCCTGCCGTTGCCCGTATTTACCAGCTCGACGGACTCGTCCGGCGGGCACCCTCGCTGCAACTGACGGCGGATGCCCGGCAGTCTACCCACCTCGAAGGAGTCGGCGCATGATTGATGCAGTCTACGGCTTCGGCCAGGGCTTGATGGGTGGTATCTGGCCGGCGACGGTCTGGCCCGTGCTGTGGGTGTTGATCAAGATTGTCTGCGTCTTGTTGCCGCTGATGGGCTGCGTGGCCTACCTCACGCTGTGGGAGCGCAAGGCCATTGGCTTCACGCAAATTCGTCTGGGTCCCAACCGCGTCGGTCCCTTTGGTTTGCTGCAGCCGATTGCGGATGCGCTCAAATTGTTGACCAAAGAGATCATCATTCCGACGGCCGCCAGCAAGGGCTTGTTCGTCATGGGCCCGATCATGACCATCATGCCGGCCCTGGCCGCATGGGCTGTCATTCCTTTTGGACCCGATGTGGCGCTGGCCAACATCAATGCCGGCTTGCTGTTTCTGATGGCGATCACCTCGCTGGAGGTGTATGGCGTGATCATTGCGGGCTGGGCCTCCAACTCCAAGTATGCATTCCTGGGTGCCATGCGGGCTTCTGCCCAAATGGTGAGCTATGAAATCGCCATGGGTTTTTGCCTCGTCGTCGTCCTCATGGTGTCGGGCAGCCTGAACATGACCGA
>JAUSDK010000130.1 GCA_030650875.1 Polaromonas sp.
CGGCGCGGGACGCGCATCGAGGTTGGACAGGGCCGCGGTCACCGCGTCGTTGACGTATTCGTTGATCTGGGCCTCGTCGAAATAAGCCAGGCCGAAACGCCCGCCGCCGCCGCCCGAACCCATCTCACGGCGGCTCACGCCAGCGACCTTTTTCTCGGCAATCACCGTCACCGACAGGCGCACCAGCGGCCGCACGTCGGCGGCCAGCGTGCCGTCGGCGCGCGCGACCATCACCACGTCGTCTTCGCTGGCCAGGCCGGCCATGACCTGCACGATGCGCGGGTCTTTGGCCTTGGCGAGTTTTTCCACACGCTCGAGCAGCTTGACCTTGGCCGTACTGTCCAGCGTCGCGATCGGGTCCATGTCCTGGTACAGCGAGCGGCCGGGCGCAACCTTGCGCGACGGCACCTTGATACGGCCGACACGGGTGGCCGCCGAGATGGTGCGCACGGTACGCGCCGCGTCGAGCAGCGAGGCCTCGGAAATGTCGTCGGAATACGCAAACGCGGTTTTCTCACCGCTGACCGCACGCACGCCCACGCCCTGGTCGATGCTGAAAGAGCCGGTTTTGACGATGCCTTCTTCCAGGCTCCAGCCTTCGCTGCGGGTGTACTGAAAGTAAAGGTCGGCGTCGTCCACGCCGTAGGAAGTGATTTCGCCAAGGGCGCGGCTCAGGGACGCTTCGGTCAGCCCGAAAGGCGCCAGCAGGAGCTTTTGCGCAATGGCCAACCGCCCGGACGTGGACTCAAGCGTGGGGGCCGCAGAACGCGCCGGGGGACGTGCTCCCGCACTGGTTTGACGAGTTGACGCGGGGGCAGATTTGAGTGAGGTCATCACGGCATTGTAGGCAGTCTGGCGCAGTCGCGTCCTGGCAAGGCTTATGCCTGCCAAGGTCGCAACACGCCAAAAATCAGAGCGTCAGGTCGCTGACGATGGCGCCCGGTCCATGGGTTTTGCAGAGGTCAAGCTCCTTGTCGCGCGCCTTTTCGTCCGAAAACATCTGGCTCTGGCCAATCACCTGGCCATTGCCAGCCTTGAGCGTGAAATACGGGGCGCCCTCTTTGCCCGCGAGGCGGTGGTAACGGGCATCGTCGGCTGCATTTTTCTTGACCGACTCGATACCGTTGACCGCACTGGCCTTGGTTTCATACATCTCACTGGTCAAAATGACCTGCCCGGCATCGTCCTGCAGCGTGAAGAAATACTTGTGGTTTTTGGACAGCTTGAGTTCAAATTTTCCGGCCATGACGATGCTCCTGGAAGTTGTTGTTGATGACTCAACATGTTACCGATTGCCGCGCCAACCCGCACCGGCGCCAAGGCTAGAAACACAGACCCCCTTGACATGCATCAAGCGGCCACCAATGCGCGGGCAGCTTTGCCTAGCGCCTGGCCCTGGCCCTGGCAATCGACATCAACATGCCCAGTGCCAGCCCCAGCGTCACCATGGCGGTTCCGCCGTAACTGATGAAAGGCAGCGGTACACCCACCACCGGCAAAATGCCGCTGACCATCCCCATGTTGACAAACGCATAGGTGAAGAAAATCGTGGTCAGCGCACCGGCCAGCAGCCGCGAAAACAGCGTTGAAGCTTGCAGCGCAATGGCCAGACCGCGCCAGATGAGGAAAATAAAGCCGGCGATCAGCAGCAAATTGCCGACAAGCCCAAACTCCTCGGAATAAGCCGCAAAGATAAAGTCCGTCGTGCGCTCGGGAATGAAGGCTAGGTGCGTCTGCGTGCCGGCCATGAACCCCTTGCCAAACACGCCGCCCGAACCAATCGCAATCATGCCCTGAATGATGTGAAACCCCTTGCCCAGCGGATCGCGCGTCGGGTCCAGCAAGGTACAGATACGCTGCTGCTGGTAGTCATGCAGGATGGACCACCGCACCCCGTCGGCACACAGCTGCGGCTCAAACCACACCAGCAAAAAGATGCCGGCCAGGCCCAGCACCACGGGCGGCGCAATCAGCTTCCAGCTCAGGCCGGCAAAGAAAATCACCGCCAGGCCTGCGGCCAGCACCAGCAGCGAGGTGCCCAGATCAGGTTGCTTCATGATCAGCCCAATGGGAATCACCAGCAACACCCCCGCCACCAGGAAGTCCAGCGGTCGCAACTGGCCTTCGCGCTTCTGGAACCACCAGGCCAGCATCAGCGGCATGGCGATTTTCAGGATTTCACTCGGCTGAATCACCACGCCGACATTGAGCCAGCGCCGCGCGCCTTTTTTGGTAATGCCAAAGATGGCAACGGCCACCAGCAGCGTCACCCCCAGCACATACAGCGGAACAGCGAACGCCATCAGGCGCTGCGGCGGAATCTGCGCCACGACAAACATGATGGCACCGGCCAGCAGCATGTTGCGGCCATGGTCCACAAAACGCGTGCCATGCTCGTAGCCCGACGAATACATGATGAGCAAGCCCGCACAGGCCAGCAAAAACACCGCAAACGCAAGCAGTCCATCAAAGCCCTGCAGCATGGGAAGGGTTCGTTTGTAAAGGGAGGGTTTGTCAAAAACGGCGGCCATGGCGTATTATCCCGCCCCCTGCGCGCGCCAGCGGGCTGACCAGCAAAATTCGAGCGACAGCGGAGGTCGCGCAGCAAGTAGAGCTGCAAGCGCGGGGGCAATTTTCCTTTTTTCAGGGAATCAATATCTCCACCACCGTCTGCCCCGGTGCGCTGTACAGCTGCAGCGTGGCACCTATCGCCTGGGACCGCTCGCGCATCGACAGCAGGCCCTTGCGCAGCGGAGCCGTCGTGTCAAAGCCGCAGCCGTTGTCCACCAGGCGCAGCCGCGTGCCCTCTGGGGTCATCGTCGCCTCAATGCGCAGCACGCTGGCGCGGGCATGCTGCATCACATTGGACAGCGCCTCGAACACCATGAACTGCAACTGCCGCATGGCCTGCGCGTCCAGACGCGGCATCGGCGCCAGGAGATCCACGCCCCACTGCAGCTTAATGTCGGATGCCGCAAGGCGCGGCTCCAGTCGGTAACGCAGATTGGCCA
This sequence comes from Polaromonas sp., assembly GCA_030650875.1. Taxonomy (GTDB): domain Bacteria; phylum Pseudomonadota; class Gammaproteobacteria; order Burkholderiales; family Burkholderiaceae_C; genus Polaromonas. The sequence goes on from JAUSDK010000130.1 coordinate 3,012, forward strand.
GCAAGGCCGTCACGTCGCCGGGCGGCAGGTTCATGGTGTCGATAGACAATTTGAGCTGGTCCAGCGTATCGCGCAGGGTCTGGAGCAGTTCCGGCTGGCTGACCCGGCCCGACTGAAGTTGGCGGATGGCCGAACTGATATGGGAGCCGACGCCGTCGTGCATGTCGCGCAGGATGCGGGTGCGCTCGGCCGTGCGCTCCTGCTCGCGCGCCAGCATTTCAAGGGCACGGTAGCTTTCGGCAAGCTCGACTTCCTTTTGAGACACGCGTGCTGCCAGCGTCGCCAGCAAATCACGCGCCTGGGTACTCGCCGTGCGAAACCGTGCAATCACGATATAGCCCAGCGCCAGACCGAACATCAAGGACGAATACCGCAGCAGGGTGTTCGCGGCAAACGTCGGGTTGATGCGAAACACATACAGGTCGCGCAGGCCGAACAAAACATTCACCAGCAAGGCCGCTGCCACCACTCGGTGCGCCGTTGGCGCCTGGCGTAGCGCCCGCCACAGGAAAAAGACACCAAAGCCCAGCAACGTGGCCCCCAGGACCGCATACCAGACCGTCAGCGCGATTGGCCGCCCCCCGACCAGCGCCCACGCGGCCATGCCGACGCTCGCGACCATCAACAGGCCCAGCCAGCGGCCAAACCACAGCGCGCCGGGTCTCCGGCCCCACCCCGCCACCGCGACGCAAAACAGCGCCATATTGACACCCCAGGCACCCAGCGCCACCACCTGCAATGCCCCCCACCAAGGCCAGGGCATAGGCGGGTTTTCGATGAGCGTATCGCTGACAGCCAGCGCCCAGAACAGCTCAGCCAGGCCGGCGAACAGGTAGAGCGGGTCGCGCCGCGTTCGTCCTGCGTGGTCCGGGGCTGTCTGGGTGAACCATAGCGCCATCGCCATCAGCCCGACCACCAGGCTGAACGCCGTGATCACCAGCGATCCGGTACCGCGCCAGTGGTAATTACGCAGGTAGGCCGCATAGGCCAGATCCTGCGGCCCCATCACCAGCGCAGAGAGCCCGCCGCGCCGCCCCACGTCGGCGCGGATGCGCACGCGCAGCAGGTTGGACGACCGCAACAGCGAGGGCGCGATGGAGAGATAACGCGGCACCCGCGCATAGTCTGCGCCGTTGTAATGGAGCAAGTCGCCCTGGCGCTCCAGCAGTGTGCCGTTGAGCCAGATCTCATAGGCATTGCCCAGGCGCGGCAGGTACAGCACCCAGGGATCGACAGGCTGCGCGGGAAGATTGAAGGCCAGGACAAACACTGCCTCGCCCCGCTGTCCCTTGTTAAGACTATCCCAGTGGTAAGGCAGCTGCAGATTCTGGACGGTCGTCATGCCATTGACCGTCACGCTGGCCCGCGCCTCGGTCAGCGTGAGCAACTCGGCCTGCGCCACGCCCACCAGCGCGAGCCACCCCAGCAGCACCGGCAGCCAACGGGACGATGCAGATTTCCAGAGCATCTTTGCACAGAGCGCCAGCATTACCGCATCGTAGCGGAATGCTGTGGTGCTGCTTGCGGAATATCTCACCCCCGACCCGGCAGCAGGCCCATACGGATCGCTTCAAACACGGCTTCACTTTTCGAATGCACAGCCAGCTTGCCATACAGGTTCTTGATGTGCGTTTGCACCGTGTGCACCGTGACGTCTTTCAGGCGTGCAATCTCGGCGTAGGAAAACCCGCGCGAAATCAGCTCCAGCACCTCTTGCTCGCGCGCCGACAGCAGGTTTTCCCCCCCAACATCTGATTCATTATTGATAGCTACTCCAGCCCGCCGTGCTTTGTCTGGAAGCTGATTTGACTGTAGGTTCAGGTACTTCATGAGCACCCGCCTGGCAATCATGGGCGAGATCGGCGAGGCGCCCGCTTTCATCTCCAGTATCGACTGCGCAATGTCACTGGGCGTGGCGTCTTTGTGGATGTAGCCCAGGGCGCCCGCCTCGATGCTCGCCAGCACGTTGTCTTCATCGCCAAACATCGAAATCACCAATGGCTCGCAGGAAGACTGTCGCAGCCGGGTGTGGCGAATCACGTCAAGTCCACTGCCGTCGGGCAGACCCAGATCGGTCAGCAGCACGTCCACGCCGTGCGCCGCGTTATCCAGCCAGACCCGCGCTTCAGCCACAGATCCCACGCTGGCGACCAGACTCAGTTGGTCCGAACGCTGCACGCTGGCCGCAAAAAAAGCGCGCATCGGCGCGTCATCTTCAACAATCAGTACTCGCCACGCCACATTGCACCTCCTGGTCACCGGATTCCGGATGCATCGCCAGCCGGACAGAGCCCCGAGCATATCGGCAACACCCCGAGTCGCACGGCCACCACATCCCCTAAACAGGCGAAACAAGCTGTTTCACCCCATATTCATGGGATGCACTTTGTCACAAATTGTCGTGAAATCACTTCCACGCATAGTCAAGCAAATTGCTGCGGACGGCCTATAACAACCCCTGGAGAATTTATGAAATCAAAACCCGCGAAACTGGTGCTGGCTCTGGCCAGTGCTTTCGTTTTGACCGTGTCCGGCTGCGGTGGCGGTGGCGGTGGCGGTGGCGACAGCGTCACTCCCTTGCCCCAGACGCCTGGCGCTCCGATGGCAGCCACAATTTCGGGCACCGCTGCGGCGGGTTTGCCCCTGGTCGGCAACGTCACCGTAAAAGACGCAAACGGCGTATCCCGGTCCACACCGATCGGCGCCAACGGCTCGTATTCGGTCGACGTGACCGGATTGACCGCTCCTTTCGTGTTCCGGGCTGAGGGCACGGTAGGCGGCCAGACCTACGTAATTCACTCAGCAGCCAGCGCCGCTGACGCCAATGGAACGATCAACATCACGCCACTGACCGACCTGATCGTGGCCAACATTGCCGGACAACTGGCAGAGAACTACTTCAACAGCGGCGACTTCAGCAGCCTGACGACCAGCGAGTTGAAAGCGGAAGCGGACAGCCTGAAGGCAAAACTGCTCCCCGTGCTGCTAGCGATGGGCGTCGAATCCAGCATTGACCTGCTGCGCACCGCCTTCACACCACTCTCCAGTGCACTGGACAAGGTGCTGGACGTCATCAGCGTTAGTGTGGACCCCGCCACCAACGAGGCGACCATCACCAACCTGGTCACCCAGCAGCAGATCATCGATAGCCTGGCAACCAAGGCCGCCGCCGAAACCTCAGCCACACCGATGCTCGGAACCGGCATGGACACTGCGGCGGATGACATCACGCTGATCCGCAAGGCATTGAGCGATTTTTCTGCGCAATTTGCGGCTGGTTTGCCTTCGCCAGATTCACTGACGCCCTTGATGCATGACACCACGGAGCTTCCATTTCGTGACGCCGACAAGAACGCCACCCAGTTCAGGAGCCAGATTGCAACCGACAGCTTCTTGGTGGGCGCCAGCTTCACCGATGTGGTGATCCGCCGGATCGACTACACCAGAAGCGTTGACACGCGGGCCTTTGTAGCGTTCACGGTCAAAAACAAGGCGGGCATCGCCATTAACCGCGTCAAGAACATGCAGATCGCCAAAAATATAGATGGCGGGTGGCGTCTGCGCGGCGATGGCCGCCGGCTGGATACCTACAGCCATGCGCACATGGTCAAGTCTGCGGACTCTGGTTGCGTCAGGACTGGCCTGGAATTCGGATTCACGGATCCCAATACCGGCAACAACGGCGTCAACGGCGTCAACGGCGTCAATGGCACCAATCCCATCCAGTACGTGATGGTAAAAGGCCCAGGCCTGCCTGCAGACGGTCTGAAATATGGGCGCTCCGCCACAGGTGGTTACTTCACAATCAAAAATGTGGCAAACCAGACGGGACGCTACTACGTCATGGCGTCTGATTGCAACGGCAGCACGACGGCCGGCTTGACGGACAGTGTGATCGCGTCCATTCCGGACCATGCAACCTACACCATGGAGGCATTCAACGGCAACGACGAGAAGACCACCTTGTCGGATGGGAGCTTTGTTCTGTACAACGACCGCATCACGCGCCGACCATTGACATTGACGGAAGCTCAGGCGGCGACATTCCCCGTCATCGCGGACCAGACTGCCATCGCGCTTAGCACCTATTCCGGTGGTGATCTGGCCATTTCTGCCACGGGCATCAATCCTTCGGGGGCTTGGGTGTACTTGGGCTTGAACTCTGCCTCCGAAGCCACCAGTGTGGACGGAGATGTCAGTTCCGATGCGTCGGGCGGCATCACCACGACCTTGAACCTTGCGCCCATGAGCGGAGTTGTACAGCGTGAGATTCGTGTCGTGACTAACGACGCTTACTGGCGAAACATGATGACCGTGCTGACGGACTCCACTATGGCATCCACTTCGCCTTGACGCTTCGCCCGGCACTTAATCAAAGCCCCGCCCCGGCGGGGCTTTTTTACGCCCGCGCCGGTATTCTGTGCCTGTTGCACAAGACTTTTAAATCAAGATCTTTGGGTTTGCGCTTTCGATTTCGGAGGGGGCTATCCCGCGCTGGATTGGCTCGAGCCTGATGAAAGGCAGGGATGTGACCAATGGGGCTGGCCGCAGTTCAACACCACTATGCTGGGGTTGCCAGCTAGGGCAATCGATGTGGCTGAACCGCAATGCACGTCAGAGGTGCAGGACGATGGGGGAGGCAAAATTGCGCCCTGCGGGAGGGATCAATTTTTTAATTTGATTAATGCTGCTTCGTTCCTAGTTCAACGATTACTCCGTCCGGGTAACTGTAAAAGAACGAGCGCGTAAATGGGCTTTTAAGTGAATGAGGTTCAAAACTCTCTTCTGCTCTTATAAGTTGGGATGGCTTTGTGGCATCAGAAACAATAAGCAGCCAGTTTTCAGCGATTGATTCCCTATAAGCCCCGAGGCGTTTGGCCTTTTCATCGATCCGGGATTGGAGTGATGAAGCTTCTAATGTAGCCACCCAACCCGCACGCGCAACACTCCAATGCGCCATATCATAGCTGGGCACGCCAAGCGCATGAATAAATGAAATTTCATGGGGTAGCGAGTATTTCAATTCTTCAGAATGCCAGTTCAAGCTCTGCCCAACGACTAGGTTTAGTCGTTGAACGAAGGTGGCTAAAGCCCTCGCCGTATTATCCCTATTTAAGTCTCGTAAGTCGTGACCGGGGCCGAAGCACATACTGATGTGTGCCGGTGGCGCGCCAGAGCTTTCGTAGAACCTTTGGGCCAAAGCCACAATGCGCGAGGAAATAGATTCTTGCGCTTGCATCGTATTGCCGTTTCCTTCATGGGAAATGAATAGCTCAGTGAGTTCCAGTCCGATAGGTTGTCCATCGATTTTCAGAATGAAATCTGGCTCCTCTCGCTCCTCCACTACCTCGGCCACCAGCTTTAAAGCAACAAGAAATTGCTCCAGCAGGAATAGCTCTCGCTGTTTTCGGCGATGCAATTTATCGCTCACGACATCCAAACTTTGATGTGGTATTCAAGTCGCTGACCATCTCTATAAATACGCCAAATAACAATTTTCCAAAATTTCTGTATAGACTGATAATATTCTAATTTCTTCCCATTGCGATAATCAAGTAAGCCAAGAGAACAGGGACGCCCCAGTATGCAAAGATGCATCTTACAAAAAGAGTATCCGCCCGGTCTGGGTTGGTTTCCCCAACCTTTAGAACCCACCTAAAGGCCATAAAACCAAAGAGGGCATATGCAAAAAATACTGCATGCATCGTCTTCGATCCCAAAAGTACAGTTGGGTATAGCAACAGAAAAAGATTACCGACTGTACAGATTCCCAGCAGAAAGGTGAGTATTTTAGCTCGCAGCAACATTTCCATTGAAGTCTCCAGAAAATTTGATTGAAATATCTATGATGATTTGGATTTGGTGGGCATGAAATGGCCTATTTAGTCGGAATTTTAACTTGGACTTGGGCCCGTCTTTAAGGGACTCACGCATCGTCCTTGTCGGTGAATTGGCCACCGTCAAATATCTCGTCGGATATTGCATCCGTCCGGTTACCTCTGAAGCCCTTAACGCCGTCCTCGCGTGGCTTCATGCCTGCAAAGTCGATCCCGGCGATAACGCCTCGGTAGTCGTACCCGGCCAGATGCATATGGGCGCAGAGCGTCGCAATGATTGCGATGTGGGCTGGTACCTCGCCCTTGCTGGCGTAGTTCGTCAACGCATTGGGCGTCCTTTTGATGAGATGGGCGAACTCCTTGATGCTCATCTCTGCTTTATCTAGCTGCTTGAGAAATTCCTGATAAGTCATGGCAACACATAAATCCTGTGTTCCATGATCGCATGGGCGCATGGAGGGGGTTGCCATCTCGACTTTTTGCACATAAACTTATGTGTAATTAAACCTGATCTCAATACCTAGTTCCTCAAACGCAGCCCAGCGCCAAAGCTAAACGCGCCCACCAATCGAAGGCGGGCCGGCGTAAAAAAGTGCCCTACCTCATGAAGGCGGAGTCACGGCCGTTGTCGCTCGACATGATCATGAAGATGACCGACGACGAGCGCCGAAGCCTCTTAGCTGGGATGCGGTGGGGTAAGGGCAACAAACAGGTCTGCTCGTCGTTTAAGCGTTCAAGCCATCCTCGTTTTTTGAGGATATGGCATACGTAACTGGTGCGCTGCTTTAGCTTGGTACGCATCAGTGCGTCATAGCCGGACACGTCACGGACTACCTCCTGTAGTTCATCGCTTCGGATCGGGCGACCGCCGCTGCGGCGCAAGTACGCGACGACACCGCGCATGGTGGCGCCGTGAGGGGCCTTGGACAGCCGTTGGCTGGGCTTGGTAGCCCGGATCTCCGAGGTATTAATGGCCGAGGACGCGGTGATCTCGCTATCTAGGAGCACAAGGGCCACGCCCAGCTCCAGCTGTTTAGAGTCGATCTCCGCGATGCGTCGCATCAGGCGCTGGCGCTCTGTCTCCAGCCTCGTGCGCCGCCCCAGCGTATAGCTGCGGGTCTTGATCAGTCGATTGAGCTTTGTTCCAAGTTGCATCCCCTAAGCTCAACACGGCTGTCGATGCAGGTCTTGTGCAACAGACACAGAATACCGGCCCGCGCTTTATTAATATGATGGCGCCATGCCCACCACCCACCTGCTCTACCTCCACGGTTTCCGCTCCTCGCCGCAGTCGATGAAAGCGCGCCAGGTCGCCGCCCGGGTACAGGCGCAGCACCCGGGCGTCGTCTGGTGGTGCCCGCAACTGCCGCCCTCGCCGCGCGCAGCCATGGACCTGGTGATGCAGGGCATTGCCGGCTGGCCGCGTGACGCGATGGCGGTGGTCGGCTCGTCGCTGGGCGGGTTTTATGCCGCCCGGGTGGCTGAGCAAACGGGCTGCCCCGCCGTGCTGCTGAACCCGGCGGTCGATCCGGCGCGCGACCTGGCGAAGTACATCGGCGAGCAGAGCAGCTGGCACGACCCGGCCGAGCGCTTCTTTTTCAGGCCCGAGTTCATCGGCGAACTGCAGGCGCTAGCCGCCGGGCCTTTGACCAGGCCGCAGCGCTACCTGGCCGTGATCGCCAAGGGCGACGAGGTGCTGGACTGGCGCGAGATGACGGACCGCTGCGCGGGCGCGCGCCTCAAGCTGCTGGAAGGCGGCGACCATGCGCTGAGCGACTTTGACGCGCACCTTGACGAGGTGCTGGCTTTTCT
>JAUSDK010000137.1 GCA_030650875.1 Polaromonas sp.
TGGCCTCGGCGCTCAAGCCGGTGCGCCGCGTCACCACGTTGCCGGGCTCAACAAAGGCCGTGTATTCGCTGGCCGGGTTGGCCATTTCCTCGTGGCCCAGCCGCACGAACTCGTCGATGTAGAACTGGTAGTTGGTGAACAGCACGAAGTTCTGGAATGCGTCGGGCGAGGTGCCGGTGTAGTGACGCAGCCGCTGCAGCGAATAGTCAACCCGCGCGGCGGTGAACAGCGACAGCGGCTGCGGCTCCCCGGGGCGGGCTTCATAGGTGCCGTTGGCAATGCCGTCGTCCATGGCGGACAGGTCGGGCAGGTCGAACACGTCGCGCATCAGCATGCGGCGCTCGGCGCTCATGGTGCCTTCCACATGGTCGTTCTCGGCGAAAGAGAAATGAATCGGAATGGGCTGCGTGCTGGTGCCCACTTCCAGCGCCACCTCGTGGTTTTGCAGCAGCAGCCGGAACTGCTCCAGGTAGTAGGGGCCGTACAGGTCGGGCCGCGTCAGCGTGGTTTCATAGCGGCCCGGCCCGGCCACAAAGCCGTAACTGAGCTGCGAAATGTCGGGTGTTTCCAGAATGGCGCGCGCCACCGTGTCGGTGTGGATGCGCACAAACGGGTAGCAGGCGCGCACATGGCCGGGCATGGTTTCGCCGGCCACGTAGCGCTGCATGGCGCCGCGCAGGTGGGCAATCTGCTGGTCGTAAATGGCGCGAACCTGGGCCAGCGCGGCGGCGGCGTCGGTGTAGCGGGTGGGGGCGATGAAGGCGGGCAGGTAGGGCATGGCGCTTATTGTGCTACGCCCCGGCCGGCTCAACAGGGAAAAGAAGGGGGGCGGGCCGGCGCGGTTTCTGGTGTCGCCGGTTCAGGCGATGTACTTGATGTCGGCGGGCAACAGCGCTTTAAGGCCGCCCAGGAAGGACTTCACCTGCATCTCGATGACCTTCTCGGCGGCAAACGGTGTCTTGTCGTGGTAAATGTGGCGGCGTATGGCCAGGTGCGACACGGCGCCGTGCAGTATCCAGCCGATCTCCTGAAGCTGGGCATGGTCCTCGGGCATGCACAAACCGGCCTCATGGACGGCTTCCTCCATCAGGGTTTCAAGCAGATGCATGACGATGGACGCAATGTAGGTGGGCGCTATCTCGACTTCTGCGAGCGAGGCGTACAGAAACAGGCGCATCCAGCGCCGCGTGACCACGGCGCTGTAGTACTCGCGGTAAAACTCATTGAGGCGTTGCTCCATCGGCTTGCTTCGATCGCGCAGCTGAACAAACCAGACCGCCTTGAAGACGCCCGCGATCTCGGTTTCATAGACCGCATTGATCAATGCCGATTTGTTGGGAAACACGCTGTAGAGCAGGCGCTGGGAAACCCCGCAAGCCTCGGCCAGCGCGCGCGTTTGCGCGGTGAGCCCGTACTCCGAAAAAAACTCAAAGGCCTTTTTCAGGATTTGCTCGCGCCGCTCGGCCGCCGGCATGCGCACCGTGGCGCGCCGGGCCTGGCCTGTTTTGGCGGGGTCGCCTTTTTGGCGGATGGACGTCAGCAGGTCTGATTTGGCTTTCATGCGATGGGCACACTTCAAAGTACACAGGTGCGTACTTTAATGGCAAAATAAATCGTCATGTGACGATATGCGTCATGACCACTTTTAGCTCAAGTCCTCTCGCGGATGTCGGCTCATTTTCAACCTAAGGAAAATCATGATTCTGGAAATGCGGACTTATCAGGTTCAGGCGGGAACGGCGCCGGAATTCCTGCGAATTTATCAAGAAAACGGTTTGCACATCATCACGCGCTATGCCCAGTTAATTGGTTGCTGGACCAAGGAGTCCGGTGTGCTGAACTCGGTCGTTTTCCTGTGGGCCTATGACGATTTTGGCCACCGCAGCAGCCAGCGCGCCAAGATGGCGCAAGACGCGGAATGGACCGCATTCGTGCCCCGGATCCTGCCCTATCTGGTGCACCAGGAAAGTGTCTTTTTGAACCCGGTGTCTTTTTCTCCCATCAAATAAGCGCGTTCGGGGCGCACGGCCGATGTGCCTGCGCCGCGCTGAAAAAACATTGGAAATGTGCGTGCGGGTGACGGGCATGGCTTGTTAACTAGGTACGGGAATACCCCAACAAGTCGTCGCTTGACGATATAAATGTTTGACGCAATAATTAATTCAACTTTGGCGGGTGGCAGGGGGCTGCTGGCCAAAGTACCGATCGATCAATCGCGCGCTGCCCCAGTGAACTGCTGCAGCCACCCACCCAGGAGTCTGAAAAATGAGCAATATATGGACAGAAGGTTCTAGTCGGCGTGACTTTCTGAAGATCACGGCGTCAGCCGGTGCGGCGGGTTCAGGCTTGCTGTCCTTGCCCGGTCATGCGCAGGCGGCGCCCCTCAATTTGTACACCTGGTCGGCTGCGGTCGATACTGTCAAGAGCCACCTCAATGCGTTCGAGGCCAAGACCGGCGTCAAGGTCAACTACAACAATGCACCCTGGGCGCAATACCGCGACACCATGGTGACCAAGTTTGTAGGCAAGGCGCCGCTCGATGTCCTGTGGGTGTCCGACAGCTGGTTGCCCGAGTGGGCGGATGCTGGCTGGCTGGCCCCGATCAACAACTTCCCGGAGTTGATGAAGTACAACGCGGAGGCTGACGACTTCAGCACCAAGTCGATGCAGTACAAGGGCAAGCAGTACGGCCTGACCTATTACACCGACTACATGGCGTTCTTTTATGACGAGGAAAAGCTGAAAAAAGCCGGCATCAAGGAGCCGCCTTCAACCTGGGAAGAGCTGGTCCAGCAGTCGCTCAAGATCAAGGCGGCCGGTATTTCCGAGTTCCCGATGATGCTGCCGATGGCGCGCGAGAGCTGGCTGATTGAATTCCTGACCGCCATGGTGTATTCGCACGGTGGCGGCTTTACCGATGCCAGCGGCGCCTCCATCATGAGCGACCCCAAAAAGGGCGCGGTGCAGGCGCTGCAATGGATCATGGATGCGGTGAACAAGTACAAGATCATTTCACCGGCCTGCGTGGAAACCGGTGAGCTCAATGGACTGAAATCCTTCAGTTCCGGCAACCATGCGTTTGCGCTGCTGAGCCGCTACCGCGTGCGCACCCTCAATGATCCAAAGCAGTCGCAAATCGCCGGGCGCGTCAAGCAGGCGCTGATGCCCGCCGGACCTGGCGGCTCGCACACCACCGTGGGCTGGATGCGTTTTCACGGCATGACGGCGCAGGCCGCCGCCGACAAGACACGTGCTGCCAATGCCGCCAAGCTGATCGAGTGGTTCGGCGGCAAGGCCGATGGCCAGTACCGCTTCCAGAAAATGCTGTTCAACGACATTGGCTCCGGTTTTGCGGTCAAGGGCTTGTTCAAGGATCCTGAAGTGCAGGCGTCGTATGCCAAGTATTCCGACATGGCCATGTTTGAAAAGCAGCAGCAGATGGTCAAGAAAAAAGACGTCATTGCCCGCTGGTTTGGCGAGTGGGATGAAGTCAACGGATCGGCCTGGCAGTCGGCTGTCATCGGCAAGAGTACAGCCGCAGAGGCGCTGAAGAAGTCAGCCCAGGCCTGGAACGACCTGCGCAAGCAGACCTGATCACCACCCGGGGCGTGGCCCAGTGCATACCCCGGGTTGGCATCCCTGAAAGAGACGAATAAATGAGCACCAAGATCCAGGCGCTGCGCCGTGTAATCCGTTACCCGGTCAGTGCGTACGACCAGAAAAGCGCCATGCTTTTCCTTGCGCCCATGATGGTTGTGTTGACTGTCGTGGCTGTTTTCCCGATCCTGTATTCGTTCTGGATCAGCCTGTTTGACCTCAAGTTGACGCGGCCTCACCGTGCCCCATTTGTCTGGTTCGACAACTACGTTCATATTTTCCAGGACCAGATGTTCTGGGACTCGGTCGGACGCAGCACGTCGTTCACCCTGATGTCGGTGACCGCCATCATGTTTATTGCGATGCTGATGGCGCTGCTGCTCAACGAAGAATTTCGCGGCCGCCGCATCCTGTCGGCGATTTTGCTGATCCCCTGGGCCATTCCCTATGTGGCCAACGGACTCATGTGGAAATGGATCTACGACTCCGGCTATGGCGCGCTCAATGGCTTGCTGTTCCAGCTTGGGCTGATTGACAAATACGTGGTGATGCTCGGGGACGTCGAGAAGACCATGCTGCTCATCACCAATTCGTTTGTCTGGAAAGAAGTTCCACTGGCGACCATCTTGCTGCTGGTAACGCTCAAGTCGATTCGCGCTGATTTGTACAGCGCCGCCAAGGTCGATGGCGCCAATGTGTGGCAGCGTTTTGTGCACATTACCCTGCCGGCCCTGACGCCCGGATTTGCCCTGGTCATGATTTACGAAACGATGATGGCGATCCGCCACTTCGATCTGTTTTTCATCCTGACCGAAGGCGGGCCGGCCGATTCCACGCATGTGGTGGCCTGGCAGGTCTATGTGGAGACCTTTCGCAAACTGGCGTTTGGCACAGGGGCCGCCCTTGCCTACATCATGGCGATCGTCACCTTCACGCTGGCATTTTTCATCATCCGCAGCACGAGCCGAAAGCTCTAGCCAGACCTTGCAATCCCGAGCCGCTTAAAAACCATGAAAATTCCACACTTTGGCAGACGGGCCCTGCTTTTTGCCGCGTCGATGCTGTTCGCCATTTACGTGCTTGCGCCCATCGCCTGGCTGGTATCGTCGTCGTTCCAGTCTGAAGCAGAGATTACGTCGGTGCCGCCGCACTGGATACCCGAGCAGCCCACGCTTGAAAATTTCGCGACGATCTTTACCGCCAAGGACAAGGTCGTCACGTACGAGAACCGCAAGGAGGGCGACACGGCCACGGGGGGGTTCATTCCCTCCACGGCCAAGAATCTGCTCCCGTCCATGCTGAACAGCTTGATTGTTGCCGTGTCCGTGGTGATTCTCAATCTGCTGGTCAGTGTGCCGGCGGCCTATGCGCTGGCCAAGATCCGCTTCATCGGGCGGTCCAGTTCGATCTATTTCATGCTGACGACCCGCGTGATTCCGGACATTGCGCTGGTGGTGCCGTTCTTCCTGTTCGTGCAACAACTCGGGCTGCTCGACAGCAAGTTGTCGCTCATCATCACCTATCTCGCCATCACCGTGCCGTTCAGCACCTTCATCCTGACCGGCTACTTCGAGTCCTTGCCCGATGACCTGGACAAGGCGGCGCGGGTCGATGGATGCTCGCGGCTCCAGACCCTGATGCTGGTCTATTTGCCGCTGGCCATGCCGTCCCTGGTGGCGGTGGTGCTGTTCACCTTTCTCACCAGTTGGAACGAGTTCTTGCTGGCCCTGATGTTCACGCAGACCCTGGCGTCGCAAACCATGCCCATCGTGGTGGCGTCGTTCACGTCGGATTTCAACATCAGCTTTTCGTTCATCAACGCCGCCGGTGTGCTGGCAATCGTTCCGCCCGTGGTGGTTGCCATCATGTTTGAACGCTATATCGTCTCCGGCCTCACCGCCGGTGCAGTCAAAGGTTAAAGGAGTACTTACGTGGCCCGGATCAGATTTGAAGGTGTTGGAAAAAATTATCCCAATGGGTTTGTTGCGCTCGAGAACCTCAATCTCGACATCGCCGACAAGGAGTTTCTTGTGTTGCTGGGTCCGTCAGGATGCGGCAAGTCAACGACCCTGAACATGATTGCCGGGCTGGAGGACGTGACCGAGGGCAACCTGATTTTTGACAACGAGGTGTTGAACACCGTCCCGCCGCACAAGCGCGACGTGTCCATGGTGTTTCAGAGCTACGCGCTGTATCCGAACAAGACCGTGTACGAGAACATCGCATTCGGGCTTCGCATGCGCAAGCACCCCAACGATGAAATCGACAAGCGCGTGCGCGATGCTGCACGGCGCCTGGAGATCGAGCCCCTGCTGGAGCGGCGCCCCGACCAGCTGTCGGGTGGCCAGCGGCAGCGTGTGGCGCTGGGGCGGGCCATCGTGCGGCAGCCCTCGGTGTTCCTGATGGATGAACCGCTGTCCAACCTCGACGCGACGCTCCGGATTTCCATGCGCGCAGAGATCAAGCAGCTGCATCAGGTCATGCAGACCACGTTTGTCTATGTCACGCACGACCAGGCCGAAGCCCTGACGCTGGCCGACCGCATCGTGGTGATGCGCAGCGGCGTGGTGCAGCAGATTGGAAAGCCCGACGACATTTACGAGCGGCCCCGCAACATGTTTGTGGCGTCGTTTCTGGGAAATCCGCCCATCAATTTCATGGACGGCACGCTGGAAGTCGCGGGCGACCGGGTGCTATTCAGGCGCGGCGCGTTGGCGCTGGCGCTGCCGCCCCACATTGCCGAACGGGTGGCGGGCCAGGCCGGGCGCGCGGTGGTGCTGGGCATACGCGCCGAAGACGTTGCCTCGCACAGCGGCGAGTTGCACGACGATGGTTTGCAAGGCCGGATTCTTTCGGTGCTGCCGGTCGGCTCCGACCAGTTCCTTGAAGTGGAAGTCGAGGGTACGAAGCTGTACTTCCGCGTCGGCAAGGAAGGGCAGCACAAGGACGGCGAGAACGTGACCCTGAAAGTCAACCTGAATCGCCTGCATTTGTTTGACAAGCAGGACCGCCAGAGCCTGGTCTGGTAGGAGCCATTTGTGAAGCCCGCTGCATTTGACTATTTCCGCCCCAGCTCGCTGGAAGAAGCGCTGGCGCAACTGGCCGCTGCCGGCGAAAGCGCCAAGGTGATTGCCGGCGGCCAGAGCCTCGGGCCCATGCTGAACATGCGGCTTGCGACGCCTTCGGACCTGATCGACCTGAACGACCTGACGGAGCTGGCCTACATTCGTGACGTGGCTGGCGTGCTGGAAATCGGGGCCTTGACCCGGCATGACCAGATTGCCGAATCAAAGCTGGTGCAGGCCCGCTGCCCCTTGCTGGCGCAAGCCGCCAGGACCATCGGCCACTACGCGATTCGCCAGCGCGGCACGATAGGCGGGAGCCTGGCGCATGCCGATCCGGCCGCGCAGTTCCCGCTGATTGCGACCACGTTGAACGCAAAAATAGAGATCGTCAAGCTGGGCGGGCAGCGCAGCCTGCCGGCTTCGGCCTTCTTTCAGTCCGTCATGGCCACGGCGCTGGCGCCCGACGAAATTATTCGCTGCGTGCGGTTCCCCAAGGTTGCCGAGAACGAGGGCACGTCGTTCCGGCTGTTCAATCGCCGGCACGGGGACTACGCCATCGTGGCGGTGGCGGCCACCGTGGCGCTCGATGACGACCGGGTGTCGCGCGTGCGCGTGGGACTGAGCGGCGTGAGCGCCATTCCCCAGGTGTGGGACGACGCGGTGCGCCCTTTCGTGGGCCGCACGCCCAGCGCGGCATGGGCGGCCGAAGTCGCGCTGGCGGTGCGCGCGGCGGTGTCGCCTGAAGATGACCCGCGAATATCAGCGGTGTACCGCAAGGAGCTGACCCAGACACTGGTCGAGCGGGCCCTGGTGGATGCCTTGAGCCGAGCCAAAGGATAAGCAGTATGAGTAATCTCGAAAAGCGTCCGGTCACGCTGACCGTCAACGGCCAAAACCATGAGTTGCGGGTTGAACCGCGCAAGCTGCTGGCGGACGCACTGCGCGAGGATTGCCGCCTCACTGGCACCCATGTGGGCTGCGAGCACGGGGTGTGCGGCGCCTGCACGGTGCTGGTCGATGGCAAGCCCGTGCGGTCCTGCCTCACCTACGCCATCCAGATGGAAGGGCATGAGGTGTCAACGATCGAGTCGGTTGCCGTCAATTCCACGTTGTCCCCCTTGCAGCAGGCGCTGCACGAGGAGCATGGCTTGCAGTGCGGTTTTTGCACGCCGGGCATCGTGATGACGTTCGAAGCGTTCCTGAAAAAAAAGCCTGATCCGAGCGACGAGGAAATCCGCGATGCGCTGTCGGGCAACCTGTGCCGCTGTACCGGCTACCAGAATATTGTGAAGGCCATCCAGAAGGCGGCTGAACAGATGCGAAGGAATCCGGACTATGTCGCCCCCTGAGTTTCATTACATCGGCCAGCATCTTGCCCGCAAGGAAGACTACCGGCTGCTGACCGGCCACGGCCGCTACGTGGACGACATCGAAGTCCCCGGCGCCCTGCATGCCTGTTTTGTGCGTTCGCCCCACGCCCATGCCCGCATCGTCTCCATCGACAGCGAGGCGGCCCGCCAGATGCCCGGTGTGGTGACGGTGGTAACGGGTCATGAACTGGCCCAGTGGACCACGCGCCAGCGCATGGCGCCGCCGATTGAGGGCCTGCAGGCCATGGAGATGGACACGCTGCCCACGACCAAGGTGCGTTTTCAGGGCGATCCGGTGGCCTGCGTGATTGCCACCGACCGCTATCTGGCGGAAGACGCCGCCGAGCAGGTGCTGGTGGACTACGAGGTGCTGCCCGCCGTGAGCACCCTGTGGCAGGCGCTCGAGGCCGATTCGCCGCGCGTGGACGAAAGCCTGGACTCCAACCTGCTGTCGCACCAGCACGCGGACCACGGCGATGTCGAGGCGCGCAAGCGCGAAGCGCACCGGGTGATCGAAAGCACTTTTTCACAGCATCGGCAGACCCACTTGCCGATCGAGACGCGCGGCTGCATTGCGGTGTGGGACGAAGGCCGCCAGCACCTGACGTTTCATGTCGGGACCCAGGTGCCCCATCCCTACCGGACCACCCTGGCCGGCCGCCTGTGCCTGTCGGAGTCGCAGGTCAGCGTGATTTCACCCGATGTGGGGGGCGGGTTCGGGCAGAAGATCGCCCTCTACCGCGAGGAACTCACGGTGGCTGCAGTGGCGCGCCACCTGAAGCGGCCGGTGCGCTGGCGCGAGGACCGGCTGGAAAACCTGCTGGCTTCGTCCCAGGCGCGCGAGGACTTTTGCCGCACCCGGGCCGCCGTCAGCGCCGACGGTCGCCTGCTCGGGCTGGAACTGGAAATCATCGAGGACTTTGGCGCCTACAGCTTTTATCCGGGCAACTACCTGGCCCGCGTGGTGGCCATGATCCTGACCGGCCCCTACCGGGTGCAGGACTACAGCTACGACGTCAAGGTGGTGCTGAGCAACAAGGTCGGCAATGGCCCCATGCGCGCGCCCATGGCCATCACCAGCTGGGTGATGGAAGGCACGATGGATGCGATTGCGCGGGAACTGAAACTGGACCCGGTCGCGGTGCGGCGGCTCAACATGCTGCACCCCGAAGATTTTCCGTACACCATGGCCACGGGCGAAGTGCTGGCCGACATCACGCCGCGCGAAACCCTGGAGGGCGCGCTCGCCGCCTTCGACTACGACAACTTCCGCCAGCGCCAGCAGCAGGGGCGCGCGCAAGGCGTCTACCTCGGGCTGGGCATTTGCACGGTGGTCGAGTCCACCACCTACGGGTCGCGCTTTTACAAGGCGGCCGGCATTCCGGGGTCGGGTCACGAAGCCGCCTGGCTGCGCATCGAGCCCTCGGGCGCGGTGAATGCCTCGGTCGGCCTGGGGGCGACCGGGCAGGGCTACGAAACCTCGCTGGCCCATGCCGTGGCCGAGGGCCTGGGCGTCGCGCCGCAGCAGGTGCACCTGCACCTCGGGCATACCGACATTGCCCCTTACGGCATGGGCAGCCGGGGTGCACGCGGCGGCACGGCGGGCGGTGGCACGCTCTACCTGTGCGCCCAGGAAGCCAGCGTCAAGGTGCTGGCGATTGGCGCCGCGCTGCTGGGCCTGGACAGCAGCCTGGCATTACGCCTGCGGGATGGCCGCATCGAGCAGATGATCGACGGCCAATGGGTGGCCACCGGCGTGGGCCTGGCCGATGTGGCGCGCACGGCCTATCTTGATCCGCTGGCCTTGCCTGCCGGCATGCATCCCGGCCTGGAGTTTCACCGGACCTACGAGCCGCCGCCCATGACCTATTCCAACTCCACGCACCTGTGTGAAGTGCAGGTCGATGTCGCCACCGGAGCGATCCGGTTTGTCCGCTATGTGGTGGCGGAAGACTGCGGAACGGTGCTCAGCCCCGTGGTCGTGGAAGGGCAGCAGCATGGTGCGATCGCCATGGGCCTGTCGGGCGCGCTGTTTGAGCAGGTCTACTACGACGAGGCTGGACAAAATCTCTCGGGCACGCTGGCCGACTACCTGGTGGCCACGGCCTGCGAGTTGCCGCATATCGAAATCCTGTCGATGCATACGCCTAACCGGGCGACGCCGGCGGGCATCAAAGGCATGGCCGAAGGCGGGGTGATGGGCGCCATCGGGGCGCTGACCAACGCGGTCAATGATGCGCTCGCGCCGTTTGATGTCGTGGTCAACCAGCAGCCACTGACCCCCATGTATCTGCGCGATTTGCTGCGCGAAAAATCCAATTCAACGAACAAGGCATAACCAATGACTGATGCGAAAAGCAAGCCCCGCGTGGGCTTTATCGGGCTGGGCAACATGGGCCGCAGCATGGCGGGGCATATCCTGGATGGAGGCTACCCGCTCAATGTGTACAACCGCTCGCGGGACAAGGCGGACGAGCTTGTGGCGCGCGGCGCCGTCTGGTGCGACACCCCGGGCGCGCTGGCCACCGCGTCAGACGTGGTTATTACCATCGTGGGCTACCCGCGCGATGTGGAGCAGGTCTATCTTGGCGAAAACGGTATCTTGGCCTGCGCCCGCAACGCCCTGCTGATCGACATGACCACATCGAGTCCCGAACTGGCCGTGCGTATTGCCGCCGAAGCGGAAAAAAAGGGCTGCCGCGCGCTCGATGCGCCGGTGTCCGGCGGCGACATCGGGGCACGCGATGCCAAGCTCTCCATCATGGTGGGCGGCGCGCAGGCGGCGTTTGACGAGGCCTTGCCC
The DNA here is from genome assembly GCA_030650875.1 of Polaromonas sp. GTDB lineage: Bacteria > Pseudomonadota > Gammaproteobacteria > Burkholderiales > Burkholderiaceae_C > Polaromonas. The sequence goes on from JAUSDK010000137.1 coordinate 10,836, forward strand.
ATCCTGCAACGGATGGGTCCGGCCATTGTGCGGCAAGGCGGCCCCGGTGCCGGCCAGCACACCAAGATGTGCAACCAGATCGTGATTGCCTCGACCATCATGGGCGTGTGCGAAGGCCTGGCCTACGGCAAGGCCGCCGGCCTGGACCTGCCGACCGTGCTCAAGTCGATTGGCGGCGGCGCCGCGTCGGGTTTCCAGCTCAACGTGCTGGGGCAAAAAATCATCGACGGCGACTTTGCGCCCGGCTTTTTCGTCGAGCACTTCCTCAAGGACCTGGGCATTGCTCTGGCCGAAGCCGAGCGCATGCAGCTTGATCTGCCGGCGCTGGCGCTGGCCCGCAAGCTCTATCAGGAACTGGCGGCGCAGGGCCACGGCCGGCTGGGCACCCAGGCGCTTTTCAAACACTACGGGGCTTGAGCCATGGCTGTTGAATTTTCCGGCGAATACCGCATTCCCGCCCGGCAGCAGCAGGTCTGGGATGCGCTGAACGATCCGGCCGTGCTGCAGGCCTGCATCGTGGGTTGCAAGCAACTCGAAAAAACATCCGACACCGAGTTTGTCGCCACCGTGGCGGCCAAGGTCGGCCCGGTGTCGGCCACCTTCAAAGGCAATGTGGTCCTGAGCGACCTGGATGCGCCCAATGGCTACACCCTGACCGGCCAGGGGCAGGGCGGCGCGGCGGGCTTTGCCAAGATGGCCGCGCAGGTCGCGCTGACCGAAGACCAAAACGAGACCGTGCTCAAATACACGGCCAAGGCCGAAATTGGTGGCAAGCTGGCCAGTGTCGGCAGCCGGCTGGTGCAAGCCGTGGCCAAAAAGAACGCAGACGACTTTTTTGCCGCCTTTGCCCGCCATCTGGGCGGAACGGGTGTCAAGGCAGAGGTGGTGCCGTCCGCAGCGCCCGTGCCGGGTGCACCAGGTGTTCTGATGCCTGCAGCCGCTGCCCCTGCCATGGTTGTCACGGCGGCACCCCCGCGCCTGTTCAGTTCGCTGGGCGCGCCGGTGCCGGCCTGGCTAGTGGTTTTTGCGACGGGCCTCGGGTTTGCATTGGGTTATTTCTTTGCGCGCTGAGCATGGCGGTTGAGGTAAAAAAACAGGGTGGGCTTGCATGGCAATTTCGGTCTTTGACTTGTTCAAGGTGGGCATCGGCCCCAGCAGCTCGCACACGGTAGGCCCCATGCGGGCGGCCGGCATGTTTGCGCTGCTGCTGCAAAAAGAGGGCCTGCTGGACCAGACGGCCGGTGTTAAGGCCGAGTTGTATGGCTCCCTGGGGGCGACCGGCAAGGGGCACGGTTCAGACATCGGCATCATGCTCGGCCTGATGGGGCATACGCCCGATACGGTCGATGTGGACGCCGTGCCTGGCCTCATCAAACAGGCCCGCGCACTGCAATCGATTGCCTTGCTGGCGACCCGGCCGATTGCCTTTCGCGAAAAAGAACATGTGCTGATGTACCGCCGCGAAGCGCTGGCAGAGCACCCCAACGGCATGCAGTTCAGCGCGTTTGACGCGGCCGGCACCGTGCTGCGCCAGGTCAAGTATTTGTCCGTCGGCGGCGGCTTTGTCGTCACGGTGGGCGCTCGCAATGACCAGGTCCTGACGGCCTACCAGCAGGTGCCCTACCCGTTCACGTCAGGCGACCAGCTGCTGGCGCTGTGCAGGCAGCACGGCCTGACGCTCAGCGAACTGATGTGGGCCAACGAGCGTACCTGGCGCACGGACGCGGAAATTCGCAGCCAGTTGCTCTACCTCTGGCGCGTCATGCGCGAATGCGTGCAGCGTGGCCTCACGCATGAAGGCACGCTGCCGGGGCCGTTCAGGGTGCAGCGCCGCGCGCCCATCCTCGCGGCGCAGCTCAGGGCGCGCGCTGAACGCGTGCTCAGCGACCCGCTGTCGGTGCTGGACTGGGTCAATGTCTATGCGTTCGCAGTGAACGAGGAAAACGCCGCCGGCGGGCGCGTCGTCACGGCGCCCACCAACGGCGCGGCAGGCGTCATTCCGGCCGTGCTGCATTACTACGACAAGTTCATTGCCAACGCCACCGACGACGGCGTCATCGAGTTTTTGATGACCGCCGCGGCGATTGGCATTCTCTACAAGCTCAATGCCTCGATCTCGGGTGCCGAGGTCGGTTGCCAGGGCGAGGTGGGGGTGGCTTGCTCGATGGCGGCGGCGGGTCTGGCGGCGGTGATGGGCGGCAGCCCCGAGCAGGTCGAAAACGCCGCCGAGATCGGCATGGAACACAACCTGGGCCTGACCTGCGACCCCATCGGGGGCCTGGTACAGGTGCCGTGCATCGAGCGCAATGCCATGGGCGCGGTCAAGGCGCTCAATGCCGCACGCATGGCGCTGCAAGGCGACGGCCAGCATGTGGTGAGCCTGGACAAGGTGATCAAGACCATGCGCGAGACCGGCGCCGACATGAAAACCAAGTACAAGGAAACCTCGCGCGGCGGGCTGGCGGTCAACATCGTCGAGTGCTGAGCCGGCCCCCGTGAACGTCATTCCGATTTCAATTGTGGATAAAGGAGAGCCCATGAAAGTTGTTGATTCCATCGTTGCCCAGGCGGCCACCCTGGCCGCTGTCCGGCGCGACATCCACGCCTATCCCGAGTTGGGCTTCGAGGAAGTCCGCACCGCCGACCTGGTGGCGCAAAAGCTCACCGAGTGGGGCATTCCCGTGCATCGCGGCCTGGGCACCACTGGCGTGGTGGGCATCGTCAAGGGCGGCAGTTCATCGCGCGCCATCGGTTTGCGCGCCGACATGGACGCGCTGCCCATGCAGGAGTTCAATACCTTCGCGCACGCCAGCCAGCACGCCGGCAAGATGCACGCCTGTGGCCATGACGGCCATGTCGCGATGCTGCTGGCCGCCGCGCAGTACCTGGCCAGTAACCGCAACTTTGATGGCACGGTGTACCTGATTTTTCAGCCGGCCGAGGAAAAGGGCGGCGGCGCGCGCGAGATGATGCGGGACGGCCTGTTCGAGAAATTCCCGATGCAAGCCGTCTACGGCATGCACAACTGGCCGGGCATGCCGGCCGGCAGCTTTGCCGTCAGTCCGGGGCCGGTGATGGCTTCGAGCAATGAGTTCAAGATCACGATTCGCGGCAAGGGCGGCCACGCGGCCTTGCCGCACAACGGACTGGACCCGGTGCCGGTGGCGTGCCAGATGGTGCAGGCGTTCCAGACCATCATCAGCCGCAACATGAAGCCGATCGATGCCGGCGTGATCTCGGTCACCATGATCCATGCGGGCGAAGCCACCAACGTGATTCCGGACAGTTGCGAGCTGCAGGGGACGGTGCGCACCTTCACCATGGAAGTGCTCGACCTGATCGAGCAACGCATGAAGGGGGTGGCCGAACACACCTGCGCCGCATTCGGTGTCGAATGCGAATTTGAATTTGTGCGCAAGTACCCGCCCACCATCAACGCGGCGCCGGAGGCCGCCTTTGCCCGCCAGGTGATGGCCGGCATCGTGGGCCAGGACAATGTGCTGGTGCAGGAGCCGACCATGGGCGCCGAAGACTTTGCCTTCATGCTGCAGGCCAAGCCGGGGGCTTACTGCTTCATTGGCAATGGCGAAGGCAGCCACCGCGAGATCGGGCATGGCGGGGGGCCCTGCATGCTGCACAACCCGAGCTATGACTTCAATGACGCGCTGATTCCGCTGGGTGCGAGCTATTGGGTGCGGCTGGCCGAAGCCTGGCTGGCCCCTGATGTGTTGACGTGAGTTTGCCGGTGGTCATTGTCCTGGCGTCGGGGCGCGGCGAGCGGTTTGCCGCGTCGGGCGGCACCCGCCACAAGCTGCAGGCGCGGCTGGGCGGCAAAACGGTGCTGCAGCACACGCTGGACGCCGTGCAGGCCAGCGGCCTGCCGTGGCACCTTGAGGACGCGGGCCACCCCGGCATGGGCGACTCGATTGCGGCGGCCGTGCAGGCCACATGGCCGTCTACCGGCTGGCTGATCCTGCCGGCCGATTTGCCCCTGGTTCAAGGCGACACCCTGCGCGCCGTGGCGGCGGCGCTGGCGCATCACGAGGTGGTGGTCCCCGTTTACCGGGGCCAGCGCGGGCACCCGGTCGGGTTCTCGGCCCGGTGTGGCCCGGCCCTTCTGGGTTTGAAGGGAAACAAGGGTGCGGCCATCGTTGTAGCTGCACATGATGCTATTGAATTAATAGTCAACGACGCCGGCTGCGTGACCGACATTGACACCGTCGACGATCTGCGGGCGGCCGAGCGGCTGATGGCCAGCGCGCCGCAGCAGCAGTAGCGCTCAGCGCTTGACGGGTTCGCGCATCGTCACAAACTCTTCCGCCAGCGTGGGGTGGATGCCGATGGTGCTGTCAAAAATGGCCTTGGTCGCACCCGCCTTCATGGCCACGGCAAAGCCCTGCACCACTTCCCCGGCGTCCGGCCCCACCATGTGCAGGCCCACCACGCGGTCGCTCGCGTCGTCAACCACCAGCTTCATCAGCGTGCGCTCGGTGCTGCCGCTCAGGGTGTGCTTGAGCGCCTTGAAGTCGGTGCGGTAGATGCGGACCCGGCCGAACTTCTCGATGGCATCCGCTTCGGAGTAGCCCACGGTCCCGATGTTCGGATGCGTGAACACCGCCGTCGGAATGAAGTCGTAGCTCATGCTGCGCGGCGCCTGGCCTGCCGCCGGGCCAAACAGCTGGTCCACCACCACCATGGCCTCGCCGAGCGCCACGGGCGTCAGTTGTATGCGCGCGGTCACGTCGCCCAGCGCATAAATCGACGGCACCGAGGTCTGGTACTGCGCATTGACCTGGATCGCGCCGGCCGCGTTTTGCGCCACGCCCGCTGCCTCCAGGCCCAGGCCCGCCACCAGCGGCACCCGGCCGGTGGCGTACAGCACGGCGTCCACGGTCACATGGCTGCCGTCGAGCAGGCGCACCTGCAGGCCGTCCGCCGTGCGTTCAATGGCGGCCACGTCGGTGTTCAGGTGCAGCGTCACGCCGGTCTTGACCATTTCGCTGGCCACAAAGGCGCGCACCTCCTCATCAAACCCGCGCAGCACCTGGTGGCCCCGGTACAGCTGCGTGACCTGGGCGCCCAGCCCGTTGAAGATGGAGGCAAATTCGCAGGCAATGTAGCCGCCGCCCACCACCAGCAGCCGCTGGGGAAAGGGCGACAAGTCAAACATCTCGTTGGAGGTGATGACATGCTCGCTGCCCGCCACGTCGGGCACGCTGGGCTTGCCGCCAGTGGCGACCAAAATGCTTTTGGCGCTGTAGTGCTGGCCGCCCACAGCCACCGTGTGCGCGTCCACCAGCGTGGCCCAGCCTTCAATCAGGTGCACGCCCGCGCCTTTGAGCAGCTGCACATAGATGCCGTTGAGCCGGGTGATTTCCCGGGCGCGGTTGGCTTTGAGGGTGTCCCAGTTCAGGATGGGCGCCTCGCCGACCCAGCCAAAGCCGTGCGACTCTTCAAAGCTTTCGGCAAAGTGGGCTGCGTAGCTGTAGAGCTTTTTCGGGATGCAGCCGAGGTTGACGCAGGTGCCGCCCATTGCCGCCACTTCGGCCAGCGCCACCCGCGCGCCGCGCTGCGCCGCCATGCGCGCCGCGCGCACGCCGCCACTGCCGCCGCCAATGACGAAAAGGTCAAAATCAAAAGTCTGCATGAGGGGGTCTTTCGGGTCTGGAAATGGGTCTGGAAATCGATGTATTTTTTCAGATTACCACCGCGCCTGCCCGCCAGTGCGTGCACGCGCGCATGGCACGCCCCCGTGTGAGGCCATGCCAAACAGCGACGCGCGCACCCCAAACCCCGCCGCCACCGATAATCGGTGCATGACCTCTTCTTCTGCTTCCCCTACCGATTTCGCCTCCCTGTCCCTGCCGGCCCATGTGCTGGCCAATCTTGAGCAACTCGGCTACCTCAAAATGACCCCGATCCAGGCCGCCAGCCTGCCGGTGGCGCTGCTGGGCAAAGACCTGATTGCCCAGGCCAAGACCGGCAGCGGCAAGACCGCCGCCTTTGCGCTGGCGCTTCTGGCCAACCTGAATGCCCGGCGCTTTGCCATCCAGGCGCTGGTGCTGTGCCCCACGCGCGAGCTGGCCGACCAGGTCACCACCGAAATCCGCCGCCTGGCGCGGGCCGAGGAAAACATCAAGGTCGT
>JAUSDK010000140.1 GCA_030650875.1 Polaromonas sp.
CCCCCGCTTTTTCGGGGCAGCACAGGTTGCCCGAAGCGCAGCGCAGGGACCCAGACTGCGGGTCGCCTTTTCTTTGGGTACTTTCTTTTGGCGAAGCAAAAGCAAAGTGCCTCGACCGCCGGGCGAGACCGGCCAGCCCAAGCCCGAAGAGTTAACCTGCAGCGGGTTTCAGGGCGCCAACCGCGCCTTCAGCCCAGCGCAGTAATCTGTAACTGGCACAGCCGGCGTAGGCCAGACGGCGTCAAAGGCCTGCGCCATGTCGTCGTCTGCGCCTGGGCCTGGGCCTGCGCGCAGGCGAACCGCTTTGGTGTTCAGGTCTGCCGGCAGGTGCTGCGGCACGCCCAGCTGGCGGTCCACATGGCCGCTGCCGGCCAGCAACACCACCACCTTGCCGGGCAGCACGGCTTGCTCAAGGGTGCCTGCCAGGGAGATGTCCCTGGCGATCTGGATACGCGTCATGGGCGTGACCTGGGGCTCGGGCAGCAAGTTGCAGTGCCCTGTGCGGATCAGCTGCTGCTGGGCCTTGAGCGCCGGGCCTCGCAGTTGGCCGTCGAGCTGGCGGTCGGCCATGCTGGCTTGCATGCGTTCGCGCGGCAGGTTGGCGCCCAGCACCGGCACGCCCGCGCGCACCGCCGTCATCACGGCTGGCCCATAGGCCTGCCAGGGCCAGGCCTGGTCGTTCCAGGCCAGCGCACGGCGGACTTGCGCTTCGCTTGCGCCGGGCTGGAGTGTGGCGGTGCTGACCCCCGCGTCGGCCATTTCAAGGGCCACGGCGGCCAGCAGGCCGCGCGTCGCCAAAATCGCCATCACCTGCTGATGGATTTGCTGGTGCTCTGCCGCATCGTGCTGTTCGCCCAGCAGCAGCACATCGGCGGGAAGCAGCGCGTCCAGCCGGCCAGCCACGGCACTGGCCGCTGCCGCAGGGCCCGCAGGCTGCTCCAGGATGGGGGCCTGGGGGCGGCTGGCGCAGCCGGCCATCAGCGCCGCCGCTGCAACGCACAGCAGCCAGGCCACGGCGCGTGGTGAGGTGTGCGGGCGCATCGGTCTATGAACCGGCGTGCTCAGTGCAGCGAAACCGGCGTGTGGGCCAGGCCGCTGTAGCCTTCCAGTGTGTCTTCGACCTCTTCCTGGGTCGGCGTGTTCTGGGCCCAGGCGCTCAGGCGCTGCTGGAACATTTCTGCCCACGAGCCGTCCAGATACACCTCTTTGTTGGATCGTTTGTCCACAATTTCAAAGCCGTGGCGAACCAGTTGGGGAACGGTGGGGGCGGGCGCGGATTCTTCAGGCGCATTGGCGTGGATCTGCAGGACTGAAAACGTATCTGACTCGTAAAGCATTTGCATGGCGGGTGTCCTTTGTCATCAGATGGTAACGCCGGCGACAAGTTCAAGGGCTGGGCGACCACCGCATTCGCCCGCGCCCATGCAAATCAGGGCGGGTTGACGGCGCGCAACTGCTGGTCGATGAAGTCGCCGCTGTGCTGGGTCACCTTGCTGCGCACCGGCAAGTAGCCCAGCGCGGGCGCAAACCAGATCTCCACCTTCTGGTCGTACTCGCGGCGCGGCTGGCGCGTGAGCTTGAGGGTGCGCAGGGTGCCCATGGGAAGCGCCAGCTGCTCCTCGGCCTCGACCAGGAAGGTCCAGGTGTCGGCATCGCGCGGTCCCACGGTGTACAGCGAAATACTGGCGCCGGGCGCAAAGCGTTCGGGCTGGCCTGCCAGCATGCCGCCCAGCTGCAAAAACACGCTGACCCGGTCTTGCGCACCCTTGACCCAAGGTACGGTCGGCGTGTTGGCGCTGAAGCTGATCTGGCCCTTGTCGGGCTCGAAATGCGCCGCCACCTCGCTTTTGGACTTGTCTGAAAAGCGGCTGGGCGCCAGGCCTTCCGGGCCCAGCTGGCCCTGGCTGGCCAGGCTGCGCGCGCCCAGAAACAGGGCGCTGACGGTCATGCGGGCGTCGTAGGCGCTGCCTGCGTTGTTCCAGGCCAATTCAGCGTTGGCGTAGTAGGTGAGCCCCTTGGCGCTGCCGGTCATTTTGTAGTCGAGCCGGGCGCTGGCGGGCAAGGCGATGGCCGTCACGGGCGTCTGGCTGGGGCCGGCGGGTGGCGCGCTTTCGGCGCTGGCGGCAGGCGCTTCGGCTGCTGTTTCGGGTTCAGGTACGGCGGCCTCGGGGGGCGGCTCGGGCGCGCTGGCCTCTGCCGTGAGCACCGGCTCCGGCTCTGTGGGTGCTACAAATTCAATCGTTTCTTGCGCCGGTGGACGCTGAACGGCGGCCTTTTTCTTCTTGATGGCCGGCGGTTTGGCGGCGGGTTTTGCGACGGGCTGGACGGTCGGCGGTGGCGCGGCCGGTTCCGGGGCGGGCGGCGCCTCGATGCGGCGTGTCACGAAAGCGGGCGGGTGCGGCGTCTCGGGGGCCAGCGCCAGCCCGAAGCGCAGGGGTGCGGTCTGAAGCACCAGTGCGTGCAAAGCCAGCACGGCCACCGCCAGCAGGCCCAGCAGCCCCCAGGGCGGGGCGGCGCGCGGTGTTTGCGGAGCGGCTGGGGACGCGGGGGGTGCTTTCATGGCCTCGAATTAGAATTTGATGCTGCAGGAAATGGCGCCGCTTCAATCGGTAGTCGCCCCCTGCAACCGGTAAAAAAACCGAAAAATGACTGTTCAGCCACCCAATCAGGAATTTGATGAAACTTGCCACTTATAAAGACGCCTCGCGCGACGGCCAGCTCGTGGTGGTCTCGCGCGACCTCTCGGTGGCTCATTATGCGACCGGCATTGCCGGCAAACTGCAGCAGGTGCTGGACGACTGGAACTTCATGTCGCCCCAGCTGCAGGACCTGTACGACACGCTCAACAGCGGGAAGGCGCGCCATGCCTTTCCGTTTGAGCCGGCGCGCTGCATGGCGCCGCTGCCGCGCGCCTACCAGTGGGCCGACGGCTCGGCCTTCATCAACCATGTGGAACTGGTGCGCAAGGCGCGCAACGCCGAGGTGCCGGTCAGCTTTTATGGCGACCCGCTGATGTACCAGGGCGGCAGCGACGACTTTCTGGGCCCGTGCGACAACGTCAGGGTGGTCAGCGAAGCCTTTGGCATCGACTTTGAGGCCGAAGTGGCCGTGATCACCGGCGACGTGCCGATGGGCGCCAGCCCGGCGCAGGCGCTGGACGGTGTACGGCTACTGATGCTGGCCAACGACTGGTCGCTGCGCAACCTGATTCCCGACGAGCTGGCCAAGGGCTTCGGCTTTTTACAGAGCAAACCGGCCACGGCGTTCAGCCCGGTGGCGGTTACGCTCGATGAAGTTGGCGACGCCTGGGACGCGGGCCGCCTGCACCTGACGCTGCAAAGCAGCTGGAACGGCCGCAAGGTCGGCCTGTGCGAGGCCGGACCCGAGATGACCTTTCATTTTGGCCAGCTGATTGCCCACCTCTGCAAGACCCGCAACGTGCGCGCCGGCAGCATCGTGGGCTCGGGCACCGTGAGCAACAAGGACTGGAGTCACGGCTACAGCTGCATTGCCGAAAAGCGCGCGATGGAAACCATTGAACACGGCAAGCCCAAAACCGCGTTCATGAAGTACGGCGACACCCTGCGCATCGAGGCCAGGGGGCAAGACGGGCAGTCGGTGTTTGGCGCGATCGACCAGAAGGTGGTCGAAGCCGACTGAGGTGACCCGGGAGATCAGGTAGACCTGGCGAGCTGGAGCACGAACAGCCGGATGCCGCGCAGCAGCATTTCGACCGAAATCGCCACCAGGATCAGGCCCATCAGCCGCTCAAAGGCCATCATCACGCGGTCGCCCGCCAGCCGCTGGATGCGGTCGGACAGCACCAGCACGACCGCGCAGACCGCCATGGTCACGCACAGCGCGGCCACCCA
>JAUSDK010000149.1 GCA_030650875.1 Polaromonas sp.
GCCAGAAGGCAAGGAAATGGTCATGCCAGGCGACAACGTGTCGATCACCGTCAAGCTGATCAACCCGATCGCCATGGAAGAAGGCCTGCGCTTCGCCATTCGCGAAGGTGGCCGTACCGTGGGCGCTGGCGTTGTGGCCAAAGTCATCGCTTAATTCCAGATAAAACCAAGGAATTACCATGGCAACCAAGCAAAAAATCCGTATCCGTCTCAAAGCGTTTGACTACAAACTGATTGACCAGTCAGCCGCCGAGATCGTTGACACCGCCAAACGTACCGGCGCGATTGTCAAGGGCCCCGTGCCCCTGCCAACCCGCATGAAGCGTTTCGACATCCTGCGTTCGCCCCACGTCAACAAGACGAGCCGCGACCAGCTCGAAATCCGCACGCACCAGCGTCTGATGGACATCGTCGACCCTACGGATAAAACCGTGGACGCGTTGATGAAGCTCGATCTGCCTGCTGGCGTGGACGTCGAAATCAAGCTGCAGTAATTGAAGTACGAAGCGGGTCCGGCAGTGGCTGGGTGAAAACCCAACACCGGGGCTGCTTCTATTTCTCCTGTTTAGCGCGGATTTGCCATTTTTGGCAGTCTGCGCTATACTTTTAGGCTGACCTGAATTTGCGTGAGAGATCGCGCATGCTAGGGACAGTTTTATTAACAGTCTTTCACGCAAAAACGTCTGTGGCCAATTGAAGTCGCAGCGGTGGAAGTTACGAAAGAAAATCATGAGTCTGAGCAACTCCCTCGGGTTGCTGGGTCGCAAGGTTGGCATGATGCGTCTGTTCACTGATGATGGGGATACCGTTCCTGTCACCGTGGTCGATGTGTCCAACAATCGCGTCACCCAGGTTAAAACCGAAGCAAATGACGGCTACAGTGCCCTTCAAGTGGCATTTGGCGCGCGTAAAGCATCGCGCGTCACCAAGCCGGCCGCTGGCCACCTTGCGAAAGCAGGCGTTGAAGCTGGTGAGATCCTGAAAGAATTCCGCGTGACGGCTGACGTTGCTGGCAAATACGCTGCGGGCACCGTTGTGCCTGCCGCTGATGTGTTCGCAGTGGGCCAGTTGGTGGATGTGCAGGGCACCTCCATTGGTAAAGGCTTTGCCGGCACCATCAAGCGTCACAACATGAAGTCGCAGCGCGCGTCGCACGGTAACAGCCGTTCGCACAACGTTCCCGGCTCCATTGGTATGGCGCAAGATCCTGGTCGCGTGTTTCCTGGTAAACGCATGACGGGTCATATGGGCGACTGCACCATCACCACGCAAAACCTCGACATCGTGCGCATTGACGAAGCTCGTCAACTGCTGATGATTCGTGGCTCTGTGCCTGGTTCCAAAGGCGGTTTTGTCACGGTGCGTGCCGCGATCAAGGCCAAGCCTTCCACCGCTGCTCAAGGAGCGAACTGATGCAGGTCGAACTCCTGAATGACCAAGGTCTGGCAATGTCCAAAGTGGACGTGCCTGATACCGTTTTTGGTCGCGAATACAACGAAAGCCTGATTCATCAGGTGGTCGTGGCTTTTCAGGCGAATGCCCGTCAAGGCACCCGCGCACAGAAAGACCGTGAGCAGGTCCGTCACTCGACCAAGAAGCCTTTTAAACAAAAAGGTACTGGTCGCGCACGTGCAGGTATGACGTCTTCCCCGCTGTGGCGCGGAGGCGGTCGTATTTTCCCGAACATGCCTGATGAAAACTTCACGCACAAAATCAACAAGAAAATGTATCGTGCCGGTATGGCTTCGATCTTTTCCCAGTTGGCGCGCGAAGGCCGCCTGGCTGTGCTTGATTCGCTGACCGTGGATTCTCCCAAGACGAAGGTCCTGGCTGACAAGTTCAAGGCCATGAATCTCAACTCATCGGTGCTGGTGATTGCTGATCAGGTTGACGAAAACCTGTACCTGGCATCCCGCAACCTGGTCAACATCCTGGTTGTTGAGCCCCGCTATGCCGACCCGCTGTCACTGGTGCACTACAAAAAGGTGCTCGTGACCAAGGCCGCCATGGACCAACTCAAGGAGATGTTCGCATGAGCGCCGTGAACGCCCAAACCAAATATGACGAAGGCCGCCTGATGCAGGTTTTGGTCGCACCCATCGTGTCTGAAAAGGCCACGATGATTGCGGAGAAATCCAATTCGGTCACCTTCAAGGTCCTGCAGGACGCTACCAAATATGAAATCAAGGCCGCTGTGGAATTGATGTTCAAGGTGGACGTCAAGGCGGTTGCCGTATTGAACATCAAAGGCAAAACCAAGCGCTTTGGCAAGTCTGTGGGTCGTCGGGATAATCTCCGCAAAGCCTACGTGACGCTGAAGCCAGGTCAAGAGCTGAACCTCGGTGGGGAGACTGCATAATCATGGCCGTCATTAAAATGAAACCAACCTCACCAGGCATGCGTGGCATGGTGAGAATTTCCCGGGATCACCTGCACAAGGGTGAGCCTTACGCGCCGCTGCTGGAGCCACAATTCCAGAAAGCTGGCCGTAACAACAACGGGCACATCACGACGCGTCACAAAGGTGGCGGTCACAAGCACCACTACCGCGTGGTCGATTTCAAGCGCAACAAGGACGCCATTCCGGCCAAGGTCGAACGTATCGAGTACGACCCTAACCGCACGGCCCATATTGCCCTGATCTGCTACGCAGACGGCGAGCGCGCTTACATCATTGCCCCCCGCGGCCTTGAAGTTGGCGCCACCATCCTCAGCGGTTCGGAAGCTCCGATTCGCGTCGGTAATGCGCTGCCTATCCGCAACATTCCGGTCGGCTCCACGATCCACTGCATCGAGATGCAAATCGGCAAGGGTGCGCAAATCGCGCGTTCCGCCGGTACATCCGCGACGCTGCTGGCGCGTGAAGGTACCTACGCCCAGGTGCGTATGCGTTCCGGTGAAGTTCGCAAGATCCACATCGAATGCCGCGCCACCCTTGGTGAAGTCGCCAACGAAGAACACAGCTTGCGCCGTCTCGGCAAGGCCGGTGTGAAGCGCTGGATGGGTATTCGTCCAACCGTTCGCGGTGTGGTGATGAACCCGGTTGACCACCCACACGGCGGTGGTGAAGGCAAGACCGGTGAAGGTCGCCATCCAGTCGATCCATGGGGTAACCTGACCAAAGGCTACCGCACCCGCAACAACAAGCGCACGCAAGTGATGATTGTTTCGCGTCGCAAGAAGTAAGGCCAGGAAATGACCCGTTCACTCAAAAAAGGTCCATTTGTCGACCACCATTTGGTAGCAAAGGCTGACAAGGCCGTTACCAATAAAGACAAAAAGCCGATCAAGACCTGGTCGCGCCGCTCCATGATCCTGCCCGAGTTCATCGGCCTGACCATCGCCGTGCACAACGGCAAGCAGCACGTCCCTGTCTACATCACCGATCAAATGGTTGGCCACAAGTTGGGCGAGTTTGCACTCACCCGTACTTTCAAAGGTCATCCGGCTGACAAAAAAGTTGTGAGAAAGTAAGGAAAGACCATGGAAACACGTGCAACCCTCCGGGGCGTTCGTCTGTCGGTCGACAAAGGCCGTCTGGTCGCTGACTTGATCCGCGGCAAGAAAGTGGATCAAGCGCTCAACATCCTGAATTTCACGCAGAAAAAAGCTGCTGGAATCATCAAGAAGGTCGTTGAGTCCGCTATCGCCAACGCTGAACATAACGATGGCGCCGACATCGACGATCTGAAGGTGAAAACCATCTACGTCGAGCAAGGTGCCACGCTCAAGCGTTTTTCTGCGCGCGCAAAAGGCCGCGGCAACAGCATCAGCAAACCCACGTGCCATGTGTACGTGGTGGTTGGCAACTAAGGGCGGCAGGATATGGGACAAAAAATCAACCCAACCGGGTTTCGCCTGTCAATCAGCCGTAACTGGGCCAGCCGCTGGTACGCGAGCAACCGTGACTTCGCCGGCATGTTGGCCGAAGACATCAAGGTTCGCGAGTACCTGAAGAAAAAGCTCAAGAACGCTGCGGTTTCGCGCGTTCTGATCGAGCGCCCCGCCAAAAATGCGCGTATCACGATTTTCTCGGCACGTCCGGGCGTCGTGATCGGCAAAAAAGGCGAGGACATCGAAGCCCTCAAGAAGGAACTGAGCCGCCAGCTGGGCGTGCCGGTTGCCGTGAACATTGAAGAAGTTCGCAAGCCTGAAATTGATGCCAAGCTGATCGCAGACAGCATCACCCAACAGCTTGAAAAACGCATCATGTTCCGCCGTGCCATGAAGCGCGCCATGCAAAACGCCATGCGTCTGGGTGCCCTGGGCATCAAGATCATGTCGTCTGGCCGCCTGAACGGCATTGAGATCGCTCGTTGCGAGTGGTACCGCGAAGGTCGCGTGCCCCTTCACACCTTGCGCGCCGACATCGATTACGGCACCTCTGAAGCACAGACCACCTACGGCATCATCGGTGTCAAGGTCTGGGTCTACAAAGGTGACACACTGGGCCGCAATGACGGCACCGGTGCCAAGATGATTGAGGTCGCTGACGAAGAACGCAAGCCACGCGGCCCACGTCGTGATGCCCGTCCTGGTGATCGTCCTGACCGTGGTGCGCCTCGCGGTGCACCTCGCGCTCCGCGCAGTGCTGTCGGTGGCAACACCGCACCGGCTGACGGCAGCGACAAGCCGGCTGAGGCGTCTGGCGCCGAAGCCCCGAACAACACCGTTAAGCGCGTCCGCAAAGCCGCGCCAGCTGCAGCAGCTGACGGTGCCAAGACCGAGTAATCGGTCTAATAACGGAGAATACAAATGCTGCAACCCGCTCGCAGAAAATACCGCAAAGAGCAAAAAGGCCGTAACACGGGTATCGCTACCCGTGGCAACTCGGTTGCTTTTGGTGACTTCGGTCTCAAATGCACCGACCGTGGTCGCCTGACTGCTCGTCAACTTGAAGCCGCACGTCGTGCGATTTCCCGTCACGTCAAACGTGGCGGCCGTATCTGGATCCGTGTCTTTCCGGACAAGCCGATTTCCCAAAAGCCTGCTGAAGTGCGTATGGGTAACGGTAAAGGTAATCCAGAGTACTACGTGGCTGAAATTCAGCCCGGCAAGATCGTTTTCGAAATTGTCGGCGTGACTGAAGAACTGGCCCGCGAAGCGTTCCGCCTGGCATCCGCCAAGCTGCCGCTGCGCACCACGTTCGTCAGCCGCATGATCGGCCAGTAATCAGGAGAATGAAGAAATGAACACTACTGAACTGCGCCAAAAAGACGTTGACGGTTTGAAAGCCGAAGTCAAAGAGCTGCAAAAAGCCCACTTTGGCCTGCGCATGCAAAAAGCCACGCAGCAACTGACCAACACTTCCACGCTGCGCTCGACGCGCCGTGCTATCGCTCGCGCCAAAACTATTTTGGCCGAAACCATCGTCAAGCAAGGAGCCAAATAATGACGGAAGCTAAAAAATCCCTCAAGCGCACCTTGATTGGCAAGGTTGTCAGCGACAAGCGCGCCAAGACCGTGACTGTGCTGGTTGAACGCCGCGTCAAGCACGAGCTGTACGGCAAGATCGTGACCTTGTCCAGCAAGTACCACGCCCATGACGAAAAGGGCGACTACAAGATGGGCGACGTGATCGAGATCACCGAAACCCGTCCAATCTCCAAGACCAAGAACTGGGTTGTGACCCGTTTGGTCGAGAAGGCCCTGATTGTCTAAGTCTTGAGGACTTTGACTTCAGGTCATCAAAAAAGGCTCACTTTGTGGGCCTTTTTTGTGGCCGCTTCCGTCTGCACCAGGCGGCTGTCAAAGACCGTAGAGGACCCACAGATTTTCTGTGTGCTCCAAAATGGAGTGAGTCGACAGATTTCGTTGATTTATAACCAGGAAAACTCATGATCAAAGTAGGCGACACGCTTCCGACCGTCACGCTGATGGAATATGCAGAAGTTGAAGGCAACGGCTGCAGCATTGGCCCCAATCCGGTCTACGTGGCCAAGGAATCTGCGGGCAAAACCATTGCCTTGTTTGCGCTGCCCGGGGCTTTCACCCCGACCTGCTCGGCCAGGCATGTGCCCGGTTACGTCGATCACCTGGTCGAACTCAAGGCCGCGGGTGTTGATGAGGTGTGGTGCGTCAGCGTGAACGACGCGTTTGTGATGGGCGCCTGGGCGCGCGATCAAAAGACCGCTGGCAAGGTGCGCATGCTGGCGGACGGCAGTGCCGACTTTGCCAAGGCCACCGGCTTGACGCTTGACCTGACGGCGCGCGGCATGGGCCTGCGTAGCAACCGCTACTCCATGCTGGTCAAGGACGGCAAAGTCGTGAGCCTCAATGTTGAAGGTCCCGGCAAGTTTGAAGTCAGCGATGCCGCGACGCTGCTGGCGCAGGCTAAAGCCTGACGTTTGCTGCTTTTGCCAGAAGGCCACTGTTCGCAGGAATAGTGGCTTTTTTCATGCCGTAGCCCACAAGCTGCTGTCGATTGCCGGAAAAAAAGCGCCTGAATTGATAGCGGTTGATGGCCGCAACGCTTGGGCGTCCGCCGTATTGGTTTACAAGTCAACCTTCAGGTAATGCGCGCCCGGAATCGGGTTGTGATAGTAAGGCGGAATGCTTTCAAACCCGAGCTCCACGTAGAGGGCGCGCGCAGATTCCATGTCGTCCAGGGTGTCCAGCAGCACGCTGTGGTAACCCGCCATGCGCGCGGCATCCAGTACGGTTTCTGCCAGATGGCGGCCCAGGCCAAGCCGGCGAAAAGCCTTGCGCACAAACAGCCGCTTCATCTCGCTGGCATTGGGGTAGTCCACCGAGTCGAGCCGCCTGAGCGCGCAGCACCCTGCAATTTCACCGTTGACCATGGCGAGCAGCAGCGTGCCCGACGGCGCCTGGTACTCGCCCGGTAGCCCTCCCAGTTCTGCCTCGAAGTTCTGGAAGCACAAGTCGATGCCCAACTGTTCCGCGTACTCCATGAATATCTGGCGCGTCGCGGCCAGCCGCTCGGGCGTATTCGGGGTGATGAACTGGAAGGAGAGGCTTTGCACGGTGTTGACGTAAAAATCTTGCGCCAGTTTAACTGGCATTCGCTGGCGCAGCCTGCGGCTGCCCGGCCCTGCAGGCCCGGCATGGCTTCAGAACGCAGGCGCTCCAAGGGTGGAAACCCAAAAAGCCACAGCGGCGCAAGCCAGCAAGACGAGCAGCGCAGCCAGCCGGGACAGCGCATCATCGCGGGACGGCAGCACGTCCACCGCCAAACTCTTGTCGCCGTGCAGCATGGGCGCCACCAGATTGTGCTTGCGGTACAGGTAAAAAAAGATGGCCGCGATGTGCAGCAGCACTAGGCCCAGCAGCAGCCACTTGCCAATCTCCGTGTGGTAAGTGGTGGCCAGGCTGACACTGGCGTTGGAGACAAAGCCGGTCAGCGGCCCCGCAAAGGAAATTTCGTCGTCGCTCAGCAGGCCAGTCCCCACCTGGGCGATCAGGATGCCCAGCAAGGCAAAAACCGACAGCGCGCCAAGGGGGGTATGGCCGACGTCATGCTCTGGCCTGCCTTGTCCCTTGATGTGGAGGAGCAGGCTTTTGGGTGCATAAAGGAAGGCCGCAAAACGGGACCAGCGCCCGCCCAGCAGGCCCCAGATGATCCGGAAAAGCAGCAGCGCCAGCACGGCGTAGCCAAAACGGAAATGCCATGCCATGGCACTGCCGCCCACCGTGCCGGTGATTGCCAGGCCCGTGACGCAGAGCACGAGCGCCCAGTGAAAAATTCGGGTGGGCAGGTCCCAGATCCTGACCTTGTTCAGGCGTTCATGCTCGTACATGCGCATTCCTCGTTGATGTTGTTGTTTGTCTTCAAGGCAGCCCCAGACCATGCGCCTGCAGGATGGTGCCTGCGCACAGCGCACAAGTTCCGCAGGAACTTGTGCGCCCCCGCTAAACTCCACCAGGCTGGTGACAGGCCCTGAAGCGTTGCCATTCATCCTTATCCTAATCACTTCAAAAGGAATTTCATGAAAGCATTTGCCTTTATCGCTGCGGCGGTTACCTTGTTCGCCATTGCCGCGCCGGCCTCCGCGCAGTTCGCCAAGGCGGAAGATGCCGTCAAATACCGCCAAAGCGCGCTGTTTGTCATGGGCCAGCATTTCAGCCGCCTGGGTGCCATGGCCAACGGAAAAGTACCTTTTGACGCCAAAGTGGCCGCAGACAATGCTGAACTGGTGGCAACGATGGCCAAACTGCCCTGGGCCGCTTTTGGTCCCGGCACCGACATGGACGGCAACACCAAGGCCAAGCCTGCAATCTGGACCGAGCAGGCCAAGTTCAAGCAACACAGCGACAAACTGGTGGAAGAGTCCACCAAGCTCGCGGCGGCCACCAAGACCGGCAACCTCGCCAGCCTGAAAACCGCTTTTGCCGCCACGGCAGACACCTGCAAGGTCTGCCACGACGCCTTCCGCAGCAAGTAAGCCCTGCTCGGGGCTTAGGTCGATATTGCCGGGGCAGGCGCCCGCTTTTGTTAAAAAATCGATGCCTGCTGAAGTGGGCACGGCTACGCCAGGGTCATGCCTCGGCCAGCAGCTTTTCAATCAGTGTGTGCAGCGCGTCAAAATCGGGCTCGCCGACGAACTGTTTGACGATCTGGCCGCGCTTGTTCACCAGGAAGGTGGTGGGCGTGAGCTGCACGTCGCCCCAGGCCTTGGCCACGGTGCCCGTGTTGTCAATCGCTACGTTGAAAGGCAACTGGCGTGTCTGCGCAAAGTTGACGACGTAACTCGGCGGGTCATAGCTCATGGCCACGGCCAGCGTGTCGTAACCCTGAGTTTTGTACTTGTTGTGGGTGGCAATGAGCTTGGGCATTTCCGCCACGCAGGTCACGCAACTGGTCGCCCAGAAGTTCACCAGGGTGACTTTGCCTTTCAGGTCTGCGGTGGTTTGTTTGCTGCCGTCGAGCAGGACAAAAGTCGACTCCGGTGCGGCCTGGGCGCCACTGCAGCTTGACAGGAAAGCTGCGCCGCCCAGCACCAGCGCGCCCGCCAGCACCATCCGGCATACTGCCGCGGGAGAAATTTTTTTCATCGGAGGAACCTCATCATGCAACGTCGAAATTTTAACCAGGCCGGTGTCAGCGCGCTGGGCTTGCTGATCCTCGCCACTTACCGCCAGGCCCATGCGCTCCCGCTGGCCGACTTGAGCAACGCTGAAGCCAGCGGCGGCCTGAAAACAGCGCTCGAAAAGGGCGCTCTGGCGGCGGTTGCTCTGCTCGGCAAGACCGATGGATTCCTCGGCAACCCAAAAGTTCGCATTCCTTTGCCCGGTTACCTGGAAGATGCCTCGAAACTGCTGAAAAACTTCGGTCAGGGCAAGCGCATTGATGCGCTGGTCACGGCCATCAATCGCGCCGCAGAAACCGCCGTGCCCATGGGCAAGGACTTGCTGGTCGGCGCCGTAAGGTCCATGAGCGTCAGCGATGCCAAAAACATTCTGACCGGCGGCGAAACCTCGGTGACGAACTTCTTTGCCGAAAAAACCCGTGCCCCGCTGGGCGTGAAGTTTTTGCCGGCGGTGACCCAAGCCACTGAAAAAGTCGATCTGGCCAGGAAATACAACGATGTCGCCGGCAAGGCCGCCGGTTTTGGCCTGCTCAAAAAGGAAGATGCCAACATCCAGCAATACGTCACCGGCAAGACGCTCGATGGCCTCTACCTCATCATTGGTGAAGAGGAAAAGAAAATCCGCCAGGACCCCGTGGGCACGGGCAGCGCGATTTTGCAGAAGGTGTTTGGTGCGCTGAAATAGGGTGCTTGCACCTGGTGCAGCTCAGGGCTACGATGCGTTCCAGGGGATTGGGATGAATAAAGATCAAGCACTCCATCTGCATGTGCCGGAGCCTTCGGGGCGTCCCGGTCACGCAACCGATTTTTCCTATCTGCATCTGTCGCCGGCCGGCGCGGTGCGGCGCCCGCCGGTCGATGCCTCGCCTGCCGACACCAGCGACCTGGCTTACAGCCTGGTGCGCGTGCTCGACGAGGACGGCCGCGCCGTCGGTCCCTGGGTGCCGCCAGTGGCGCCGCAATTGCTGTGTCGCGGCTTGCGGGCCATGATGAAAACCCGCCTCTACGACGCCCGCATGCTGATCGCGCAGCGGCAGAAAAAGATCTCGTTTTACATGCAATGCCTGGGCGAGGAGGCGATTGCCACCGCACAGGCACTGGCGCTGCAGCCCGGCGACATGTGCTTTCCCACCTACCGCCAGCAGGGACTGCTGCTGGCGCGCGACGACATCGATATGGTCGAGATGATCTGCCAGCTAATGTCCAACGAGCGCGATCCGCTCAAGGGGCGGCAGTTGCCGGTCATGTATTCGTACAAGCGGGCCGGCTTCTTCACCATATCGGGCAACCTGGCGACGCAGTTCATTCAGGCCGTGGGCTGGGGCATGGCTTCGGTGATCAAGGGCGACACCAAAATAGCCTCGGCTTGGATTGGCGACGGCGCCACCGCCGAATCGGACTTCCACACCGCGCTGACCTTCGCCCATGTTTACCGCGCGCCGGTCACCTACCGCGGCGGCGCACATTCGACTTCGGACGATCCTTCGCGCTACCGCCCTGCCGATGACTGGGCCCACTTTCCGCTCGGTGACCCGATCGCGCGGCTCAAGCAGCACTTGATGCGCATGGGCGCCTGGTCCGAAGAAGCGCACGAAGCCGCGCAGCAAGAACTCGAAGCCCAGGTGAGTGCCGCGCTGAAGGAGGCCGAGCGCTACGGCTCGCTGAGTGGCGGCCACATGGCTCAGCTGCATCGAGAACGACGATCCGGTGATTTTTTTGGAGCCCAAGCGCCTCTACAACGGCCCGTTCGACGGCCACCACGACCGGCCGGCCGTGCCTTGGGCCGGGCACCCGCTGGCCGAAGTGCCGGAGGGCCACTACAGCGTGCCGCTGGACCTGCCCACCGTGGTGGCTTCGGTGAAGAAGACCGGCCGCTGCGTGGTGGTGCATGAAGCCACGCGCACCAGCGGCTTCGGCGCCGAACTGGCGGCGCTGGTGCAGGAGCATTGTTTCTACCACCTCGAAGCGCCGATTGAGCGCGTGACGGGCTGGGACACGCCCTATTCGCATGCGCAGGAATGGGCCTACTTTCCGGGACCGGCGCGCGTGGCAGCCGCCTTCAAGCGCGCGATGGAAGTGTGAGATGCGTATCCACATCATCAAGATGCCCGACCTCGGCGAAGGCATTGCCGAGGTCGAACTGGTGGCCTGGCGCGTCAGGCCCGGCGAGGGCGTGGCCGAAGACCAGGTGCTGGCCGAGGTGATGACCGACAAGGCCACGGTGGAGATCCCGTCGCCCGTGGCCGGCACGGTGCTGGCCCTGGGCGGCGAGGTCGGCCAGGTGCTGGCGGTGGGGGCGGAGCTGATCCGCATTGAAGTGGAGGGTGCGGGCGCTGCCAGCGAGCCGCCGGCAAGTGTTGCGACCGTGCCGCAGAATACCGCCCCGGCGACAGACCCGGCCATGGCGCCTGAGCCTGCAGCGCCCCTTAGCGCGGCCCTGCCAGCCAGGCCGTCCGCAGGCAGGCCCATCGCCTCGCCGGCGGTGCGCCGCCGCGCCTGGGAGCACAGCATCGACCTGCAGCAGGTGGCCGCCAGCGGTGCGGGTGGCCGCATCATGCAGGCGGACCTGGAGGCGCACATCGCGGCGCATGGACCGGGCAGCAGGCCGGCTGGTGCGGGTTCTGCGCCGCGCGACGATGAAGAACGGGTGCCGGTGGTGGGCCTGCGCCGCCGCATCGCCCAGAAAATGCAGGATTCCAAGCGCCGCATTCCGCACTTCACCTATGTCGAGGAAGTCGATGTCACCGAGCTGGAGGCGCTGCGCGCGAGCCTAAACGCGAAGTGGGGCGCGCAGCGCGGCCACCTGACGCTGCTGCCCCTGCTGCTGCGCGCCGTGGTGCTGGCCGTGCGTGAGTTTCCGCAGATCAACGCCCGCTTCGACGACGAGGCCGGCGTGGTCACGCGCCATGGGGCGGTGCATCTTGGCATCGCCACCCAGACCGAGGCTGGCCTCATGGTGCCGGTGCTGCGCCATGCCGAGGCTAGAGACCTGTGGTCCAGTGCGGCGGAAGTGGTGCGCTTGGCCGCTGCTGCACGCGCCGGCAAGGCCACGCGCGACGAACTCACGGGCGCGACCCTCACCCTCACCAGCCTGGGCGCGCTGGGCGGCATGGTTTCCACGCCAGTGATCAACCCGCCTGAAGTGGCCATCGTCGGCATCAACCGCATCGTGGAACGGCCGGTGCTGCGCGGCGGCGCGGTGGTGGCACGGCAGATGATGAACCTCTCCTCGTCGTTCGATCACCGCGTGGTCGATGGCGTGGATGCGGCCGGGTTCGTGCAGGCGGTGCGCCGCTACCTCGAATCGCCCGCCATGCTGTTCGTGGCTTAGCGTGCATGAGCTTGCAAGCATTGGGTATTGGACGGACGCCGGCCAGCCTGCTAGCCTTGGAATTTTTGGACAGTAAACCCATGAGAATCGGGACCCTTGCCGTTCACGGCGGCTACACGCCAGACCCCACCACCAAGGCGGCCGTGCCCATTTACCAGACCGTGGCCTTTTGCGTTTGACGGCACGCAGCACGGCGCCGACATCGTGGTGCACTCGCTGACCAAATACCTGGGCGGCCACGGCACCACCATTGGCGGCGCCATTGTCGACAGCGGCAAGTTCCCGTGGGCCGAGCACAAGGCCCGGTTCAAGCGGCTCAATGAACCCGACCGGAGCTACCATGGCGTGGTCTACCCCGCGCCGCAGCCTACATTAGTGACGCCAAGTCGCCGGCCTGCCATCCGGCCTGCACCACCCACCGCCAACTCAACCCGGCCGAACTGGCCAAGGCAGGCGTCAGTACCGACATGGTGCGCCTGTCCATCAGCATCGAGCATATCGATGATTTGTGGGCCGACCTGGAGCAGGCGCTGGCAACGGTGTAAGGGCGCGCCTGGATAAGCGTTGCCGCTGCGCCACGATTCGATGCGAATGAAGTCCGCCATGTTTGATCTGCCTCAAGCGCAGCGTGCGCCGCAAGGTCGTTTTGACAGGGTTTGCGCCATATCAAGCGTGCTTTGAGGGGCGGCGGCGTCCAATCAGTGCTGGGAATGTTCCCGGCTCTTTATTCGCTGCTCACCATGAAAAAACAAATCATCGCCGTCGCCGTCTTGTCCATCCTTTTGTCGGGCGCCGCCATTGCCCAGCAGGCCGCAGAAGGTCCGTGGATGGTGCGCGCCCGTGCTGTGCACCTGGACAGCGTCAACGGCGATGGCACCGGCCTGGGCTTGGGCCTGTCGGTCAACAACAAGTGGATGCCTGAAGTCGATTTCAGCTACTTCCTCGACAAAAACGTGGCGCTGGAGCTGGTGTTGACCGTGCCGCAAAAGCACACCGTGTATTCGAATGGCGCCGACATCGGTTCGCTCAAGCACCTGCCGCCCACGCTGATGGTGCAGTACCACTTCCCCATGAGCGGCTTCAAGCCTTACGTTGGCGCGGGCGTGAACTACACGCGTTTCAGCTCGGTGAATCTGCCAGCCGGTGTGGACATTGAGCGCAGCAGCTGGGGCCCTGCGCTGCAAGCCGGCGTGGACATTCCGCTGTCCGGCAACCTGTCCCTCAACCTGGACGTGAAGAAGGTCTACATCCGCACCGATGTGTCGGTGGCTGGCGTCAACCGGGGCACCTTCAAGATTGATCCGGTGCTGTTCGGTGTCGGTCTGGGCTGGCGCTTCTAAATTCAGGGTTTCCTGAATTCAGAGCCCTGCTGCACGGCTGTGCAGCAGGGCTTTTTTCATACGGCGCAGTCGCGCAAGATGTCCGTCAGCGCCTCGGGCGCGCTGACCATGGGGTCGTGGCCGGTCCTGATCTCGACGAATTTTGAGTTGGGCAGCCAGGCGCCGCCCCAGAAGGCCGGGTCTTGGGCGCGCAGGCGGCTGGGTGCGATGGTGGCCAATGCGGGCTCGGTGCAACTGACGTAAGTACGCGGCACGGCGGCCACGCGCTGCACGTCAAAGGCCAGCGGCGCCTGGTAGGTGTTGCCCGGGTGCGGCGTCTGGCGTCGTTTGACCCAGGCGTGGTCGGCGCCCGTCAGGCCAAACACCTCGGGGTCGGGCGGCGGAAAGCTGAAGCGCGTGGTGGCGGCCGCGGCGGCCAGGCGCTGCTGCTGCGTCGCCGCCGACTGGGTGCTGCTCCAGCTCTCGCCGGGCGCGGGCAGCACGGCATCGACATAGACCAGGTGCTTGAGGTGCTTGCCCAGCCGGTCGGCCACGGCGGTGCCGACCATGCCGGCGTAGGAATGCACGGCCAGCACCACGTCGTGCAGCTCCTCCACTTCAATGGCGCTGATCGCGTCGTCGATGTGGGTGTCCAGCGTGATCGCCGGCGACAGCAGATGGGCGCGCTCGCCCAGTCCCGTCAGCGTCACGGCGTGCACGCGGTGGCCGTCTTTTTGCAGCGCTGTGGTCACCCGTTGCCAGCACCAGCCGCCGTGCCACGCCCCATGAACCAGTACAAAATTTGCCATCAAATAGCTCCCTGTTGTTTCAGCCCAGCCAGTTGCGCATCGGAGTAGTTCAGCACGCTGCGCAACACCTCGTCCGTGTGCTGGCCCAGCAGCGGCGGCGGCAAGCCACCGCTGCCCGGGCCGCGCACGGGCGTGGCACTGAGCTTAATGGGACTGGCCACCAGCCGCAAGTCGGCCTTGACCGGGTGCTGCCATTCGGTGACCATCTGGCGTGCCTCGATTTGCGGGTCGGCAAACACCTCGGCCAGGTTGTTGATGGCGCCGCACGGCACCTTGGCCGCTTCCAGCGCGGCCAGCCAGTCGGCCTTGGCGCGGGTTTTCATGACGGCTTCCAGAATGGGCACCAGCTGCGCGCGGTTGAGCACGCGGTCGCGATTTTTGGCAAACAGCGGGTTCACGCCGAGTTCGGGAATGTTCGCGACCTTGCAGAACTTCACATACTGCGAATCGTTGCCGACCGCCAGGATCAGGTGGTCCTTGCTGCCGTCCGCGGCAGGCGCGACCTCGAACACCTGGTAGGGCACGATGTTCTGGTGCGCATTGCCGACGCGCTGCGGCGCCTTGCCGCTGACCAGGTAGTTGCTGCCCAGGTTGGCCAGCATCGCCACCTGGGTGTCCAGCAGCGCCATGTCGACCTGCTGGCCTTCGCCGGTTCTTTCGGCATGGCGCAGGGCTGCCAGGATGCCGACGGTGGCGTACATGCCGGTCATCAAATCGGCCACGGCGACACCGACTTTTTGCGGTCCGCCGCCCAGGTCGTCGCGCTCGCCGGTCACGCTCATCAGCCCGCCCATGCCCTGGATCGCGTAGTCGTAGCCGGCGCGGTCGGCATACGGGCCGTTCTGGCCAAAGCCGGTGACCGAGCAGTAGACCAGGCGCGGGTTCAGGCTTTTCAGCGACGCGTAGTCGAGGCCGTAGCGCGCCATGTCGCCGACCTTGAAGTTCTCGACAAACACGTCGCAGTGCAGGGCCAGCTCGCGGATCAGCGCCTGGCCGGCCGGCTGGGCGATGTCGCAAGTCACCGAGCGCTTGTTGCGGTTGGCGCCCAGGTAGTAGGCGGCTTCGTGGGTTTCCACGCCCTGGTCGTCCTTCAGAAACGGCGGGCCCCAGGTGCGGGTGTCGTCGCCGGTGCCGGGGCGCTCGATCTTGATGACATCGGCCCCCAGGTCAGCCAGCGTCTGGGTACACCACGGGCCCGCGAGCACGCGGGACAAATCGAGAATGCGTATGCCTTGAAGAGAGTTCATGCGTCCTATTTTGCATCGACGGGCGCGTGCCCGGGCTGACAGCGGTCAGCCGAAGCCTGTAAAGTCCAAGGCTTGCCGCTTGACGGCAGACTGATTCAAAAGGCCTTTTCGCATCCCATGTCCCGACTCCTGACTTTATTGCCCGCCGGACTGGCGACCTTGCTGGCGCTGGCCGCCTGCAGCCCGGCGCTGAACTGGCGCGAGGTGCGCCCCGACAACACCCGGCTCAGCCTGCTGCTGCCCTGCAAGCCCGACAAGGCCGAGAAAATCGTGCCGCTGGGCGGCCAGCCTGCGACGCTGCGCATGTGGGGCTGCGATGCCGCCGGCGTGACCTTTGCCGTGGCCGTGGCGGACCTGGGCGACCCCGCGCGGGCCGCGCCCGTGCTGGCCCAGTGGCAAAACCTGACGCTGGCGCACATGAAAGCCGGGCCGGTGGGCGCCGGCACCAGCCAGCCGCTCAAGCTGCCCGGCGCTGCGGACCTGCCGGCGCCGGTGCGCGTGGTGGCGCAGGGGCGGCGCGCGGACGGCTCACCCGTGCAGGGGCAGGCCGCCTACTTTGCCCAGGGCGCGCAGGTGTTTCAGGCCGTGATCTATGCGACAGAGATCACGCCGGAAGCCGCCGAGACCTTTTTTTCCAGCTTTAAATTCCAGTGACCGATTCGCTGATGCCTGGACCGGCGGACAAGGCTCACCCCGACCGGCTGGACCGCCAAACCGGCGCCCTTGTTTTTCTGGTCTTTGCGGCCGCCTATTTCTGTTCGGCGCTGGTGCGGTCCATCACCGCCACCCTGTCGCCGGTGCTGACCCAGGCGTTTTCGCTGCAGGCGCGCGACCTCGGCTTGCTGGCGGGTGGCTACTTTTTTGGCTTTGCCGCCATGCAGTTGCCGCTGGGCGCCTGGCTGGACCGCCATGGCCCCCAACGCGTGATCTTGTGGTTTCTGAGTCTGGCGGTGCTGGGTTGCCTGGCGTTTTCGGCGGCCAGCAGTTTTGCCGGGCTGCTGGCGTCGCGGGTGCTGGTGGGCATGGGCGTGAGCGCCTGCCTGATGGCGCCGCTGACCGGCTACCGGCGCTGGTTTGACGCGGCAACGCTGCTGCGGGCCAATTCGTGGATGCTGATGGTGGGCTCGCTCGGCATGCTGGCCTCGACCCTGCCGGTGCAGTGGCTGCTGCCCTTGACCGGCTGGCGCCCGCTGTTCTGGATTCTGGCGGCGCTGCTGCTGCTGTCCATGGCGGGGATTGCGTACGTGACGCCCGCCTGGAAGGCGACCCCAACGCCTGGCGTTTCAAATTTTCCGCCCGCGCCAGCCAGCTACGCGCCGGTGTGGAAAAGCCGCTATTTCCGCAAAATGGCGCCGCTGGCTTTTTTCAACTATGGCGGCATGGTGGCCATACAGACCCTGTGGGCGGGACCCTGGATGGCCAGGGTGGCGGGCTACAGCCCGATCGAGGCGGCCACCGGTCTTTTCTACCTCAATGCCGCCATGCTGCTGACCTTTTTGGCCTGGGGCCTGGTCACGCCCTGGCTGGCGCAGCGGGGCTGGAATGCAACCCGCCTGATCACCTGGGGCGTGCCCCTGAGCCTGCTGGCGCTGGCCGTCAATATGCTGTCGGGCGCGCAAACGGGCTGGCTCGGCTGGGCGCTGTTTTGTGTGGCTTCCAGCGTCATGGGCCTGGCCCAGCCGGCCGTGGGCATGGCATTTCAGGCCACGTTGGCCGGGCGTGCCTTGTCAGGCTACAACCTGGTGATTTTTGCCGGCGTGTTTGTGGCGCAGTGGGGGATAGGGCTGCTGGTGGATGCGTTTGCCGCCCTGGGCCTGGACACCGTGGCGAGTTTTCAGGCGGCCATGGGCGTCTTTTTATGTTGCTGCATCGCCTCATATGCCTATTTTCTCAGTGTGAACGCTGATAATTCACCGCAATGAACGGCATTCTCATCATCGCTCACGCCCCCTTGGCCTCCGCGCTGCGCCAGTGCGTCCTGCATGTGTTTCCGGACAATGCGGCGGGCGTGGTGGCGCTGGACGTTCAGCCCGACATGCCGCCCGAAGAAACGCTGGCCCAGGCGCGCATCATGCTGAAACAGCTGGGCACGCCGCACGCGCTGGTGCTTGCCGACCTGTTTGGTGCAACGCCCTGCAATGTGGCTGCCAAGCTGGTCGATGGCGTCAACACCAAGCTGATCGCCGGCATTAACCTGCCCATGCTGCTGCGCGCCGTTTCTTACCGCAAGGAGTCGCTGGACGCCCTGGTGGCGCGCGCGCTGGTGGGGGGCGCGCAAGGCGTGATGCAGGTGACCATCACCGCACCGCAAAACCAGGTACGCAAGAACCATGATCAAGACCAGCACGACCATCAGCAATAAACTGGGCCTGCACGCCCGCGCTTCGGCCAAACTGACCAAACTCGCGGGCAGTTTTGCCTGCGAGGTCTGGATGAGCAAGGGCGAGCGCCGCGTCAACGCCAAAAGCATCATGGGCGTGATGATGCTGGCGGCTGGCATGGGCAGCACGGTTGAACTCGAAACCAATGGCGTGGACGAGCAGGCGGCGATGGAGGCGTTGCTCGCGCTGATCGCCGACAAGTTCGGGGAGGGAGAGTGAACATGGCCCCCACGCTTGCCACTGCGTGTGCTGCGCTGCCCCCCGGGGGGGCTGAACTTCGCTTGGGGCGGCCCGGCGCTTCGTTCGCGGCCCCCACGCTTGCCGCTGCATCAGTCGGAAATAGCGTATGACTTTTTCTGTCCACGGCCTGGCCGTGTCGCGCGGCATTGCGATTGGCCGCGCCGTGCTGGTGGCTTCCAGCCGCGTGGATGTGGTGCACTACTTTATAGACGCCTCGAAAGTGCTGCAGGAGATCACGCGGG
This sequence comes from Polaromonas sp., assembly GCA_030650875.1. Lineage (GTDB taxonomy): Bacteria > Pseudomonadota > Gammaproteobacteria > Burkholderiales > Burkholderiaceae_C > Polaromonas. The sequence continues at coordinate 18,617 of JAUSDK010000149.1, forward strand.
TCCGGGTGTCCCGCAACGCCGTGATGGAAGAAATCACGCGCTTGCAGCAGGACTTGCCCAAGGATGCGCCGCATGAAATCGCGGCTCTGCTGGACGTGCACCTGATGCTGCTGCAGGACGAGCAGCTGATCAGCGGCGTCAAGCACTGGATCGCCGAGCGCCACTACAACGCGGAGTGGGCGCTGACAACCCAGTACGACACCATTGCGCGCCAGTTTGACGAAATGGAAGACGAGTACCTGCGCGAGCGCAAAGCCGACCTGGCGCAGGTGGTCGAACGCATCCTGCGCCACATGAAAGGCGTGGCCTCGCCGGTGCAGGCGGCCGTGCGGGCGGGCAGCAGCCGCAACCAGTCGCAGGACTTGCTGCTGGACGACACCATGGACGTGCCGCTGGTGCTGGTGGCGCATGACATTTCCCCGGCTGACATGCTGCAGTTCAAGCAAAGCCTGTTTGCCGGTTTTGCCACCGATGTGGGCGGCAAGACTTCGCACACCGCGATTGTGGCGCGCAGCATGGACATTCCGGCGGTGGTCGGTGCGCGCAGTGCCAGCCAGCTGATCAAGCAGGACGACTGGGTCATCATCGACGGCGACGCGGGCGTGCTGATCGTCGATCCGTCGCCCATTATTCTGGCTGAATATGGTTTCAAGCAGCGCCAGGGCGAGCTCGAGCGCGAGCGCCTGAACCGGCTCAAGCACACACCCGCGCTGACGCTTGACGGCCAGCGCATCGAACTGCTGGCCAACATCGAAATGCCCGACGACACGCTGGGTGCCGTCAAGGTGGGCGCCGTGGGTGTGGGGCTGTTTCGCAGTGAGTTCCTGTTCATGGGCCGCAGCGGAAAGCTGCCCGACGAGAACGAGCAGTACCTGGCCTACCGCAAGGCGGTGGAAGGCATGGAAGGCCTGCCGGTCACGATTCGCACGGTGGACATCGGGTCTGACAAACCGCTGGACAAGCTCCCCGGCAAGGCGCATGACCGCCACCTCAATCCGGCGCTGGGGCTTCGCGCCATACGCTGGAGCCTGGCCGATCCGCCGATGTTTTTGACGCAGCTGCGCGCCATCTTGCGGGCCGCCGCCCACGGCCATGTCAACCTGCTGGTGCCCATGCTGGCGCACGGCAGCGAGATACGCCAGACGCTGGTGCTGATTGACCAGGCGCGGGCGCAGCTGGACCGCAAGGGCCTGTCCTATGGCCCGGTGCGCTTGGGCGCCATGATCGAGATTCCGGCAGCGGCCCTGTCGGTCAAGCTCTTTCTCAAGTACTTTGACTTTTTGTCGATAGGCACCAACGACCTGATCCAGTACACGCTGGCGATTGACCGCGCCGACGAACTGGTGGCGCATTTGTACGACCCCTGCCACCCGGCCGTGCTGCGCCTGATTGCCGACACGATTGCCGAATGCCAGCGCCAGGGCAAGGCGGTGAGCGTTTGCGGTGAGATGGCGGGCGATGTGAGCATGACGCGCCTGCTGCTGGGGCTGGGGTTGCGCAGTTTTTCCATGCATCCGTCGCAGATCCTGGCGGTCAAGCAGCAGGTGCTGCGCGCCGACACGGCCAAGCTGGCGTTGTGGGCGCAGCAGGTGCTGGAAAGCGAAGATCCCGGCGCGATGCTGTAGCGGGTTTGGTGGCAGGCGCTGCTGCTACCGGGACTGGGACCGCGTGCCCAGCACCGCTGCACCCATGATCATCATGGCCGCCAGGCCAATGCTCCAGCTTAAGGGCCGGCCGCTGACCAGCATCAGGAGTGCCGTTGAACCCAGCGGCGTGAGGTAGCTCAGGATGCCGATCTGCCGGGCGTCCCCTGACTTGAGTGCCTTGTCCCACAGAAAGAACGCGCCGCCCAGCGGACCCAGCCCCATCACGGCCAGCAGCAGCCAGTCGCGGCCTGAGATCGCCACGGCGGGCTCCAGCGCCCAGTGGCACAGCAGCGACAGCCCGCCTGACACCAGCCCGAACAGGCCGATCGCCGCCGTTGGAAACGGCTTGACGCGCTGGGTCAGCAGCGAATAGCTGGCCCAGATCAGCGCCGAAGCCAGCGCCGGCACAAAGCCCCACGACCAGCCGCCGCTGCCCGCTGCGCCGTTGCCCGCGCCCAGGATGGCCACGGCCGCGCCGCCAAACCCCAGCAGGGCGGCAACCACATGCGCGGCGCGCAACTGCACACCCGCCAGAAACAGCGGCGCCAGCACCACCATGAACAGCGGCCACAGGTAGTTGACCAGGTTGGCCTCGACCGGCGGCGCGTGGCGCAGGGCGATGAACAGCAGGAAGTGGTAGCCAAACAGGCCGTAAATGCCCAGCGCCAGGGTGCTGGCCGGAACCTGCCACTGCCGCCTGTCCTGGATGACAAACGGCAGCGCCAGCAGGCTGCCCATGAGCAGCGCCACGCCGGTCAGCAGAAAAGGCGGAATGTGTTTGAGCAGGACGCCCAGCGAGGCCAGGCTGACCCAGAGGGCAATAGCGCCCAGCGCGTATAGATTGGCTTGCATGGCCCCAAGCATAAAGACCTTTGAGCGTCGTTTGATGGTGCCCGCGTGCTTTATGGCCATGCATCGATCATCTTCGTTTGAAAGGCCGACCGATGGTCCGTTCAAATCACATTCTCCTTGTAGATCTTGCCGCGAAGGTTGGTCTGCAGTCGTAAGTAAAACTGAACTATAGATGTAGTTTTAATAAGTTTTTTCTTTGTAATCCAGACATAAAATAATTTTGCGAGCCGTGTTTCCTGGCCCGTTCATTCAACATTCCCGGAGGTCCATGCGATGCGTCCACGTTTTCTGCTCACTCTTGTCCTTGCCGCGCTGGCGGGTTTGTCGATGCCGAGCCTGGCCGCCTATCCCGACAAGCCGATCCGCCTGATCGTCCCATCGGCACCGGGCGGCGCACCCGACGTGCTGATGCGTACATTGGCCCAGCAGCTGTCGCAGCAGATGGGCGTGCCTTTCGTGATCGACAACAAGCCCGGTGGCTCGTACACCATCGGCACCATGGACCTGGTCCGCTCGCCGGCCGATGGCTACACGCTGGCCTACGGCAACGTCGTTTCCTTGGCGACCAACCGCTCGCTCCTGGCCAGCGTGCCCTACGACGTGGACAAGGACCTGACGCTGATCTCGAACACGCTGCGCCTGGCCAACATGATGATCGTGAACAACAGCCTGCCCGTCAAAAACGTGCCCGAGTTGATCGCCTACGCGAAGAAGAATCCGGGCAAGCTGGCCTTCGCCTCGGACGGCAACGGCACCACGGCCCATCTGGGGGTGGAGCTCTTCAAGGCCATGACCGGCACCTACATGCTGCATGTTCCCTACCGGGGCGCGACGGCGGCCATCACCGATCTGGTCGGCGGGGGCATTCAGCTCATGATCATCAATACCCCGGTGTCCGGTCCGCTGGCCCAGTCGGGCCGGGTGCGGGCGCTGGGCATTTCGTCCAGCCAGCGCTCGCCGACCTACCCGGATATTCCCACCATTGCCGAATCGGGTGTGCCGGGCTATGAGGTCGTGGCCTGGGGCGGCATTATCGGGCCAGCCAACATGCCCAAGGACATCGTGACCCGCCTCAACGCCGAAATCCGGACCGCGCTGGCCAGTCCTGTGGTGCGCGAGCGCTTCAAGGCGCTGGGTGCGGAGACCGACCCCAGCACGCCGGAGGAGTTTCGCGAACTCTCACGCCGCGAAACCGTCAAGTGGGCCAAGGTCGTCAAGTCCTCGGGTGCGAGGGTCGATTGAACGCCAACCGTATTTCCGCACGGCGCGTGGTGCACCCATGAGTCCCTGGCACGCCGCCCAGCCTGGCGATCATCTCGGCGTCATCGACACACCCTCGCTCATTCTTGACCTTGATGCGTTCGAGCGCAACTTGCAGCGTATGGCGGACGCGCTGCGCGGGCATGACGTGCGGCTGCGTGCCCACTCCAAGAGCCACAAGTGCCCGGAAATCGCGCTGCGCCAGGTCGCACGGGGTGCCGTGGGCATCTGCTGCCAGAAAGTCAGCGAGGCGGCGGTATTCGTCGATGCCGGGATCCAGGATGTGCTGATCACCAACGAGGTGATGGGCGATGTCAAGCTGCGCCATCTGGCGGCACTGGCGAGCCGCGCACGCATCGGTGTGCTGGTCGACCACCCGCAGCAGGTGCAGGCGCTGGCCTTGGCGGCGAAGGCGCATGCGGTGACGCTTGATGTCTATGTGGAGGTCAATGTCGGGGCGAACCGCTGCGGCGTTGCACCTGGAGATGAGGCGGTGCGGCTGGCATTGCAGATTGCGGCCAGCCCGACGCTGCGTTTTGCAGGTCTGCAGTGCTACCACGGCCCGGCCCAGCATTTGCGTGCGCCGCAGGACCGCGCTGCGGCCATTGGCAGCGCCGCCCAGGCTGCGCGCATGACCCGCCAGGCCATCGAGGCCTGCGGCGTTGCCGTGGAACGGGTGACGGGCGGGGGCACTGGCAGCTTCGTGCATGAGCGCGACTCGGGGATTTTCGACGAAATCCAGGCCGGGTCCTATGTCTTCATGGACCGCGACTATGGCGACAACCAGCGCGGTGAAGGTGACGTCGCGTTCGAGCATGCCCTGTTTGTACGCACCACCGTCATGAGCCGGGCTACCGCCACGCACGCTGTGGTCGACGCCGGCTTGAAGGCGTCCAGCGTGGACTCGGGCATGCCCACCGTGTGGCAGCGGGGTGATCTGCGCTACACGAAGGCCGCCGATGAGCATGGGGTGCTGGTCACGGCAGATGCTGCCGCGCTTTCACTGGGCGACCAGCTGATGCTGGTGCCCGGCCACTGCGACCCGACCGTCAATCTGTATGACGAACTGATCTGCGTGCGCGGCGAGCGGGTAGAGGCCCTCTGGCCCATTGCCGCGCGCGGCGCGCTGTTGTGAGTGTGAGGGTGTTCGTTTTTAATCGCTTGGCTTGATTGCCTGGAGACCATGAGGTGGAAAGTAATTTCATAGAAGACCGCAAGGACCTCGCTGCCGCTTTCCGTGGCGCTGCCATGTTCAGCGGGCAGGCCGGTGTATGCAGCCATTTCAGCCTGAGGGTGCGTGATGAGCCCCTGCGGTTTTTGCTCAACCCGTGGGGCATGTACTTTTCCGAAGCGCGGGCGAGCGAGTTGATGCTGATTGACGCGCACGGCGTGGACCAGCTCGGCGCGCGTGATGGCGGTTTTGCCGCCTTCAACATCCACGGGCAGATTCATGCCATTCATCCCGCGGCGCGCTGCGTACTCCACACGCATATGCCGTACGCCACCGCCATCACGATGCTGGACAACGGCCGCCTGGAGCCCGCGTCGCAGGAGGCCTTGCGCTTTTATGACGATGTCGCGTACGACGACAGCTACAACGGCCTGGCGCATGACCCGCGCGAAGGCGAGCGCATCGCCCGCCAGATGGGCGAAAAACATGTGCTGTTCCTGGCGCACCATGGCGTGATCGTGGTCGGCGCTTCGGTGGCCCAGGCCTTTGACCGGCTTTATTACCTGGAGCGCGCGGCAGAGTTGCAGGTCAAGGCCATGAGTTGCAACCGGCCGCTGCGGCGGGTCCCGCACGACATCGCGGAAAAAACCGTGCAGCAGTTCGGGCGCGAGCGCGAGCACTGGGCACGGCTGCATCTTGATGCGCTGCGCCGCAAGCTCGACCGCGAACACCCTGACTATGCGCGTTGATCGAACACGAGACCCTGAAAGGAATAAACATGTCTGCTAACAGAAAACTCGGCTTTATCGGCGTCGGCCTGATGGGGCATGGCCTGGCGAAAAACCTGCTCAAGCAGGGGCACGCCATGACGCTGCTGGACCATCCCGGTAACCAGCCGATTGATGACTTGAAAAAAATGGGCGCGCAAACGGTGGCGACGGCCAAAGAGGTGGCGGCCGCGGCCGATGTGGTGTTCATGTGTGTCACCGGATCGCCCCAGGTGGAAGCCTGTGTCTATGGTCCGCACGGGTTGCTGGAAGGCTTGCGGGCCGGGAGCATTGTGGTCGACGGCACGACCGCCGATCCGGTGTCGACCGTCAAGGTGGCGGCGGCGGTGCAGGCGCGCGGCGGGCGTTATGTCGATGCGCCCATGACCCGGACCTCGCAGCATGCCGAAGACGGCTGTGTCAACACCATGCTCGGTGGCGATGCCGCCACGCTGGCGGAGATCCGTCCGCTGGTTGAAGCCTATAGCGAAAACATCTACATCGGCGGCGAGGTCGGTTCCGGCCATCGCATGAAGTTGCTGCACAACTACATTTCCCTGGGCACCCTGGCCCTGCTCGCGGAGGCTTATACCTGCGCCGGCAAGGCCGGGGTCGACCGCCAGGTGCTGACGCAGGTGCTGGCCACCGGCGGCGGCGACAGCGTGGTCCTCAAACGCCTGATGCCGTTTCTTGAAAGTGGGGCGCCGGGCAGCATGCTGTTCTCCCTGATCAACGCGGGCAAGGATTTGCGCTACTTCACCCACATGGCAGAAGAACTGCAGGTCGGCGCCTTTGTGGGCGAGGCGGTTCATCAGACCTTTGTCACCGCTGCAAACGTGGGCGGGGGCGAAAAAATGATTCCCGAACTGCTCAACATCCTCTGTCAGATGCATGGCGCGCCCCTGTGCGGCCAATAAAAAAACATCAACCCCAAGGCCTTTGATGCAAAAAAACTTTGATCTATTGATTCGCAACGCCAGCATCGTCGATGGCACGGGCGCACCCCGGTTCACGGGCGACATCGGCATTCGCGGCGACCGCATTGCGCGCATCGGCGACCTTGCGGCGCTGCACGGCGACGTGGAGATCAACCTGGCGGGTCGCATCGCGGCGCCGGGTTTTATCGATGCCCACACCCACGACGACCGCATCATGCTGTCCGGCGGCGACATGGCACCCAAGGTCAGCCAGGGCGTGACGACGGTGATCGGCGGCAATTGCGGTGTGTCGCTGGCGCCCATGCCGCGCCCCATCCCCAACCCTGTCACGCCGCCGCTGAACCTGCTCGACGACGAGGGCGGGTGGTTCCGGTTCCCCAGTTTCGCCGCTTACCTGGATGCGCTGCGGGCCCAGCCGGCGGCCACCAACTGCGCCATGCTGGTGGGCCACACCACCTTGCGCGTGGCCACCATGGATGACCTGATGCAGCCCGCGACTGCGGCTGAAATCGAGGCCATGCGCGCCCTGGTCGAGGAGGCCATGCGCGCGGGCGCCATCGGTGTGTCCACCGGCTTGTTCTACGAGCCGTCAATTGCGGCGCCCACCGAGGAGGTGATAGAGATCTGCCGCCCGCTCAAGGAATTCAACGGCCTGTATTGCACCCATATGCGCAACGAGGCGGACCGGGTGATCGACTCGCTGGAAGAGAGCTTTCGGATCGGCCGCGAGGTCGGGGTGCCGGTGGTGATCTCGCACCACAAGCTGGTGGGGCAGGCTAACTACGGCAGGTCCGAGGAAACGCTGGACTTCATCGAGAAAAACATGGCCAAACAGCCGATCTGCCTGGACTGCTATCCCTACACGGCCGGCTCCACCATTTTGTCGGCCGACCGGGCGGCAAGTTCCACCCGCGTCATTGTCAGCTGGTCGAAAACGCTGCCGGAGTACGCCGGCCAGGACCTGGCCGATATCGCGCAAAAAATGGGTGTCTCCCAGGAGGATGCGGTGCAGCGCCTGCTGCCTGCCGGCGCGATCTACTTCAGGATGGACGAGGCCGACGTGCAGCGCATCCTGAAGTTCGACCAGACCATGATTGGCTCCGACGGGCTGCCGCACGACGCGGCGCCGCACCCGCGCCTGTGGGGTAGTTTTCCGCGCGTGCTGGGCCACTATGGCCGACTGCTCGGGCTGTTCCCGCTGGAGACCGCCGTGCACAAGATGACCGGCCTGACGGCGAAGAACTTTGGCCTGAAGGACCGGGGTGTGCTCAAGGAAGGCGCGTACGCCGACCTGACCCTGTTCGATGCCGACACGGTCGACGAGGCCGCCACCTATGAAAAACCGATTGCGCCGTCGCGCGGCATCGACACCGTGATTGTCAATGGCGCCATGGTCTGGCGCGAAGGCCGATCGACCGGCGCGCGACCCGGACGCGTACTGGCACGCGAAACGCAAGGCGAAGGAAACTGAGATGGCGAACCAAGTGATGGAACAACTGGAAACACCGGCGCTGATTCTTGATGAGGCCCGGATGGACCGCAACATCGCGCGCATGCGCAGCCAGGTGCAGCGCCTCGGGGTCGTGTTTCGACCGCACGTCAAGACCAACAAGTGCATCGACGTGGCGCGCCGCCTCATGGAGACACCGCAAGGCCCGATCACAGTCTCCACCCTGCGCGAGGCCGAGTACTTCGCGGCGCACGGGGTCACGGATATCCTGTACGCCGTCTGCATCGCGCCCAACAAGATGGACCATGTGATGGCCCTGCAGGACCAGGGCGTGCGGCTGTCGCTCATCCTGGACAGCATGGAAACCGCCCGTTTGCTGGCCGATCGCGCCAGGGCGACGCAGCGCCAGTTCGACCTCCTGATCGAGATCGATTCGGACGGTCACCGTTCGGGCGTGAAGCCCGACGCACCCGAGCTCATCGAGATTGGCCGGTTCCTGCAAGATGCGGGCCTCCCGGTGAAGGGGGTGTTGACCCATGCCGGCAGTTCTTATGACGCCTTTACCGTGGACGCGATACGCGCCATGGCCGAGCAGGAGCGTGCCGCCGTCGTTCACGCGGCCGAGCGCCTGCGGGCGGCGGGCATCGCCTGCCCGGTCGTGAGCGTGGGCTCGACACCGACCGCGTTGTTCGCCGAGCATCTGGATGGCGTGACCGAGGTGCGCGCCGGGGTGTTCGTCTTCTTTGATCTGGTCATGGCCGGCCTGAACGTCTGCCAAACCGATGACATTGCCGTGTCGGTCCTGGCCACGGTGATCGGGCACCAGCGCGAAAAAGGCTGGACCATTCTGGATGCCGGGTGGATGGCGATGTCGCGCGACCGCGGCACGGCCAAGCAGCCCGTGGACCAGGGCTACGGCCTGGTCTGTGACCTGGACGGCCAACCGCTGGACGACCTTATTCTGGTGGGCGCCAACCAGGAGCACGGCATCATGGCGCACCGGTCCGGCAAGGTGGACGGCGCGCTGCACCTGCCCGTCGGTACCCAGGTCCGGATTCTGCCTAACCATGCGTGCTCCACCGCAGCCCAGTACGGTCATTACAGCGTGCTGGGGAAGGACCACGAGATCACTGCGGTCTGGCAACGTTTCAGCGGCTGGTAAGACAGGCAAAAGGATAACAACATGTTGATCATTTCTGAGCAGGACGCGCGCGACCTGGTGGGCGTTGAGGACGTCATCGCGGCCGTCGAAAAATCCTTCGTCGCCATGGCGCGCGGCCAGGCCCGCAACTACCCGGTCGTGCGCGAGGTGGTGGGCTATCGGGATGCGGTCTATGGCGTCAAGACCGGCTGTGACACCAGTGTGCCCATTCTTGGCCTCAAGGCCGGTGGTTACTGGCCGCACAACCTGGCCCTGGGCCTGACCAATCACCAGTCTTCGACCTTGCTGTTCGATCCGCAAACCGGTCGCGCTTCGGCCCTGGTTAGCGCCAACTACCTGACCGGCGTGCGTACCGGTGCCGCCAGTGCCATCGCCACCAAGTACCTGTCGCGCCCGGACAGTACCGTGCTTGGCATCATCGGCACTGGCGTCCAGTCAGCCTACCAGTTGCGCGCGACGCTGGCTGTGCGGCCTGTCCGAAAGGTCTACGCCTGGGACCCGTCTGCCGAAAATCTTGTGGCCTTCGGCCGCCTGGTGGCCGAATTGGGGCTTGAATACGCGCCGCAAACCGACTGCCAGGCGGTGGCGGCCAACGCCGACATTCTGATCACCGTGACGCCGTCCCAGCGGGCCTTGATTGAAAAATCCTGGGTCCGTCCCGGCACCCATATCAGCGCCATGGGGGCCGACACCGTGGGTAAGCAGGAACTCGACCCTGCCCTGGTGGCCGGTGCGGCCCTGTTTGTGGATGAGGCGGCGCAGGCCATCACCATCGGCGAGTGCCAGCACGCCTATAGCGCCGGGCTGATCACGCTGCAAAGCCTGCGCGGCAGCCTTGGCGCAGTGATCGCGGGGCTTTGCGATGGGCGCCGCAGCGCGGAGGAAATAACCCTTTTCGACGGCACGGGGGTGGCCTTGCAGGACCTGGTGGTGGCCAACCTTGCCGTGCGCCTGGCCGACGAGCGCGGCCTGGGTTCGCGGGTCGCGTATTGATTGTCGGGTTGAGAAAACAACATCAACAACAAGTGGAGGATGACCTTGCAAAAAATAATTAATGATTCGGTTCACTGGTTCTTCAAGCTGCTGGAGCTGCTGGTAGTGCTCTGCATGGTGGCCATGGTGGTCATGGTGTTCGGCAACGTGGTGCTGCGCTATGGTTTTAACTCCAGCCTCCTGATCTCGGATGAAATGTCGCGCTATTGCTTCATCTGGCTGACCTACATCGGCGCCATGGTGGCCATGCACGAAGGCGGCCATCTGGGCGTGGACACGCTGATCAAACACCTGCCGGTGCTGGGCAAGAAGGTGTGCCTGTTCCTCAGTGAAAGCCTGATGCTGCTGTGCAACGGCCTGTTTTTTCTGGGAACCTGGAAGATGCACGAGTTGCAGGTGAGCAATGTGTCGCCGGTGGCCGGCATTTCCATGATCTGGATTTATGGCATTGGCTACGTTGTCAGCGTGGTGATGGGCATCATCAATCTGAATATGCTGTACCGCCTGGTGCGCGGGCAGATCAGTGAAGACGAGCTGGTGCAGGTGGTCGAGACCGAAGGCATGGCCCAAGTTGACAAGCCAATGCAGGAGGTCAAGGTATGACCGTCAGCGTCTTTGTTCTCAGCCTGCTGGCCGCCATGGCCATCGGCATGCCGATCGCCTATGCGCTGCTGGTCTGCGGCGTCGCCCTGATGGCGTTCCTGGGTGCTACCAGTGGCCTGGTGACGTTTGACAGCCAGATTCTGGCCCAGCGCTTTGTGGAAGGCGCCGACAACTTCCCGCTGCTGGCAGTGCCCTTCTTCTTGCTCGCGGGGGAGTTCATGAATGCCGGAGGGCTGAGCCGGCGCATCATCAATATGGCCATGGCCTGGGTCGGGCACTTTCGCGGCGGCCTGGGCTACGTCACGGTCATTGCCGCAGTGATCATGGCGTCGCTCTCGGGCTCGGCCGTCGCCGACACGGCCGCACTGGCCGCGCTGCTGGTCCCGATGATGCGGGCCGCCGGCTACAACGTCGGCCGGGCCTCGGGACTGATCGCCTCGGGCGGCATCATCGCGCCGGTGATTCCGCCGTCAATAGGCATGATTATTTTTGGCGTCGCGGGCAATGTCTCCATCACCAAACTGTTTCTCGCCGGCATCGTCCCCGGTATGCTGATGGGGCTGGCAATCGGCGTGACCTGGTGGTGGCTGGCCAAGCGGGAAAACGTGCTGCCCGCGCCCCAACTGAAGTTGCCCGAACGCCTGCGTATCACGGCCGAGGGCGGCTTCGCGCTGGCGCTGCCGATCGTCATCATTGGCGGCATGAAATTTGGCGTGTTCACGCCGACCGAAGCGGCCGTCGTGGCGGCGGTGTACAGCTTTTTCGTGGGCATGTTCATCTACCGCGAACTCAAATGGTCGCAACTGTACGGCGTGATCCTGGCCGCCGGCAAGACAACCGCGGTCGTGATGTTCCTGGTCGCCGCGGCCATGGTCAGCGCCTGGCTGATCACGGTGGCGAATATCCCGACGGAGGTCGCCAACATGATGGCGCCCTTCATGGGCAACAAGCTGCTGCTGATGTTCATGATGATGGTGCTGATCGTGGCCGTTGGCACGGCGCTGGATTTCACGCCCACCGTGCTGATCCTGACGCCGGTGCTGATGCCCCTGGTGCTCAAGGCCGGCATTGATCCCGTCTACTTCGGCGTCATGTTCATCATGAACAACGCCATCGGCCTGATCACGCCGCCCGTGGGCACGGTGCTCAACGTCGTGTGTGGCGTTGCCAAGATCAGCATGGACGATGCCTTCAAGGGTGTGCTGCCATTCCTGATGGCGCAATTGGCCGTGCTGTTCCTGCTGGTTCTGTTCCCCGCCATCGTCACCGTGCCACTGCAGTGGTGGATGCGATGACCCCGTTTTCCCAACCCCTGTCGTTTATTTAAAGGAGACAAGCATGTTCAAACGTAGAACCCTGGCCACCGCCCTGGCCGCAGCCGCCTTGCTGGTGGCAACTTCAGCCTTCGCGCAATTCACCGAGCGCACCATCAAGTTCACCAATGGCGTGAATGAAGACCACTCGGTTGGTAATGGCGTCAGGAAAATGCAGGAAGTACTCAATGCCAAAACCGGCGGCAAGATCAAGATCAACGCCTTCTGGGGCGGCTCGGCCGGCGGTGACCTGGCGGCTACCCAGGCGACGCGTGCGGGTACGCAAGAGATCGTCTGCACGTCCGGCTCGGCCTTGGTCGGCATCGTCAAGGAGCTCGGCGCCTTTGACCTGCCATTCCTGTTTGCCAATGAAAAAGAGGCCTATGCCGTGTTGGACGGCCCGGCCGGTCAGTACTTCAATAAAAAATTGGAAGCCGCTGGCCTGGTGAACCTGGCCTACTGGGAAAACGGTTTTCGCAACCTGACCAACAGCAAGCGCCCGGTGGCCAAAGTCGAAGATTTTGACGGCGTCAAGATACGCGTGATGCAGAACAACATTTTCCTCGACACCTTCAAGACACTGGGCGCCAACCCCTTGCCGATGGCCTTCGGGGAGGTGTTCACCGCGCTGGAGACCAAGACCATTGACGGCCAGGAAAATCCCTTTGCCACGATTGAAACCTCCAAGCTCAATGAGGTGCAGAAGTATTTGTCAGTGACGCGTCATGCCTACTCGCCCTTCTTTGTGCTGTACAGCAAGAAGCTGTGGGATCAGCTGAACCCGC
>JAUSDK010000152.1 GCA_030650875.1 Polaromonas sp.
GCCAGAGCAGTTTGCAGCGCAGATCAAGGCCGAGTACGAGGTCTACAAGAAGGTGGTTGAAACTTCCAAGCTCAAGCTTGATTAACGCAAGTGCCATCAGCGGGTTTGACGCCCGCTGACAAGGCTGCCAGCCGCCCCGCACTCCCTTTGTGGTTTGCGGTGCGGCTTTTTTTGTTATCGTCCGTGTCATGACGCCCGCCAGCCAACTCAGCATAGATGCGTTTATTGACGCCGTGTGGCTGGAAGACGGCTTGAGCAAAAACACGCTGGAGGCGTACCGGCGCGACTTGTCGCTTTACGCGCGCTGGCTGGGGGCCCAGAGCCAGGGCGGCCGCCCGCTCGATGACACGCTGGAGAGCGATCTTGCTGCGTACTTTTCCGTGATGCACGAGGCCACCAAGGCCACGTCGGCGAACCGGCGCCTGACGGTGTTCAAGCGCTACTTTCGCTGGGCGCTGCGTGAGCGTCTCATTGCGGCAGATCCAACGTTGAAGCTCCAGGCGGCCAAACAGGCGCTGCGGGTGCCCAAAACAATGAGCGAAGCGCAGGTCGATGCCTTGCTGGCAGCACCCGCCGACGATGAAGCGCTGGGGCAGCGCGACCGCGCCATGCTAGAGCTGATGTATGCCAGTGGCCTGCGCGTGAGCGAGCTGGTCGGTCTGAAGACCTTTCACCTTGGGCTCAATGAAGGCGTGCTGCGCGTCATGGGCAAGGGCGGCAAGGAGCGGCTGGTGCCTTTCGGGCAGGTGGCGCGGGAATGGGTGGTGCTGTATCTGGCCGAGGCACGGCCTGCGATTTTGGGTGGGCAGCAAACCGAGGACTTGTTTGTCACCGGCCACGGCCATGGCATGAGCCGGGTCATGTTCTGGAAGCTTGTCAAAAAGTATGCGGGCCTGGCGGGCATCACGTCGCCGCTGTCGCCGCATACCTTGCGCCATGCGTTTGCGACCCATTTGCTGAACCATGGCGCTGATCTGCGCGCCGTGCAGTTGCTGCTGGGGCATGCCGATATTTCGACCACCACGATCTACACCCATGTCGCCAGGGAGCGCCTGAAGGCGCTGCATGCGGAGCACCATCCGCGCGGCTGAATTCAAGACCAGCCTGGCGCACGGCCAGGACGCTCAGTGGTACATATAGTCCCGGCTGAAAGGGTAGACCGACCGGGCGCCTTTTACCTGTAATTGCCGCACGTCGCCCGAGGGCCGGGTCGCCAGGATCTGGTGCAGCGACAGCCAGCCTTGTTCAAAACTCGTGGCGCTGCCGGCCAGGTACAGGCGGTAGGCGCGCAGGGTTTTTTCGGCGCGCTCCGGTCCGCCGTCTGCGACCAGCACTTGCCGGGCTTCATCCAGCCTGGCCTCCAGGGCGTCTGACCAGTCCCACAGTGTGCGGGCGTAGTGCGGCCTCAGGTTTTCGGTGTCGACCATCTCCAGCCCGGCGCGCGACAGGTGCTCCAGCACGGCGCAGACGTGCAGCAACTCACCGCCCGGAAAGATGTATTTTTCAATGAAGTCACCCATGCCGGCGCCCAGCTGCCGGTTTTCAAGCCCGCCGGCCGTGATGCCGTGGTTCAGCACCATGCCGCCGGGGGTGAGCAGGCGCAGAACCTTTTCAAAGTAGGCGGTCATGTTCTCGCGTCCCACATGCTCAAACATGCCAACCGAAGATATTTTGTTGAAGGGCTGGTCTTCGGCCAGGTCGCGGTAGTCGCGCAGTTCCACCCGTACGCGCTGGCTCAGGCCTTTTTCGGCAATCAGTTGCTGCACATGGGCATGCTGGTTTCTTGACAGCGTGATGCCGGTGGCATCGACGCCGTAATGCTCGGCCGCCCACAGCAGCAGCGCGCCCCAGCCCGAGCCAATATCCAGAAAACGCTCGCCGGGTTGCAGCATCAGCTTGCGGCAGATGTGGTCCAGTTTGGCTTCCTGGGCGCGTGCCAGCGCGGTGGGCGAGTCGGTCGGCGCATTGAAGTCACGGTAATAGGCGCACGAGTAGACCTGGCGCGGGTCCAGCCACAACGCATAAAACGCGTCTGACACATCGTAATGAAACTGTATCTGGGCGGCATCTTTTGCGGGCGTGTGGGCGCCCAGTGATCTGGCGTGCTGCAGCAGGCCGGACCACCAGCCCCTGTCGCTTTCCACGGGGTTGCCGGGCAGCAGCGTGGTGACGGCGCGCATGACATCGCGCATGGCGCCCTCAATCTGCAGCTTGCCCTCCACGTAGTCTTCGGCCAGCGCACCGATCTGGCCGGCCTTCAGGCGGGCAATGCCCGACCATCTTGAAAACGACAACTTGACCAGCGCATCGGGCTGGCCCAGATGCTGGCCTTGCGGTAACTGCAGCGCGATGTCTGCAGGCAGACGCGATGGAATGGTTGGAACGAAGTACCGGATCATGCGCGACCTCCCTGTGGTGCCTGTTTTTTTGATCGTTTTCAGTCTAGCGCCCTTCAATTTTTTTCGTTGTTACAAAGCGTAGCCTCAGGCGCTTGCGCTCAGCAGTGCCAGTTCGGCGTCGTCAAACCCGGCATCGCGGCGGGCGGCCAGGTTCAGCGGGCCCTTCAGGCGGGGTGCGCCATACTGCAGGGCCAGCCGGGCGTAGGTGGCCAGCGGCTCCAGGCCGCGCTGGGCGCACAGCACGCGGTACCAGTGGTTGCCGATGGCGACATGGCCAATCTCGTCGCGCAAAATGATGTCCAGAATCGCGACCGCGCGCAGGGCGTCCGGTGTGCCGACCTTGCGCAGCTTGGCCTGCATGGGGGGCGTGGCGTCCAGCCCCCGGGCCTCCAGCGTGCGCGGCACCAGGGCCATGCGCGCCAGCACGTCGCCTTCGGTTTTTTGGGTCATGTCCCACAGGCCGGTGTGGCCGGGAAAGTCGCCGTAGCCATAACCCATGCCTTGCAGCTGGGCTTGCAGCAGGCTGAAGTGTTGCGCCTCTTCAGCCGCCACCTTCACCCAGTCCAGGTAGTACGCGGGCGGCATGCCTGAGAACCGCCAGGCGGCATCGAGTGCCAGGTTGATGGCGTTGAACTCGATGTGCGTCACGGCGTGCAGCAGGGCGGCCAGACCTTCCTGGGTGAAGGGAGAACGTCTGGGCATGTCCAGGTGGGTTCGCAACTCCGGTCGCGCCGGGCATCCGGGCAGTCCGGCCGGTGCCTGCAAAGCGGCATCGCTTGTTATAAAAATAGAAGCAGACTTGTCTCTCAGTTCATAGGCTAAAAGCACTTTTTGTTGTGGATCAGCTTCCATCAGGGCCTGCAGGGCAAGCTGGCGTAATTCGGCGGGTAGGCGGGTTTCAGGCATGGCTGGATTGTCGACGACGGGCGCTCAGGCGGCTCCGTACAATCCGGTGTTAGCCCCACACACCGCAGACCACCTATTAAAGGACATGCCATGGCAATTTATCAACTTGACGATTTGACTCCCACCCTGCATCCATCCGCCTGGGTTGCCGACAACGCGCAGGTAATGGGTAACGTCACATTGGCCGAAGACAGCAGCGTCTGGTTTGGCGTGGTGATCCGGGGCGACATGGACGCCATCACGGTGGGCAAGGGCTCCAACATCCAGGACAGCAGCGTGCTTCACACCGACCAGGGCGTGCCCTTGACCATTGGCGAAAACGTGACCGTGGGCCATCAGGTCATGCTGCATGGCTGCACCATTGGCGACGGCTCGCTGATCGGCATTCAGGCCGTGATCCTCAATGGCGCCAAAATTGGCAAAAATTGCCTGGTGGGCGCGGGCTCGCTGGTGACCGAGGGCAAGGAGTTCCCGGACGGCTCCATGATCTTCGGCAGTCCGGCCAAAGCGGTGCGTCAGCTCACTGAAGAGCAGATAGAGGGTTTAAAACTGAGCGCCCAGCGCTATATAAACAATGCCCGCCGCTATAAAGCCGGGCTCAAGAAGCTGGCCTGAGCGGCCAGTTGTCGTTTTTTCCACTCAGCCTGCACTTTTTAGTGCCAAAGCCATGTCCGAACTCCATAAATTTATCTTTGACGGCCTGCCCGTGCGCGGCATGCTGGTGCGCCTGACCGATTCCTGGCAAGAAATCCTCAAGCGCCGCGAGGCGGCGGGCGGTTACCCGGTCGAAGTGATGCACCTGCTTGGTGAAATGACGGCGGCGGGCGCCCTGATGCAGGGCAACATCAAGTTCAATGGCGCGCTGGTGCTGCAGATTTTTGGCGATGGCCCGGTCAAGCTGGCCGTGGCCGAAGTGCAGCCCGACCTGAGCCTGCGCGCGACCGCGACCGTGACGGGTGCCGTCAATCCTGGCAGCTCGTTAAGCCAGCTGGTCAACGTGAACAACGAAGGGCGCTGCGCCATCACGCTGGACCCGAAAGACAAGTTTCCGGGCCAGCAGCCTTACCAGGGCGTGGTGCCGCTGTTTGGCGACCAGCGCGAGAAACTTGAAAACCTGAGCGAGGTGCTGGAGCACTACATGCTGCAAAGCGAGCAGCTCGACACCAAACTGATTCTGGCCGCCGACGGGAACGTCGCGGCGGGCCTGCTGATCCAGCGCCTGCCGGCAAAGGGGCTGGGCAACCTGGAAGGACAGGCCGACCGCGATGCCAATGAAGACCAGATCGGCGTGAATGAAGACTATGGGCGCATTGCCTTGCTGGCTGGCACCCTCAAGCGGGAAGAGTTGCTGACGCTGGATGTGGACACGATTTTGCACCGGCTGTTCTGGCAAGAGCCCATCACGCGCTTTGAGCCCTTGACGCCGCGTTTTGCGTGCAGTTGCTCGCGTGAGCGCGTGAGCAACATGCTGCGTAGCCTGGGCACCGATGAGATTGAAAGCATCATTGCCGAACGCGGCAACGTCGAGGTGGGGTGCGAATTCTGCGGGGCGCAGTACGTGTTCGATCCGGTCGATGCGGCGCAGATTTTTACCCATCAGGGCCATCAGCCGCCTTCAACGGTTCAGTAACAGTCCAATAAAGGGGTTCAAGCCTGGTTGCGTTGGGCCAGCAGCGCCGTCAGCAGGCGATGCTCGCACTGCGGGTCGCTGCATTTGTCGCACATCCAGACCCAGGCGCTGGTCTTGGGCTTGCTGGCCTGGCCGCCTGGCCGCTGCATCCCCGAGCGGGGTAGCAGCAGGCGCTGAGCCGCCTGGAGCGCCTGGGCCAGGCGTTCCTCGCCTTCGCCGTAAATCACCTGGTAAGGCACGCCAGCGTTTGCCAATGCAGTCCGAATCGCGAGATCCTCGGCTTCCAGTGTTCCCGAGGCGCATGCCGATGCTTGCCGGGTGTTCAGCCCCATCAGCAGGGTCAGGTTGTTGAAGGCCAGGTCTGTCATGCGCTCTGGCGTGGGGGTCACCGTCACGAAGGCATTTTCGCCAGAAGCTTGCAAGGCCCGGGTCAGGGCCGCCGCCAGTTCCGACTTCCCCGTGTTGGCTGCGCCAGCCAAGGCAATTTTCAGCATCGTCAGGTCAGAAGATCAAGTGAAACGCAGGGATGAAGAGCCTGCGCTGGAAGGCGCGGGGAGGGCCGCTTAAGGGGTGATCTGCACAAAGATTTCGTTGGGTTTGACCATGCCCAACTCGCTGCGTGCCTTTTCTTCAACCATTTCCAGGCCCTCCTGGAGATCCTTGACTTCGGCGGCCAACTGGTCGTTGCTGGCCTGGATCTGCACGTTTTCAGCACGTTGCTTGTCCAGCCGTTGCTGCATCTCGCGCACGCTGGGAAGACTGCCCCGGCCATTCCAGAGCTGCGCATGAAATAACACCAGCAGCGCAATCAGGGTAGCAGGGACAAAGCGGTTTACCACGGGATGGTCAGCCGGGTGCGGTCAGTGCCTGGGGCTCAGCGCAGGTTGTAGAACGCAGCGCGGCCGGGATAAGAAGCGATCTCGCCCAGGTCCTCTTCTATGCGCAGCAGCTGGTTGTACTTGGCCATGCGGTCCGAGCGCGACAGCGAGCCGGTCTTGATCTGGCCGGCGTTGGTGCCCACGGCGATATCGGCAATCGTCGAGTCTTCGGTTTCGCCCGAGCGGTGCGAGATCACGGCGGTGTAGCCCGCGCGCTTGGCCATTTCAATCGCGGCAAAGGTTTCAGTCAGGGTGCCGATCTGGTTGATCTTGATCAGGATCGAATTGGCAATGCCCTTGTCGATGCCTTCCTTGAGGATCTTGGTGTTGGTGACGAACAGGTCGTCACCGACGATCTGGACATTCTTGCCGAGGCGGTCGGTCAGGATTTTCCAGCCGTCCCAGTCGCCTTCGGCCATGCCGTCTTCGATGCTGATGATGGGGTATTTGTCCACCCAGGTGGCCAGCATGTCGGTCCATTCCTGGGCGGACAGGCTCAGGCCCTCGCCCGAGAGTTCGTACTTGCCGTCCTTGTAAAACTCGGACGCGGCGCAATCGAGGCCCAGTGCAATCTGCTCGCCAGCCACAAAGCCGGCCTTGTCAATCGCTTCCAGAATCATCTGGATCGCCGCTTCATGGTTGGGCACGCTGGGCGCAAAGCCGCCTTCGTCGCCCACGGCCGTGCTCATGCCCTTGTCGTGCAAAATGGTTTTCAGCGCATGAAAGACTTCGGCGCCGTAACGCATGGCTTCCCGAAAGCTTGGCGCACCGACCGGAATGATCATTAATTCCTGGAGGTCCAGGTTGTTGTTGGCGTGCGCGCCGCCGTTGACCACGTTCATCATCGGCACCGGCATCTGCATGGCCGCACTGCCGCCAAAGTAGCGGTACAGCGGCAGGCCGGCTTCTTCAGCTGCGGCGCGGGCCACAGCCATGCTGACGGCCAGCATGGCGTTGGCGCCCAGGCGCGATTTGTTGTCAGTGCCGTCCAGGTCAATCAGGGTGCGGTCCAGAAAAGCCTGTTCGCTGGCGTCCAGGCCCAGCACGGCTTCGGAGATCTCGGTGTTGATATGTTCGACGGCCTTGAGCACGCCTTTGCCCAGGTAACGGGATTTGTCGCCGTCACGCAGTTCAATGGCTTCACGTGAACCGGTGGAGGCGCCTGACGGCACCGAGGCGCGGCCCATGACACCGGACTCCAGCAGTACGTCACATTCAACAGTAGGATTGCCACGGCTGTCGAGAATTTCGCG
Organism: Polaromonas sp.; assembly: GCA_030650875.1. Taxonomy (GTDB): domain Bacteria; phylum Pseudomonadota; class Gammaproteobacteria; order Burkholderiales; family Burkholderiaceae_C; genus Polaromonas. The sequence continues at coordinate 7,067 of JAUSDK010000152.1, forward strand.
GCCGACGATATCAACAATTGCGCTCATTATTTTCCTTGGAAAGTAGAAAAGTGTTTCAGATGGGGGCCGCAACGCCCTCGACCAAAACCATATTAAAAAATTCAGTGGCGCCCAGGCGTTTTGAACGCGCTGCCTGGTACCTCTCGCCGTCGTAAAAGGCTTTGGCGGTCTCGTAACTCGGGAATTTCAGCATGGCGATGCGGCTGGGTTGCCACTGGCCTTCCAGGGTCTCAAAGCGGCCGCCGCGCACCAGGTATTCGCCGCCTGCTGCAGCGACCGCAGCGGGCGCATCGGCCATGTACTTTTTGTACTGCTCCGGGTCGGTGATCAGCATGTCAACAAGGATGTAGGCCGCAGGCATGGTATTTTCTGGTGGGCTCAGTTGAAGTTGTTCTCAAGAAAACCATTCTTCTTGGTCACGCGGTCCAGTTCAAGCAGTGTTTCCAGCAGCGCTTTCATGTGCTTGAGCGGAACCGCATTGGGGCCGTCGCTCATGGCCTTGGCCGGGTCTGGATGGGTTTCCATGAAGAGGCCGGCAACGCCCACGGCCACTGCCGCGCGGGCCAGCACGGGCACCATTTCCCGCTGGCCGCCACTGCTGGTGCCCATGCCGCCGGGCAACTGGACCGAATGCGTGGCGTCAAACACCACGGGCGCATGGGTTTCCCGCATGATGGCCAGGCTGCGCATGTCGGAGACCAGGTTGTTGTAGCCAAAACTGGCGCCACGCTCGCAGGCCATGAAGTTGTCTTCATTCAGCCCCATTTCGCGGGCGGCAGCGCGCGCTTTGTCGATGACATTTTTCATGTCGCCGGGCGCTAAAAACTGGCCTTTTTTGATGTTGACCGGTTTGCCCGATTGCGCAACAGCGCGGATGAAGTCGGTTTGGCGGCACAAGAAGGCGGGGGTCTGCAGCACGTCCACCACGCTGGCAACCTGGGCAATCTGCGACGCGTCGTGGATGTCGGTCAGTACCGGCAGGTGAAGTTCGCGCTTGACCTTGGCCAAAATTTCAAGGCCCTGGTCAATGCCCGGGCCGCGAAAGGTGCTGCCTGACGACCGGTTGGCCTTGTCAAAGCTGCTCTTGAAAATGAACGGAATGCCCAGCGCGGAAGTGATTTCCTTCAGCGTGCCAGCCGTGTCCATCTGCAATTGCTCCGATTCAATGACGCAGGGCCCTGCAATCAGGAAAAAGGGCTGATCCAGGCCAATGTCAAATCCGCACAGTTTCATGGTCAGGCCACCGCTTTCAAGGGTTGGGTTCCCGAATGTGGGTCATGCGCTGCCTGGCTCCTGCTGACGCGATGTTCAAGCGTCGCCGCAATGTAGGCATTGAACAGCGGATGTCCGTTCCACGGCGTGGATTTGAACTCGGGGTGGAACTGGACGCCCATGTACCAGGGGTGAACGTCCTGCGGCAACTCGACAATTTCCGTCAGGTGCTCGCGCTGTGTCAGCGCCGAAATCACCAGGCCAGCCTTGCGCAGGGTATCCAGGAAGTTGACGTTGGCTTCATAGCGGTGGCGGTGGCGTTCCGTCACCACGTCGCCATAAATTTTGTGGGCCAGGGTGTCCTTGGCCACGTCGGAGCTTTGGGCGCCCAGCCGCATGGTGCCGCCCAGGTCGGACTTGGCGTGGCGTGTCTTGATAGTGCCGTCGGCGTCTTTCCACTCGGTGATGAGCGCAATGACGGGGTTGGGAGTGCCTGGGTCGAATTCGGTGCTGTTGGCGTCCTTGAGTCCGGCGACATGACGGGCAAACTCAATGGTGGCAACCTGCATGCCCAGGCAGATGCCGAGGTAGGGAATTTTGTTTTCACGGGCGAAGCGGGCGGCGCAAATCTTGCCTTCGACGCCGCGAATACCAAAACCGCCGGGCACCAGGATGCCGTCAAAGTGCGCCAGTTGCGACACGTTGCCGGGGGTGATGGTTTCGGAGTCGATATACGCAATGGCCACCTTGGCGTGGTTTTTCATGCCGGCATGGCGCAAGGCTTCATTGAGCGACTTGTAGCTGTCGCTAAGGTCCACGTACTTGCCGACCATGGCAATCTTGACTTCAGTCTTGGGGTGCTCGGTCTCGTACACCAGGTCGTCCCAGCGCTTGAGATTGGCTGGCGGCGTGTTCAGGCGCAGCTTGTCGCAGATCAGGCCGTCCAGGCCTTGCTCGTGCAGCATGCGGGGCACCTTGTAGATGGTGTCCACGTCCCACATGGAAATCACGCCCCACTCGGGGACGTTGGAGAACAGCGAGATCTTGTCGCGCTCTTCGTTGGGAATGCGGCGGTCGGCCCGGCACAGCAGCACGTCGGCCTGGATGCCGATTTCGCGCAGTTGCTTGGCTGTGTGCTGTGTCGGCTTGGTTTTGAGTTCACCCGCAGCCGCAATCCAGGGCACATAGCTCAGGTGCACAAAGGCGGTGTTGTTGGGCCCCATGCGCAGGCTCATTTGGCGCACGGCTTCCAGAAAGGGCAGGGACTCGATGTCGCCGACGGTGCCGCCGATTTCAACAATCGCCACGTCCACCGCGTCAGGCGTGTCATAGCGCGCACCGCGCTTGATGAAGTCCTGGATTTCATTGGTGATGTGCGGAATCACCTGAACCGTCTTGCCGAGGTAGTCGCCGCGGCGTTCCTTGTCCAGCACGCTTTGGTAAATCTGGCCGGTGGTGAAGTTGTTGGCCTTGCGCATGCGCGTTTCAATGAAACGCTCGTAATGGCCCAGATCGAGGTCGGTTTCTGCCCCGTCTTCGGTCACAAAAACCTCGCCATGCTGGAGCGGCGACATCGTGCCCGGATCCACGTTGATGTAGGGATCGAGCTTGATGAGAGTGACTTTCAGGCCCCGCGACTCAAGGAGCGCAGCCAGGGATGCCGATGCGATTCCCTTGCCCAGGGAAGACACCACACCGCCTGTGACGAAGACAAATTTGGTCATGTCAGTTACGAACCGGGAGTTCGCTAAGGTGGTAAACGGAGATTATAGGGGGTGGCCGCGCGGCTGCCGCCCGCCCCCTGACTAAACTGAAACATTCGCGGCCGGACCCCATTGCCCGCGCCTGAGCGGCCGTGTTTAGCTGCTACATTGCCGGGCATGACCAATGAAACAAACGGCCCGGGCAGTGGCGACGGCGCACAGGATCTGGGCGGCAAACATATCGTGCTGGGCTTGTCGGGCGGGATTGCCTGCTACAAGGCGGCCGAATTGTGCCGTGCACTGATCAAGGCCGGCGCCACCGTGCAGGTGGTCATGACCGAGGCGGCCGAGCAGTTCATCACCCCGGTCACGATGCAGGCGCTCAGTGGTCGGCCGGTCTACACCCGCCAATGGGACCGCCGTGAGGCCAACAACATGGCGCATATCAACCTGTCGCGGGAAGCCGACGCGATCTTGATTGCGCCTTGCAGCGCCGACTTTATGGCCAAGCTGCTGCATGGCCGGGCCGATGACCTGCTGAGCCTGATGTGTCTGGCCAGGCCGCTCGACCAAGTGCCGCTGCTGCTGGCGCCGGCGATGAACCGCGAGATGTACGCGCATCCCGCGACCCAGCGCAACTTGATTCAGTTGGCCGCGGATGGCGCTACGGTGCTGGGCGTGGGGACGGGCTTTCAGGCTTGCGGCGAGACCGGGGACGGCCGCATGCTGGAGCCCGAGCAGCTGCTGGAAGACGTCATTGCGTTTTTTACGCCCAAGGTACTGGCCGGCCAGCGGGTGCTGGTGACGGCTGGCCCGACCTATGAGGCGATTGACCCGGTGCGCGGCATCACGAATCTGTCGAGCGGAAAAATGGGCTTTGCGATTGCACGTGCGGCGCGCGAGGCCGGCGCCGAGGTGACGCTGGTGGCGGGTCCGGTGAGTCTGCCCACGCCGCGCGGGGTCACGCGCGTGGATGTGAAATCAGCACAAAATATGCTTGAAGCCGTTGTATCGCGGTCTAAGCAGGCTACTGTTTTTATAGCTACTGCCGCTGTTGCCGATTGGCGGCCCGCAGCGCCCTCCACCCAGAAAATCAAGAAAGATGGTTCTGGCCACGCGCCGCAACTGGAATTTACTGAAAACACCGACATTCTGGCCACAGTCGCCCGGTCTGCGGCGGCCCAGGCGGGCGCCTTGTACTGCGTGGGTTTTGCCGCGGAAAGCCACGATTTGCTGGAGAACGCCCAAGCCAAGCGCCTGCGCAAAAAAGTGCCGCTGCTGGTGGGCAACATCGGGCCCGATACCTTTGGCCAGGACCACAACGCGCTGCTGCTGGTGGACGCGCAGGGCAACACGGCGCTGCCCAGGGCCTCCAAGCGCTCGCTCGCGCGCCGGCTGGTTCAGGAGATCGCACGCAGAATGGGTGCGTGAGACGGCACGCATGAAATGGTTTTGAAAGATCAACACTGCCAATTTATTAAAATCGGCCACAAGATCGTCGCCCCGCGCCTTTGGGGCAATTTTTCAGTTACGACTTGCCTGTGCTTCCAAATCCACCCATGCCCCGCTCGGTCTGCGTAGAGAACTCGTCCACGAAGGCCAGCGCGACCTGAATCACGGGCTGGAACATTAACTGGGCGATTCGCTCGCCCGGCTGAACGTCATAGGGCTGGCTGCTGTCGTTGGCCAAAATCACGCTGATTTCGCCATGGTAGTCGGCATCAATCACGCCGATTCCCTGGGCCACACGGATCCCGTGCTTGAGCGACAAGCCTGAGCGGGATGCCACGATGGCCACCAGACCCGGGTCCATCATATTGATGGCGAGACCTGTTTTTATCAATGCACGGCTGGCGGGCTGAAGTGTGACCGGTGCCTCAATGCAGGCGCGCAGGTCCATCGCTGCCGAACCATCGGTGGCGTAGGTTGGCTCAGGAATGGACTGGCCGATCTGGTCGTTCACGATACGCGCTTCAATGCGTCTAAGCATAATTTTATTTAAAATAATTAATCGGTTTTTTGTGCGGTTGTTAAATCGATCAGGTTTTTCTTGTGAATATGAAAGAAACGTCCTTGAAGGTTATTGGTTTGATCAGTACTTCGTCAAATCCCGCCAGGCGAATAGCATTAACTTCTTCGTTGATGGCATGTGCGGTGTACGCGACCATCATGATGGTTCCGATTGGATGCGTTTTGCGTAAAATTTTCACCAGTTCAACCCCATCCATATCGGGCATTCTGATGTCCATCAAAATAGATTCGGGCGTATTTGTTTTTAAATACTCCAGCGTAGCGAGGCTTCCGTCGCATTCATCGACATTCCAGCCCAGCATTTCAAGGTAAGCGCGGGCAAGAATTCTATTAACCTCGACGTCGTCCACAACTAAAATTTTATTTTTTTCAATTGGCATTGACATATATATTATTTAAGTTAATTTGAAATTTTCTTTATTTAAAGATGGCCTGAATAACTCAAAGAAAACCCTGATATCTATTTTAATTTTCTCTAATTTTTGCTATTTTGACTGGTTCGGAACTTTTGAGACTCTACACCTAAACAAGTTGAGCTTTCAGGGCACCCTGAAATGCCGCAATGGCGGCCTCAAAGTCAAAACGGCTCAGGCATTTATTGATCTGTGACCATTGGTCCGGATAGGCTGACTTGAAGAAAGCTTCGTTCTCCTCCCACAGCTCAAGCGCCTCCGCATCGTCGTCCAGCAGCAGATCTTGCAGGCGCTGGCTCAGTAATTTCAGTTTTTCAGGATCCACCGTCGCTTCGGCGTGTGCCTCCGGACTTTTGAGGGTGTCCAGGATGTCAAGCCCGGCCATAACGGGCCCGAGCTGTGCAAGCGTCTCACGCAAAAGCGCATCAATGTGCGCGTCAAGAGCCTTCTCCGCACAGGCCCGCTCCAGTTGGGCGGCGGCTTGCTGTACCTCCCTGGCCCCAATGGTTCCCGCGGTTCCGCTGAGCGTATGCGCGCAACGCTCGGGTGCGGTCTTGTCGGCATTCACACGCGCTTTGGCAAACAAATCGTCAAACTGGCCCTGGCTGTCACGGAACTTGATCAACATGCGCCTGTAAAGGCTTTCGTTGTTCATCGTCGCCGCCATGCCGGCCTGGGTATCGATGCCGGTCAGGCCATGCAAGGTCTTGACCGGGATCGCACTACCTGGCGCTGCATTCCTGGCAACGCTGCCGGGCTGCTGGGCCACTGAATGCGGAATCCATCGCGACAGGGTGGCAAACATCTCGCCCACATTGATGGGCTTGGCGATATGGTCTGACATGCCCGCATCAAGCACCTTCTGGCGGTCATCGGACATGGCGTTAGCCGTCATGGCAATGATGGGCAACGCGTTGAAGGCTGGGTTCTTGCGGATTTCGCGCGCGGCCTTATAACCATCCATCACCGGCATCTGGCAATCCATCAGCACCGCGTCAAACCGGGCATCGCCCGCCAACATGTCAATCGCCTCCTGGCCGTTAGTGGCCAGCACCACCTCAATGCCTTGCTGCCCGAGCAAGTCCATGGCCAGCTCCTGGTTCATGTCGTTGTCTTCGACCAGCAGCACGAGCGCGCCCCGAAGTTGCACGTTGGCGTGGCTGCGGCTGCGGCTGTAGCTTTCACCTTTCTGATCGGTGCGCACTTCCTTGAGCAGGCCATTGTCCAGCGCCTGGCCTATGGCTTCAAGCAATTTCAAGGCAGAAGCCGGCTTGGCCAATACGGCCTTGATGGAGATGCCGCTCTCCTCAAGGCACAGCAGCGCTTCTTCCCTGCCGTAGGCCGTCACCATGATCACCGCAGGCGCGTGCGTCAAGCCTTGCGTCTGCAACGCTTTAAGCGTCTGTACGCCATCCATGCCGGGCATTTTCCAGTCCATGAGCAGCAAGTTGTAGGGCAGCTGCTTTTGATCGGCCACGGCCACCATGTGCAAGGCCTGCTGTCCATCGCGCGCGACATCGACTTGTAGTCCCAAGGTGCGCGCCATCGCGCAGAGAATCTCGCGCGCAGACGCGTTGTCATCGACCACGAGCATGCGTGCACCGAGCAGTTCATTGGCCTGGAACACGCGCCGCGCAGCGGGATGGGGCTGCAAGCCAAAGCGGGCATTGAAGTGAAAGACCGAGCCCTGGCCGGGCACGCTCTCGACCCAGATGCGCCCGTGCATGCGTTCAACCAGGCTTTTGGAGATGACCAGGCCCAGACCCGTACCGCCATACCTGCGCGTGGTCGAGCTATCGGCCTGGCTGAAGGACTGGAACATCTTGCCGCACTGCTCTGGCGTCATGCCGATGCCCGTGTCCTTCACCCAGAAGTGGATTTCGACCGCGTCGACGGTTTGCGCCACCTTTTCAATACCGACGATGACCTCGCCTTTTTCTGTGAACTTGATGGCATTGTTGGCCAAATTGAGCAGCACCTGCCCCAGGCGCAAGGGGTCACCCACCAGCGCAGTGGGCATATCGGTGGTGGTGCTGAAGAGCAACTCCAGCCCTTTTTCCTCCATCCTGATGGCCACCATGTTGACCAGGTTGTCCATCACATCTTCCAGGCGAAAATCGATGGACTCCATCGACATCTTGCCTGCCTCCAGCTTGGAAAAGTCCAGGATGTCATTGATGATGCCCAGCAAGTTGTTGCCCGCGAGGTGCACCTTTTCAATGTAGTTGCGCTGTTTTTTGTCCAGTTCTGTCAGCAGTGTCAGATGCGACATGCCGATGATCGCGTTCATGGGCGTGCGGATCTCGTGGCTCATGTTTGCCAGAAAATCGCTTTTGCTGCGGTTGGCGGCCTCGGCCGTCTCCTTGGCCGTGCTGAGTGCCGCTTCGCTGAGTTTGATCTCGGTAATGTCCGAGATGAAGCCATGCCAAACCACGCTGCCGTCGTCCAGCCTTTCGGGTTGCGCGCGGCCAGCCAGCCAGCGCAAGCCTCGCTTGGGCAGCTGGACCTGGTACTCATGGTCCCAGAGGTTCAGGGTGCGCGCCGACTCGGCGATGGACGCCTTCAGCGCGGCGTAATCTTGCGGAAGCAGGTTGAAGAGCGCCGGGCTGGCGTTTTCACGCACCTGCGCCGGTGTCACTTCATAGAGTTCCTGAACGCCATCGCTGACATAAGGGTAGGTTGAGTGGCCGTCGGGAGACAGCCGGTACTGAAAAATCATGCCCGGCACATGGGTCGAGAGTTTTTCCAGCAACGCATGGCTACCCAGCAAGCGTACCTGGCTGTCGTTAAGCGCCTGTTCCACGGCCCGCTTGCGCGTCAGGATCACCCAAAATTGCCACCCCATGAACAGCGTGACCAGCGTGACAACGCTGGCAATGAGCAGCCTCTGAATCTGTTGACGATACACAGGCGCCAGCCTTTCCTCAATACCCGGCCCAATCAGGATAGTCAGCCCGAAGTCAGTTAATCGCACGTAGCTGTACAAACGCTCAATACCGTCGACTTGGGAACGATTGCGAAAGCTGCCCTGCAGTGGCGCGCCGGGTGCGGCGTACGGTGGACTAAGCACGACATTGCCAAGGTACTGGCCTTGGCCACCAGAGCGAAGCATGATCTCGCCCGTGTCGCGAACCATGGTGGCCACGCCATCTCGTCCCAAATCGGCCTTCTCGTAGAAGTTGACAAAGTAGTCAGGGTTGACAGACATCACGATGACACCGGCAAACTCGCCGTTGTCAAAAATAGGCCGGCTTAGCTGGATGGACCACAGCCCGGACACCCGGCCCTTGACCGGGCGGCTCACAAAGAGCCAGTCTTGCAGCCCGCCCTGGTGCACCAGGATGTGCTCCCGGTCTCCCAGGAAAGACGGGGTTTTGGGCAGGCCCAGGCTGCTGTAGACCAGAAACCCCTGGTCATCCACCACGGCAATCTGGATGATTGACTTTCCAAGTAATTGGCTGTGAACCGCCGCCGCGTCGGGCATTTCAGCGCGGCGATGCACCCAGGTGCTGCGCACCTCAATCAGGGCGTGGTCAACGCTTTGAAACGTGGTGGTGGCCTGGTTGGCAAACAGCAGGGCCAATGCGTTGGCTTGGCGCCGCATGCTTTCAATCTCGCGGTTTTCAGTGCTGTAGTGGCTCAAGGCCACTGACGACCAGACCACGGCCAGCAGACTGGCCAGCAGCAGCACAACCTTGAGCCGCAG
>JAUSDK010000153.1 GCA_030650875.1 Polaromonas sp.
AGATTGACCTGTTTGCGGCCCCGCCGCAGGCACCCGAGCCCGACGAGAGCGCCGCCTTGACGGCATTGGGTACGATAGACCCCGACGCGCTGACCCCGCGTGAGGCGCTGGAAGCACTCTACCGGCTGAAAAAGCTGGCGGCGGCATAAACCCGGCCGCGGCCCTTCGTCCCCCGAATTTCCATCTCTTAACCTTCCCGAGCCCTCTCATGACCTATTGCGTCGCCGCCAAACTCAACGCTGGCCTGGTGTTTTTGTCAGACTCCCGCACCAATGCGGGTCTGGACAACATCAGCACCTTTCGCAAGATGATCGTCTACGAAAAGGCAGGCGACCGCTTCATGGTGCTGCTGTCGGCGGGCAACCTGTCCATTTCGCAATCGGTGCGCGAAATTTTGCAGATTGAACAACTCAAGGACCCTGAGGGCGGCGAGCCGATCACGATCTGGAACGCCAAAAGCATGTTTGACGCGGCCCGCGTGCTGGGCGCGGCGATTCGCCGTGTCCACGAGCGCGACGGCGAGGCACTGCGCAGGGCCGACCTCGATTTCAATGTGGCACTGGTGCTGGGCGGCCAGATCCGAGGCGAAGCCATGCGCCTGTTCCAAGTCTATTCCGCGGGAAATTTCATCGAAGCGACCGACGAAACGCCCTACTTTCAGCTGGGCGAATCCAAGTACGGCAAGCCGGTGCTGGACCGCGTGCTGACGCCCGAAACACCGCTGGCCGAAGCCGCCAAATGCGTGCTGGTGTCGATGGACTCGACCATCAAGTCCAACCTGTCGGTCGGCCTGCCGCTGGACCTGGTGGTCTATGAAGCGGACAGCTTCAAGACCGACAAGATTGTCTGCATTGACCACGACAACCCCTACTACCAGATGATGCACAACAACTGGGGCCGAAAGCTGCGCGAGGTGTTCGACAGCATCGAGGACCCGGTGTGGGACGATGCGCACACCGACATTCCCATCAAGATGCCGGCCGCCCGCCATGACCTGCTCAAGAAAATCAGCACGCCGCATGAAAAGCTGATTTAGCCCTGTTCCTCCGATTCACCTCACCTGGGGCCATCCCGCAGCCAGCGCTGCGGAGCCCTTCATTACCTGTGCCCTCCAGCTCCAAACCCCTCATCATTTTTTCCCACGGAAACAGCTTTCCGGCCAGCACCTACGGCGTGCTGTTCCAGAGTCTCAAGTCACGCGGCTTTCAGGTCAAGGCGATTGAAAAGTTTGGCCACGACCCGCGCTACCCGGTCACCAGCAACTGGCCTGATCTGGTGCAGCAACTGGCCGACTTCACCGCCAGGGAAGTCGAAAAATCCGGCCAGGCGGCCTTTCTGGTCGGCCATTCGCTGGGCGGGTTTTTAAGCCTGATGTGCGCTGCCCAGCACCCGGTGCTGGGCGACAAGCCGGTGCGCGGCGTGCTGATGCTTGACTCGCCGATTCTGGGCGGCTGGCGCGCCACCGCGCTGAGCGTGGCCAAGCGCGCGCAGCTGGTGGGCTCGATCTCGCCCGGCGCCATCAGCCGCAAGCGCCGGCAGCAGTGGCTGGGCCGCGATGAAGTGCTGGCGCATTTCCGCAGCAAAAAAGCCTTTGCGCGCTGGGACGAGCAGGTGCTGCGCGACTATATCGAGCATGGCACGCATGATGAAACCAGCTCGGGCCAGGGCCAGCGCCTGCTGAGCTTTGACCGCGACGTGGAAACGGCCATTTACAACACCCTGCCCGACAACCTGGAGCGCCTGCTCAAAGCCAACCCGCTCAAATGCCCCGTCACCTTCATTGGCGGGCGCCAGTCGGCCGAGATGAAGCAAGTGGGCATGGCCATGACCGAAAAAGTCACCAAAGGCCGCATCATGATGCTGGACGGCAGCCACTTGTTTCCGATGGAAAAACCGCTGGCCACGGCGGCCGCCATGGAGGCCGCGCTACTGAACATGATGGGCTGAACCAGGCCGTCCGGGCGGACTGTCAGTTCCATCAGACAAACCGGTTCAGTCAGCCCAGACCACCACGCCGCTCCAGGCCGTGGCCAGCACCACGATGCCAAACACGATGCGGTACCAGGCAAAGGGCACAAAGCTATGGGTGGCGATGTAGCGCAGCAGCCACCGAATGCACAGCCAGGCGCTGATAAACGAAAACAGCAGCCCGACCGCGAACATCGGTGCGTCGGCCACGGACAGCAGCGCGCGGTCTTTGTACAGGCTGTAGGCGCCGGCCCCCATCAGGGTGGGAATAGCCAGGTAAAAAGAGAAATCAATGGCTGCCTGACGCGACAGCCCCAACAGCATGCCACCGATGATGGTGGCGCCGCTGCGGCTGGTGCCCGGAATCATGGCCAGGCACTGCACCAACCCGACCTTGAGCGCGTCCATGGTCGTCATGGCCTCGACCGTGTGAATGCGCGTAACCGCCGGGTTGCGCAGCTGCCGCCGTTCAGCCCACAAAATAATGAAGCCGCCAATGATGAAGGTGCTGGCCACCACCACCGGTGTGAACAGGTGCGCCTTGATGGCCTTGCCAAACAGCAGCCCCAGCAGCACGGCGGGGATAAAAGCCACCAGCACATTCAGCGCAAACTGCTGCGCCTGCTTT
>JAUSDK010000161.1 GCA_030650875.1 Polaromonas sp.
AAACGGCCCAGGCTGTTGCTGCTGGACGAGCCGCTGGGGGCGCTGGATAAAAAACTGCGCGAACAGACCCAGTTCGAGCTGGTCAACATCATTGAACAGGTGGGCGTGACCTGCGTGATGGTGACGCACGACCAGGAAGAAGCCATGACCATGGCCAGCCGCATTGCCGTGATGAGCAAGGGCCGGGTGTTGCAGGTGGGCACACCCGAGGAAGTGTATGAGCACCCCGCGAACCGCTTTGTGGCCGACTTCATCGGCAACGTCAATCTGTTTGAGGGACGGCTCAGCGTGGACGAGCACGACCGTTGCGCTGCAACCACCGGCATTGGCGAAATCCAGGTCGGACATGGTGTGAGCGGCACGCTGAACATGCCGCTGGCCATTGCCGTGCGCCCTGAAAAAATCGAGATCAGCAAACAGCGGCCTGCGGCAGACCGGAATGTATTTGCCGGCAAGGTCCAGGAAATTGCCTACTTTGGCTCCTACAACACCTTCATCGTGCTGGCCAGCGACGGCTCGCGCGTCAGGATCACCGAGGCCAATACCTCGCGCCAGGATTTGAGCCACATCACTTGGGAAGACCAGGTCTTCTTTTGGTGGGACGACCGCGCCGGCATTGTGCTGCGCGACTGAATCGACCAGGGAACGACATGGCGACCTTCACCTTCTCCTTTCCTGTGCCGGGCAAGCGCTTTGTGATTGGCGTGCCTTATCTGTGGCTGATCGTTTTTTTCTTCCTGCCCTTTTTGATCCTGCTCTACATCAGCTTTGTCGACATGGGCAACGACATCAATCCTTTCAAGCCGATCTGGGATGCACAGACCGGTCTGCTCAAGCTCAAGTACGAAAACTACGGGTCCATCTTCAGAAGCGGGGAGGGCGGCGCGCTGTTTCAGACCCTCTACATTGAAGCTTATCTGCGGTCCATCTGGTACGCGCTGTACACGGCCTTGCTATGCCTGGCCGTCGGCTATCCGTTTGCTTACTTCATTGCGCGCTCGCCCGCCAGTGTGCGGCCGGGGCTGTTGATGATGGTGATGCTGCCGTTCTGGACCTCGTTTTTGCTGCGCGTCTATGCCTGGAAAGGCATTCTGGCCGACCAGGGCGTGCTGAACCGGGCACTGATGTGGATGGGCCTGACCGCTGAGCCGATCCAGATGCTGTACACCGATGTGTCCATGCTGGTGGGCATGACCTATGTGTATTTGCCCTTCATGGTGCTGCCACTGTACGCCAACCTGGTGAAGATGGATTTTCGCCTGCTGGAGGCGGCCCATGATCTGGGCGCTTCGCCTTTGAAGGCGTTCTGGCTCGTCACGGTGCCGCTGTCCAAGGCAGGCATCGTTGCCGGCTTCATGCTGGTGTTCATTCCCTGCGTGGGCGAGTTTGTCATTCCTTCGCTGCTGGGCGGCCCCGAAAACGTCATGATTGGCCGCGTGGTGTGGGACGAAATGTTTACCAGCAACAACTGGCCTCGGGCCGCCGCGCTGGCAGTGCTGATGATCGCGCTGATTGTGGTTCCGCTGGCGATTTACTACCATTACACGGGTGACGCGAAAGAGCGCGCCGATCCCGAAAAGTAAGTAGCCACACCCATGAAAAACTTTCTGGAAAAGCACTTTGGCAAGCTGTGGCTGGGGCTGGTGTTTATGTTTCTATACCTGCCGCTGATCTTCATGGTGGTGTTCTCGTTCAACAGTACGCGCCAGGATGCCGAATTCACCGGCTTTTCGCTGCGCTGGTATGAGGCGCTTACCCGTGACACCAAGATTGTGGAAGGCTTCTGGCTGTCGCTGAAGATCGCGACGGTTTCGGGTGTGCTGTCTGCCGTACTGGGTACATTCGCCGCCTTTGTACTGGTGCGTTACCGCCGCTTTGCCGGCCGAACCATTTTTTCCGGCATGGTCAATGCGCCGCTGGTGATGCCCGAGGTGGTCATTGGCCTGTCGCTGCTGCTCTTGATGGTGGGGACGCAGAACTTCTTTGGCTGGCCGCCGCGCGGCATGCTCACCATCATTTTGGGCCACACCCTGCTGGGTATGGCTTACGGCATGGTGGTGATTCAGTCGCGCCTGCTTGAGATGAACCGCGCCATCGAGGAGGCCGCCATGGATCTGGGTGCACGGCCGCATCAGGTGTTTTTTCTGATCACGCTGCCCCACATTTTTCAGGCCATCCTGGCCGCCTTTTTGCTGTCTTTTACCTTGTCGTTTGACGATGTGGTGATTGCCGAATTCTTGTCCGGGCCGGGCGTGAACACCTTGCCGCAGGTGATTTTTGGCTATGCCAGGCGCGGCATCAACCCGACGATTTACGCGGCGGCCACGCTGCTGATCGTGACGGTGACCGTGGCCATCGTGGTCTACAGCATCTGGGTGGCAAGGCAGACCGGCAAGCGCGAGCGCGAAATTGCAGCCGCCACCCGCGCCGAACTGACGGCGCTGGGCGCACCCTGACCGCCGCATGGGCGGCCCGTTGTGCGATTAAATTTCACCATGCGGAAAAGCTTTGCAAATTATGAAGAAGTTGATGCTCAGGAGCGAGTGAAATTTTTCATTGAGAAAAATTTTGTTTTGCATCATGGAATTCAATCGGTAAGCTATTGATAATAAATAAGAAAAATTTAATCTTATATAAGACATAAGAGCAAAAATAACTCTTCTATAAGAGTTAAAATCGAATCATGGCAAGAGGCTACATCGGCCATCCAAGCCACCTTTTTCTAAACTCACTCCGGAGGTTCTTATGCCGCAATCCCTTACCGAACAACTGAGCCGCGAACAGCAGATCCAGGCCCTTGAAAAAGACTGGGCCACCAACCCCCGCTGGAAGGGCATTAAGCGCGGTTACAGCGCTGCCGATGTGGTCCGTTTGCGTGGCTCCTTTCCTATCGAGCACACCCTGGCGCGCCGCGGTGCTGAAAAGCTCTGGGGTCTGGTCAACAACGAGCCCTACGTCAACTGCCTCGGCGCCCTGACCGGTGGCCAGGCCATGCAGCAGGTGAAAGCCGGCGTCAAGGCCATCTACCTGTCGGGCTGGCAAGTCGCCGCTGACAACAACGGCTACGCCGCGATGTACCCCGACCAGTCCCTGTACCCGGTGGACTCGGTGCCAAAAGTGGTGGAGCGCATCAACAACACCTTCCGCCGCGCCGACGAAATCCAGCATTCCAAGGGCATCGATGCAGGCGACGCCAATTACATCGACAACTTCGCGCCCATCGTGGCCGACGCGGAAGCCGGTTTCGGCGGCGTGCTGAACGCGTTTGAGCTGATGAAAGCCATGATCAACTCCGGCGCGGCCGGTGTGCACTTTGAAGACCAGCTCGCGTCCGTCAAGAAATGCGGCCACATGGGCGGCAAAGTGCTGGTGCCTACCGCCGAAGCCTGCCAGAAACTGATCGCGGCCCGCATGGCTGCCGACGTTTGCGGCGTGCCTACCCTGGTGATTGCCCGTACCGATGCCGAAGCCGCCGACTTGCTGACCAGCGACTACGACGAGAACGACAAGCCTTTCATCACCGGCGAACGCACCGCTGAGGGTTTCTACAAGACCAAAAAAGGCATGGACCAGGCCATTTCGCGCGCCGTGGCCTATGCCCATTACGCCGATCTGGTGTGGTGCGAAACCGGTACGCCTGACCTGGAGTTCGCCAAGAAATTCGCGGACGCCGTGCATGCGGTTCACCCCGGCAAGATGCTGGCCTACAACTGCTCGCCATCGTTCAACTGGAAGAAAAACCTGGACGACGCGACCATTGCCAAGTTCCAGAAAGAGCTAGGCGCCATGGGTTACAAGTACCAGTTCATCACGCTGGCTGGCATCCATTCCATGTGGTACAACATGTTTGACTTGGCGCAGGACTACGTGGCGCGCGGCATGTCGGCGTACATCGAAAAAGTGCAAGAGCCCGAATTTGCAGCCCGCGACCGTGGCTATACGTTTGTGTCGCACCAGCAGGAAGTCGGCACTGGCTATTTCGACGAAGTGACCACCGTGATCCAGGGCGGCAAGTCCAGCGTGACCGCGCTGACGGGCTCGACTGAAGAAGAGCAGTTTCACTGATCTGGGTTGACGGCCGGGGCGGCGTAAAATTGCGCTATTCCGGCTTCTTGTTTTCAAGCGCGGCTCGTCCGCGCTTTTTTAATTTTGTTTTCGACACCATGATTCAAATCACACTTCCTGACAGTTCCAAACGTGACTATGCGGCCCCGGTGACGGTGGCCGAAGTCGCTGCGTCCATCGGCGCCGGTCTGGCCAAAGCAGCCCTGGGCGGAAAAGTCGACGGCAAGCTGGTCGATACCAGCTACCTCATCAGTCAGGACAGTGCGGTTTCGATCATCACCGCCAAGGATGCCGACGGACTGGAACTAATTCGCCATTCCGCGGCTCATTTGCTGGCGTATGCGGTCAAGGACCTGTTTCCCGAGGCGCAGGTCACGATTGGACCGGTGATTGAAAACGGATTTTTCTATGATTTTTCTTACAAGCGCGCCTTCACGCCAGAAGATCTGGTGGCGATTGAAAAGCGCATGGGCGAACTTGCCGCCAAGGACGAGCCGGTTACGCGCCGGGTGCTGCCCCGCGATGAAGCGGTAGCGTATTTCAAGAGCCTGGGTGAAAACTACAAAGCAGAAATCATTGCCAGCATACCGGCGAATGAGGATGTGTCGTTGTACCGTGAAGGCGCGTTTGAAGATCTGTGCCGTGGCCCCCACGTGCCCAGCACCGGCAAGCTGAAATTCTTCAAGCTCATGAAGCTGGCCGGTGCGTACTGGCGTGGCGACCACCGCAACGAAATGCTGCAGCGCATTTACGGCACGGCCTGGGCCACCAAAGACGAGTTGCAGCATTACCTGACCCAGCTCGAAGAGGCGGAAAAACGCGACCACCGCAAGCTTGGCAAGGAGTTGGACCTGTTCCACATTGACGACCATTCGCCGGGTCTGGTGTTTTGGCACCCCAAGGGTTGGACTGTTTGGCAGGGCGTGGAGCAGTACATGCGCAAGGTCTACCAGAACAACGGCTACCAGGAGGTAAAAGGCCCGCAGTTGCTGGATAAAACGCTGTGGGAAAAAACCGGCCACTGGGACAAGTACCGTGACAACATGTTCACGACCGAGAGCGAAAAGCGCGATTTCGCCCTCAAGCCGATGAACTGCCCGGGCCACATCCTGATTTTCAAGCAAGGTATCAAAAGCTACCGCGATTTGCCGCTGCGTTACGGCGAGTTTGGCCAGTGTCACCGCAACGAGCCGACGGGCGGCCTGCATGGCATCATGCGTGTGCGCGGTTTTACCCAGGACGACGGCCACATTTTCTGTACTGAAGAGCAGATCCTGAAAGAGTGCGTTGACTACACGACGCTGCTGCAAAACGTCTATACCGACTTTGGCTTTAAAAACATCATCTACAAGGTGGCAACGCGGCCTGAAGCCCGCATTGGCTCCGACGAAAGCTGGGACAAGGCCGAGCACGCGCTGATTGAAAGCCTGCGAGCCTCCGGTTGTGAGTTCGAAATTTCCCCGGGCGAGGGCGCGTTTTACGGCCCCAAGATCGAGTACACGCTCAAGGATGCCATCGGCCGCCAGTGGCAGTGCGGCACCATCCAGGTCGATTTTTCGATGCCCGAGCGCCTGGATGCCGAATACGTAGGCGAAGACGGCGCCCGTCACCGCCCTGTCATGCTGCACCGCGCAATTGTCGGCAGCCTGGAGCGATTCATCGGGATTTTGATCGAAGAACACGCGGGCGCGCTGCCGACGTGGCTGGCCCCAGAGCAGGTTTCCGTGCTCAATATCACCGATTCCCAGGCCGATTACGCCCGGGAAGTTGCCAAAACGCTGCAGAATCAAGGGCTTAGGGTCAACTTGGACCTGCGCAATGAGAAAATTACGTATAAAATACGCGAGCACTCATTGCAAAAGGTTCCTTTCATCCTTGTCGTAGGCGACAAAGAGAAGGCCGCCGGCGCAGTCTCAGTGCGCGCTCGAGGTAACAAAGACCTTGGCGTGATGTCCCTCGACGCGTTTGCCCTGCAGGTTGCGTCCGACATTGCGCAGAAAGTCTGATTTTTGACATCGCTATTGATCAAATCAGTCTGCTGTCATTGTTGTACGGGTACAAGCAGCTATAGCTTTTATAGCAAATATTGAAGGATTCGCACCATCGCTACAGAATTTCGTGACCGCCGTCACCGTGAAGAACGCAAGCACCGCTTGAACCGTGAAATCATGGCCCCTGAAGTACGACTTTCGGGTCCGGACAATGAGCCCTTGGGCGTTGTCAGCATCACGGAGGCGTTGCGTTTGGCGGGCGAAGCGGACGTAGACCTCGTTGAAATCTCGCCCACGGCGGTTCCGCCTGTGTGCCGGCTCATGGACTATGGAAAGTTCAAGTATGCCGAGCAGAAAAAAGCGGCAGAAGCGAAGTCAAAGCAAAAAGTGATTGAGGTCAAGGAAGTCAAGTTCCGTCCCGGAACTGACGACGGCGACTACAACATCAAGCTGCGTAACATCAAGCGCTTTTTGGAAGATGGCGACAAGTGCAAAATTACCTTGCGCTTTCGTGGTCGCGAGATCACCCACCAGGAGTTGGGTTTGGCGCTGCTGGCGCGTATCCGTGACGAATTGGCTGATTTGATTTTGGTCGAGCAGTTTCCCAAGCTTGAAGGCCGTCAAATGGTCATGATGATCGCGCCGGGCCGCAAGAAAGTAGCGAGCAAGGCCGCAGCAACGGATGCGTCTGCTTGATGCGCTAGTTTAGAAAAATGGCTTGCTGGTTTTTTTGACCAGTGAGTCCTTGAAGGTGCATTTAACCGTGTTCCTGAGAAGGCCGTCGATAAGACAGCCTTTCAAAAGTGACAGCTTAAAAGCCGTCGCGTCTAGTGGCAGGTGTCAAAACCTGTCATTAACAAGTGGCTCGGGGCCATCAAGTCTGCGTAAGGTTCGCAGCGCCTCACGAGCACAAATGAAAAGGAGCATTTATATGCCCAAAATGAAGACCAAAAGCGGCGCTAAAAAGCGCTTCCGAGTTCGTCCAGGTGGTACCGTTAAACGCGGTCAGGCCTTCAAACGTCACATTCTGACCAAGAAGACGACCAAGAACAAACGTCAATTGCGTGGTTCAGTCGGTGTTCATGAGACCAATATGGGTCACATGGCGCAGATGCTGCCAGGCCGTGGCATTTAATTTAACGACGAACAAGGAGTAAATACATGCCTCGCGTCAAACGTGGTGTAACGGCTCGCGCCCGCCACAAAAAAGTTCTAGCCCTTGCAAAAGGTTTTCGCGGTCGCCGCGGTAACGTCTTCCGTATCGCCAAAGAAGCGGTAATGAAGGCTGGGCAATATGCCTACCGTGACCGTCGTACCAAAAAACGTGTGTTCCGCCGCTTGTGGATCGCCCGTATCAACGCTGCAAGCCGTTCATTTGGCCTGACCTACAGCCAGTTCACCAATGGCCTGAAAAAAGCCGGCATTGAGATCGACCGCAAGGTTCTGTCGGACATGGCCATTCATGACAGCGCTGCCTTCGGCGCTATCGTTGAGCAGGCCAAAGCCAAGCTGGCTGCTTGATTTTCAGCGTGACCAGCTAATAAATTTATAGCTGCTTGCGCACGAAAATAAAGGGCTGGAGCTTGAAAAGGCTCCGGCCCTTTTTTATTGGTTTTTCTTGTTTCCGTATTCCCTCGAAGAGAATTTATGAACGACGCCGATACCCTCAACGAACTGGTAAGTTCTGCCAAGACCAGTTTTGCGCAAGCCGCTACGCCCGCTGATCTGGAGAATGCCAAAGCCCAGTTTTTGGGAAAGTCAGGACGCATCACCGAGTTGATGAAGGGTATGGCGCAACTTTCCGTTGAGGAAAAAAAATCTCGCGGTGCCGCCATCAACCTGGCCAAACAGGCGATTGAAGCCGCGCTGAACGAGCGCCGCCAGGCCCTGGCCAATGCCGAACTTGAAAAGCAACTCAAAGCCGAAGCGCTCGACGTCAGCTTGCCCGGTCGCCAGCGTGCGCAAGGCGGGCTGCATCCCGTGTCCCTCACGCTGGAACGGATTGAAGCCATCTTTGGTTCCATGGGTTTCGACGTGGCGCAAGGCCCCGAGATTGAAACCGACTGGTTCAACTTCACCGCGCTCAATACGCCTGAATACCATCCGGCGCGCTCCATGCACGACACGTTTTATGTCGAAGGCGGCACTGAAGCGGCCCCTAATTTGCTGCGCACCCATACCAGCCCGATGCAGATCCGTTATGCCGTTCAGCATGTCAAAAAGCACAGGGCCCTGATTGATGCCGGTGGTCGCATGCCCGAAATTCGCGTGATCGCGCCAGGGCGAACCTACCGCGTCGATAGCGATGCCACCCACTCCCCGATGTTTCACCAGTGCGAAGGACTGTGGATTGGCGAGAACGTGAGCTTCAAGGATTTGAAGTTTGTGTTTACCGATTTTTGCCGCACTTTTTTTGAGAGCGACGACCTGGTATTGCGCTTTCGCCCCAGCTTTTTCCCGTTTACCGAGCCAAGCGCAGAAATTGACATCCAGTTCCAGACCGGGCCGCTGTCAGGTCGCTGGCTCGAAGTGGCCGGTTCTGGCCAAGTGCATCCCAACGTGGTGCGCAACATGGGGCTCGATCCCGAAAAATACATCGGCTTTGCCTTTGGCATGGGTCCAGACCGGCTGACGATGCTGCGTTACGGCGTCAATGACCTGCGCCTGTTCTTTGACGGCGACATCCGCTTTTTGTCCCAGTTCCAGTCATAACAAGAACAACAAACCAAAGAACAAGGCTTCATCATGCAATTTCCCGAATCCTGGTTGCGCGAATTCTGCAACCCCTCCCTGAGCACCGAGCAACTCGCTGAAACCCTGACCATGGCCGGACTGGAGGTGGAGGAGCTCAAGCCGGTTGCGCCCCCATTTACCCGCATTGTGGTCGGTGAAATCAAGACGGCCGAGCAGCACCCCAATGCTGACCGCCTGCGCGTCTGCACGGTCGATGTGGGGCAGGGCAGCCTGCTCACCATCGTCTGCGGTGCGCCTAATGCCAGAGTCGGCATCAAGGTGCCCTGCGCCTTGGTGGGCGCAGAGTTGCCACCGGGCGAAGATGGCAAACCTTTCCTGATCAAGATCGGCAAGCTGCGCGGCGTTGAAAGCGAAGGCATGTTGTGCTCCGCGCGTGAACTCAAGCTGTCGGAAGACCACGGTGGCCTGCTGGAATTGGCGCCTGACGCGCCGCTGGGCCAGGACATCCGTGCGCATCTGAAGCTCGATGACACGCTGTTCACCCTCAAGCTGACCCCCAACCTGGCGCACTGCCTGAGCGTCTACGGCGTCGCGCGTGAAGTCGCGGCATTGACGGGCGCACCCTTGAATGCACCGTCTTTTCCTGCAGTGGCGGTGAGTCACGCCGATACGCTGTCCGTTAAAGTTAGCGCGCCCGATTTGTGTGGCCGTTTTTCCGGTCGCATCGTGCGTAACGTGAATCCGCAAGCCGCCACGCCAGCCTGGATGCTGGACCGTCTGGCGCGCTGCGGCCAGCGCGGCGTGACTGCGCTGGTGGATATTTCCAACTACGTCATGTTCGAGTTGGGGCGTCCCAGCCATATTTTTGACCTAGACAAAATCCACGGCGGGCTTGACGTGCGCTGGGGCAAGCCGGGCGAAACGCTCAAGCTGCTGAACGGCAACATCGTCACGCTCGACGAAAAAGTCGGCGTCATCGCTGATGCGAATCAAGTGGAATCCCTGGCTGGCATCATGGGCGGTGACGCGACGGCCGTGTCGGACGATACGAAGCATGTCTACGTTGAAGCCGCCTTCTGGTGGCCCAAGGCGATCGCCGGCCGCTCGCGCCGCTACAACTTTTCCACCGATGCCGGCCATCGCTTCGAGCGGGGTGTGGACCCCGGGCAAACCGTCGAGCATATCGAGCGCATCACGCAACTCATCATTGACATTTGCGGCACACCCGACACGGCGTGCGGCCCCATTGATGACGCACAGGTCAACCTGCCCCAGGCAACGCCGGTGACGCTGCGCGTGGCCCGCGCAGCCAAGGTCATCGGTATGCCGCTGACGCCGGCCCAGTGCCTGGATGCACTTGAGCGCCTGGGCTTGCAAGTCAGCCAAGGCGAGGGCACGCTGACGGTGACGCCGCCCAGCTACCGCTTTGACCTGCAGATTGAAGAGGACCTGATTGAAGAGGTCGTGCGCATGGTGGGCTACAACCAGCTGCCCGAAACGCCGCCACTGGCTCCCATCACGGCGAAAATTCGCGCTGAGTCAGAGCGCAGCCCGTTTGCCGTGCGCCGTGCGCTGGCGTCGCTGGGCTACCAGGAAACCATTAATTTCAGCTTTGTGGAAGAGCGCTGGGAGCATGAGCTGGCCGGCAACCCGAACCCCATCAAACTGCTGAACCCGATTGCCAGCCAGATGAGTGTGATGCGATCGTCGCTGCTGGGCTCCTTGCTGCAGGTGCTCAAGTTCAACCTTGACCGCAAGGCACCGCGCGTGAATGTGTTCGAGTTGGGACGGGTATTTTTGCGCGATGCCCAAAGCCAGAACACCGACACCACCGTGGCCGGCTTTAACCAGCCGATGCGCGTGGCCGGTCTGGCCTACGGTCCGCGTGCCGCACTGCACTGGGGCCTGTCCGACAAAACGGCCGACTTCTTTGACATCAAGGGTGACGTTGAAGCCTTGTTGGCCCCGCTGCAAGCCGCGTTTGCGCCTGCAACGCATCCATCCATGCATCCTGGCCGATGCGCCAGTGTCTCGGTGGCCGGCAAGCCGATTGGTTTTGTGGGCGAGTTGCATCCGCAATGGCGTCAAGGCTACGACCTGGCCCAGGCGCCGCTGTTGTTTGAGCTGGAGCTTGACGCCGTGCTGCAGCGTCAGATCCCGGTTTTCAAGTCCGTGAGCAAGCTGCAGCCCGTGGAGCGCGATGTGGCCGTGATCGTTTCCGAAAGCGTCACGCATGCAGCGCTCATGGCCGCGATTCTGGGCGCCGACACCCAAGGGCTTCTCAAGGGCGCCACCTTGTTTGACGTCTACCGGCCACAACAAGCCAATGCCGGTATGCAGTTGGGCGAAAAGAGCCTTGCCGTTCGCCTGGTGCTTTCAAGCGATACCGCCACGCTGACCGACGAAAGTATCGAAGCTGCCACCCAGGCCGTACTTGCCAATCTGCAAAGCCTGCTTCAGGCACGCCTGCGTGCATGAAGACGCTGTAAAAATATTTATAAAAACTGCTGCCAGGAGGCTTGAGCCATGGAATTTTCTGTTGAAAGCCTGGAAACCCCGGCATTGACCAAAGCGCATCTGGCCGAGTTGTTGTTTGAGCATATCGGGCTCAATAAACGCGAATCCAAGGACATGATCGACGCGTTTTTTGACTTGATTTCCGACCGTCTGGTGGAAGGCAATGACGTCAAGATTTCCAGCTTTGGAAATTTTCAGATCCGGACCAAGGCGCCTCGCCCCGGTCGTAACCCCCGAACCGGAGAAGCCATTCCGATTGAGGCCC
Organism: Polaromonas sp.; assembly: GCA_030650875.1. Classification (GTDB taxonomy): domain Bacteria; phylum Pseudomonadota; class Gammaproteobacteria; order Burkholderiales; family Burkholderiaceae_C; genus Polaromonas. Next base: position 11,533 of record JAUSDK010000161.1, read on the forward strand.
GGCGGGTCGTGACATTTCATGCCAGCCACAAGCTCAAAGACCAAATACAAGGCAACGGTCTGGCCGGGTAGCCGTTCGTCAACCGGGGTTTAGCAGATGATCTCCTTCTGGTTATGCCCAACCTTTACCGGCTGTCAAACCTTGGTGAAGCATTTTTGCCCGCATGGTCGTACAGAAATATTACCCTTTGCTCAAACTTTAACTTCGGGTAGATTCAAGTTTTATCTTTGAGTGTGTTGATTTAATTGGAGAAACCTCTGTCTTCCATTCCCGCGAAACGCTACTTCACGATTGGTGAGGTAAGCGATTTGTGCGGCGTTAAACCTCATGTGCTCCGTTATTGGGAGCAAGAGTTTACGCAGCTGCGCCCAATGAAAAGACGAGGTAATCGCCGGTACTACCAGCACCATGAAGTGTTGATGATTCGCAGGATTCGTGATCTGCTGTATGACCAGGGGTTCACCATCACAGGTGCGCGCAACAAGTTGCAGGAAACATTTCAATCTGAAAGAGACGCGCGGCGTAGCGGCGATGCCATCCCGGGCAGCATGGACACTGCGCTCTCTGATGATGTGGGGCACGGCGATTTTGACAACTCGCTCGACTTTGAAGACGACGACGTCAACGTCGCCGATATCTCCGCCGAGGGCGAGCTTTCACATAGGCTCCAGCTGATACGCCGCGAGCTGTACGAAATCCGAAATCTTCTCAGCGAAACTGACTGAGAAAGGCCGATTCAACGCGCTATAATCTAGAGCTTGTCGGTGTGTGGCGCAGCCTGGTAGCGCACTTGCATGGGGTGCAAGGGGTCGAAGGTTCGAATCCTTTCACACCGACCATAATTGACGGGGGTTAGCCGGTAAGTGCCTGCTAACCCCTTTGTCGTTTCTGGGGTTCTTTTTGGAAATATCCCCCACTGAGGGAAAAGGTAGTTTTAGCAGTTTTTTCCCGGTAAGGGTGTTGCTGCCAACGGCGATTTGACTAAGGGTACCGGTTTTTTATTGACCAGGGACATATCGTCTGCATCCAGCAAGAACTCTGGGTTCTCGTGATTTGCAGGGTGGTCACTGATTTTCAGTAGCCTTGGTCAAATTGGCGTCGGCGCTAACACCACCATGCGCGACAGTGTCCGGTGTGGTTCGCACGATTCCAGTCGTCTCGCTGATCTCAGTCATTGTCAGCCGCCATTGCGCCGCAGTTGTCTCGCGTGGCGACATAGGCGCTAATCACTGCCTGGCCACTGTTACGATGCAACCGTGAAAATCCTCCTCCGCCTGTTCGCCTCGCTGCACGCCCTGATCGCCGTGCTTTTTGTTTGCGCCTCGCTGGTGCTGATCGCCATCGCCGCGCGCTCCGGCTGGCACGCGCTGGACGGCGGCCTGGACGCTGGAGCGGCGCAGGGGATCATTGAGGCGATAGGGCTGATCGCCGTGGCGGTGGTGGCGCTGCAGATCGCCCAGACCATCGTCGAGGAAGAAGTCATTCGCGAGGCGCAGATCAGCGCACCGACACGCGTGCGACGCTACCTGTCGCGGTTTCTCGTGGTCATCGTGATCGCGCTGGCGGTGGAAGGCCTGGTGGCCACCTTCAAGGCGCTGCATGATGATCTGTCGCAACTCCCGTTCGCGGCAAGCATCCTGATTTCAGTGGCGGTCCTGCTGGCAGGGTGGGGTGTGTTCATCCGGCTGAATCGTTCTGCGGAGGAACTTGAACCGGATGCAATGGCAGAGGCCAAAAGTGAAGACAAAAAACTTGAGAAACTGATGTGATGCAGTGCCCACCTGACAGGCTCCGCAGATAGAAAAATACGACCTGGATTTGTACACTGTCGCGGTCAAGTTGTTCCAGACAGATCAATAGGATGTTGAGTTGCCGATTGACGCTCAAATGCGTTGGATGACAAGTTGCCCAGTTCGGAATGCAGCCGCGTGCCCGTGCGGCAGTGCCACCCCGGCGTTGGACGCACCGGGCGAGGGTGTAAGAAGTTTTGTGTAAACGGTCTTTTGGCAGGAAACTGCCGTCTTGCGTGGATCAAAGATGACCGTAGAACAAAAACCATTACCCACCGAGCTGATTGACGCACTGCTGGCCGACTATAAAAAACCGGAAGATTTGATAGGCCAGAACGGCCTGTTGAAGCAACTGACCAAGGCCCTGGTCGAGCGGGCGCTCCAAGCCGAGTTGACCGACC
>JAUSDK010000163.1 GCA_030650875.1 Polaromonas sp.
GCCAGAAGGCAAGGAAATGGTCATGCCAGGCGACAACGTGTCGATCACCGTCAAGCTGATCAACCCGATCGCCATGGAAGAAGGCCTGCGCTTCGCCATTCGCGAAGGTGGCCGTACCGTGGGCGCTGGCGTTGTGGCCAAGGTTATCGCATAAGATAAAAAGTTTGATGCAGGGGCATAGCTCAATTGGCAGAGCGTCGGTCTCCAAAACCGAAGGTTGATGGTTCGATTCCTTCTGCCCCTGCCACCCGGTTACTGACAAATGTCGGTGCCGCAGGTGATGTGAAGATATAACAAGCAAGCCCGCCAGGAGTTCAACGCTTCAGGTGGGCTTAAGTGTCTGAAGAGATACGCAAGACTGAACAGGAATTCTGGCAACTATGGCCTCTTCTCAAGTTGAAACCGTCAGCACCAATGCCGACAAGGCCAAGCTGGGTCTGGCTGTCGTTCTGGTGCTGGGTGCGCTGGCAGGCTTTTACATGCTGACCAAGCAGGGGCCATTGGTACAGTGGGCGGCCTTGATCGCGGGCCTTGTGGTGGCGGTTGTTGTGTTCGTGTCGTCGGAATTGGGCAAGCAGTTCGTTGCCTTTGGGCGCGACTCCTGGCGTGAAGTACAAAAAGTCGTCTGGCCCGCCCGTAAAGAAGCGGTGCAGATGACCTTGTACGTGTTTGGTTTCGTCGTGGTGATGGCGTTGTTTTTGTGGTTAACCGACAAAACACTCGAATGGGTGTTTTACGACCTGATCCTGGGATGGAGACGATGATGAGCGATCTGAATGGCGCGATGGTCAGTCAAGTGGCGGCGGGCGACTCGCTCACGCCGACGCCCGGTATGCAGTGGTATGTCGTGCACGCTTATTCCGGCATGGAAAAAGCGGTTGAGCGAAATATTGTCGAGCGGATCAACCGCGCCGGCATGCAATCCAAATTTGGTCGTTTCCTGGTGCCCACCGAAGAAGTGGTCGAGATCAAGAACGGTCAGAAAAAAACCACGGAGCGCCGTTTCTTTCCCGGTTACGTGCTGGTCGAGATGGTCATGGATGATGAAACCTGGCACTTGGTGAAGCACACCAACAAGGTGACTGGTTTTGTCGGCGGCGCCAAGAATCGCCCGGCTCCGATTTCTGAAGAAGATGTACAGAAAATCGTGGACCAGATGCAGGTTGGCACCGAGAAGCCGCGTCACAAAGTCGAATTTGAAACGGGTGAATACGTCCGTGTCAAGGATGGCCCATTCACGGACTTCAACGGCACGGTGGAAGAAGTCAACTACGACAAAAACCGTGTGCGCGTCTCGGTCACGATTTTCGGACGTGCCACACCGGTCGAGCTGGAATTCAGCCAGATTGAAAAGACCTGAAAAACCAGGCGGTTCTCAACACTGACCAACGCCCGCCCGACGCCGCGTTGCTGTAACCGCCACTGGCCAAAAGTTTTAGTTTTGCGCTTTGCAACTCGGCGCAAAGGTTTCTTTTGAATCCTGATTGAGTTGTGTAACCCCGGGGAGCCTGAGCCTGTTCAACACAGCGTTCAGGCGTCATGACCCGCAAGGAGAAAAGTATGGCGAAAAAAATCGTCGGCTTCGTCAAGCTGCAAGTACCAGCTGGCAAGGCCAATCCATCACCACCGATCGGCCCTGCGCTGGGTCAGCGCGGCTTGAATATCATGGAGTTCTGCAAGGCATTCAATGCCCAGACCCAAGGTATTGAGCCAGGCCTGCCACTGCCAGTGGTGATCACTGCTTATGCAGACAAGAGCTTCACCTTCATCATCAAGACGCCACCGGCTGTCACGTTGATCAAGAAGGCTATCAAGCTTGACAAGGGATCGGCCACGCCGCATACCGTCAAGGTTGGCAAGATCACCCGCGCTCAGCTGGAAGAAATCGCCAAGCACAAGATGAAAGACATGACTGCAGCTGATCTGGATGCTGCGGTTCGTACTATTGCCGGTTCTGCCCGTTCCATGGGTGTGACGGTGGAAGGGGTTGTATGAGCAAGCTGACCAAACGCCAAAAAACTGTTGGTGACAAGATCGACAGCAACAAGCTGTACGCGCTCCCCGATGCCTTGGGCCTTGTCAAAGAGTTTGCCGTTGCCAAGTTCGATGAGTCCATCGACGTCGCAGTGCAGCTCGGAATTGATGCCAAGAAATCCGACCAGGTCGTTCGCGGCGCTGTCGTGTTGCCTAACGGCACCGGAAAAACCAAGCGCGTCGCTGTGTTCGCCCAAGGTGCCAAGGCTGAAGAAGCCAAGGCCGCTGGCGCCGACATCGTGGGCATGGACGATCTGGCTGCCGACATCAAGGCTGGCAAGATGGACTTCGACGTCGTGATCGCTTCCCCTGATGCCATGCGCATCGTGGGTACGCTGGGCCAGATCCTCGGCCCACGTGGCCTGATGCCTAACCCCAAGGTCGGTACGGTGACGCCTGACGTCGCAACGGCTGTCAAGAACGCCAAGGCTGGTCAAGTCCAGTTCCGCGTTGACAAGGCCGGTATTGTGCATGGCACCATCGGACTTCGCTCGTTTGAAACAGCCAAGCTGCAAGGCAATCTGGCTGCATTGATCGAGGCGCTGATCAAGGCCAAGCCTGCTACCAGCAAGGGTGTTTACCTGAAAAAAGTTGCAGTCTCGTCAACGATGGGTGTGGGCGTTCGCGTCGACACGCAAAGCATCGCGGCCTGAGCCTCGCAACTTGAAAATTTGAAGACCCGCAAGGGTTTTCGATGTGGTGGGCTGTCGGAGTTTGCTCCGGCAGGTCATCCAAGACCGTTGGTGTGCCAGCCTGAATGTAAAAGTTTGAGCCAGGCACTTAATCGAAAGATAGCCAACGCAGATGGCGGTCCCGCTGCTTGAATGGTTTTGCAAAGAATCTGAAACAGTTGGTCGCTGAATATGAGCGTGTTGAATGGCGACGGCGCAAGCTGAAACCTGAAAACACATTTTTAAGGAGTAGACCTTGAGTCTCAATCGCAGTGAGAAACAAGCCGTCATTGATGAAGTGACAGGCCTCGCCGCTAAAGCTCAAACGCTCGTGATGGCGGAATACCGTGGTATCACGGTCGCTGACATGACCAAGCTGCGCAGCCAAGCCCGCGACAAAGGCGTGACCCTGAGTGTTCTGAAGAACACGCTGGCTCGCCGTGCCGTGGCAGGTAGCGCGTTTGACGTCGTGTCCGACCAGATGTCCGGTCCGTTGATCTACGGCTTTTCCACCGATGCTGTCGCTGCTGCAAAAGTAGTGGCTGACTTCGCGTAAACCAACGACAAGTTGGTGATCCGTTGTGGCGCATTTGGCGGCAAGGCCCTGGACGTGAACGGCGTGAAGCAACTGGCCAGCATTCCTTCCAAGGATGTGTTGTTGGCTATGTTGTGTGGCTTGCTGATGTCGCCCATGTCGCGTACGGCCGTTGTGCTGGCCGCGTTGTCGGCGCAAAAAGGCGGCGGCGATGTGGTGGCGGAGCTCGAAGAGCCTGCTGCAGAAGCCGCAGACGCCCCAGCGGCGTAACTTGTACCCAACTTTTTAGGAAATCAAAATGGCATTCGATAAAGACGCATTTTTGACCGCGCTGGATAGCATGACGGTCCTCGAACTCAACGAACTGGTGAAAGCCATCGAAGAGAAATTTGGCGTGAGCGCAGCTGCTATGTCTGCTCCCGCAGCTGGCGGCGGCGCTGGCGCTGCTGCTGTTGAAGAGAAGACCGAATTCAACGTCGTTCTGCTCGAAGTCGGCGCGAACAAGGTGTCGGTCATTAAAGCCGTTCGCGAACTGACCGGCCTGGGCCTCAAAGAAGCCAAGGACCTGGTTGATGGCGCTCCGAAGACCGTCAAGGAATCCATTCCAAAGGCCGACGCAGAAGCTGCCAAGAAAAAGCTCGAAGAAGCTGGCGCGAAAGCCGAACTCAAGTAATTCTTGCGTTTGCAAAGGCTGGAAGACCCACCTCGGGCTTCCAGCCTTTCGTGTTTCAAGGAGTACACAGCAAGGCCTGCCGATCAGCGGGTTTTGCACTATTTCCTGAAGGTTGCCAGCCGCCTGATGGGTGACTGGCACTTCGTAAAGACACTGGAAAGAAGATTGCCCTAGTCTTTTTTCCAGTGTTTTCTGACCCCGACTGCAGAAAACGCCTTGGTTCGGGTGACGCGCAATGCGTTGCCGTCCGCCATGGTTGGTAGTGGCCAACCACCAAGTCTGCCTGAATACGTGGTGTATTCGGGCACGAGAGTCGCCAGAGCCCATCAATGCGGAGAACTCATGGCCTATTCCTACACCGAACGCAAACGCATACGCAAAAGCTTCGGCAGCCGCGAAAGCGTGCTGACTGTTCCTTATTTGCTGCAAATGCAGAAGGACGCCTATACGGCGTTCCTGCAAGCTGACCGCGCGCCCCAGAAACGCACCATAGAAGGTCTCCAGGCCGCGTTTGACAACGCCTTCCCCATCGTCTCGCACAACGGGTTTGTGGAGATGAAATTCCTTGAGTACAACCTGGCCAAACCTGCATTTGATGTGCGGGAATGCCAGACGCGCGGCTTGACATTTTCCTCGGCCGTGCGCGCCAAGGTTCAGCTGATCATTTATGACCGCGAGTCCTCCACGTCGCAGTCCAAGGTCGTCAAGGAAGTCAAGGAGCAAGAGGTCTACATGGGCGAAGTGCCGCTGATGACCGACAAGGGCTCTTTCGTCATCAATGGCACCGAGCGCGTGATCGTGTCCCAGCTGCACCGCTCGCCGGGCGTGTTTTTTGAACACGACAAGGGCAAGACCCACAGTTCGGGCAAGCTGCTGTTTTCTGCGCGCATCATCCCTTACCGCGGTTCCTGGCTCGACTTCGAGTTCGACCCGAAAGATGTGCTGTATTTCCGGGTTGACCGTCGCCGCAAGATGCCGGTCACGATTTTGCTCAAGGCCATCGGCCTGAACCCTGAATCCATCCTGGCCAACTTCTTTGTCTTTGACAACTTCCGCCTGATGGACAGCGGTGCACAGCTGGAGTTCGTGGGCGAGCGCATGCGCGGCGAAGTTGCCCGTTTCGACATCACGGACAAAGAAGGCAAGGTCGTGGTCGCCAAAGACAAGCGCATCACCGCGCGCCACACCCGCGAGTTGGAGCAAAGCGGCACCACCACCATCAGCGTCCCTGAAGATTTCCTGATCGGCCGCGTGGTCGCCAAGAACATCGTGGACGCCGACACCGGTGAAATCATCGCCAAGGCCAACGACGAGTTGACCGAACTGTTGCTTAAAAAGCTGCGTACGGCTGACGTGCGTGACCTGCAAGTGCTGTACACCAACGAACTCGACCAGGGCGCGTACATTTCGCAAACCCTGCGCGCCGATGAAACGGCTGACGAGTTCGCCGCACGGGTGGCGATCTACCGCATGATGCGTCCCGGCGAGCCGCCGACGGAAGACGCCGTCCAGGCCCTGTTCCAGCGCCTGTTCTACAACCCGGACACCTACGATCTGTCCCGCGTGGGCCGCATGAAGTTCAACGCCCGCGTTGGCCGCGACAGCTCCACCGGCCCCATGGTCATGACCAACGAGGACATCCTCGCCGTGGTCAAGATCCTGGTGGACCTGCGCAACGGCAACGGCCAGGTCGATGACATTGACCACCTCGGCAACCGCCGCGTGCGCTGTGTCGGCGAACTCGCAGAAAACCAGTACCGCACCGGCTTAGCACGGATTGAAAAAGCCGTGAAAGAGCGTCTGGGCCAGGCCGAGCAAGAGCCGCTGATGCCGCACGACCTGATCAACAGCAAGCCGATTTCGGCGGCCCTGAAGGAATTCTTCGGCGCATCGCAGCTGTCCCAGTTCATGGACCAGACCAACCCGCTGGCCGAAATCACCCACAAGCGCCGTGTTTCGGCCCTTGGCCCCGGTGGTTTGACCCGCGAACGTGCCGGCTTTGAAGTGCGTGACGTGCACGTGACCCA
>JAUSDK010000165.1 GCA_030650875.1 Polaromonas sp.
GTGCGCAGCTGCGGGTGGTCGGCCAGGGCGGCCAGCAGCGGCTTGGCCGCGTGGGTGTAGAAAAACACGGTTTCGCCGCTGACTTCGGTGCGCGCGGCCAGCGCCCGGATGGGCGAGTCCATCAGCGCCAGCGCGCCCTCGCCGTACACCTCGATCACGTCGGGTTCCAGGTTGCCGGCAATCAGGTCGCGTGGCGCGCCTTCGGTCATTTTCTGGCCATGGTCCAGCACTAGCAGCCGGTCGCACAGGCGCTCGGCTTCGTCCATGAAGTGGGTCGTCAGCAAGATCGATTTTCCCTGCTGCACCAGCCGCTGCAGCCGTTCCCACATCAGGTGGCGGGCCTGCGGATCGAGGCCGGTGGTCGGTTCGTCGAGCAGCAGCAGTTGCGGGTCGTTGACGAGGGCGCGCGCCAGGCTCAGGCGCCGCTTCATGCCGCCCGACAGCTCGCTGAGCTTGGCGTTGGCCTTGTGGGTCAGCGACGCAAACTCCAGCAACTCGGGGATGCGGGCCTTGATCACGGCGTCCTTCATGCCGAAATAGCGGCCAAACACCAGCAGGTTTTCAGCGCATGAAAAGTCCGGGTCCAGGCTGTCGAACTGGCTCACGATGCCCAGCTGCGCCTTGATGGCCAGCGCGTCTTGCGGCATGTGCAGCGCGGTCGCCGCAGCACCGGGGGGGAAATACGAAATGCGCCCGGCGTCCGGCGTGGTCAGCCCCAGGCACATGCGGATGGTGGTGGTTTTTCCGGCGCCGTTGGGGCCAATCACGCCCAGGCATTCGCCCGGCGCTATCGAAAAACTTAGGTTATCGACCACGGTGTTGCTGCCGTAGCGCTTGCTCAGGTTGGAAACTTCAAAAAGGGGCGGGCTCATTCCGGTATTGTGCCCGCGCACTTTTCAGGCGTCGTCGCCGTAGTCATGGTCAGGGTGGTTCACGGTGCTGAGTTTCCAGTAGCCACGGCCCACGATCTGGCTGCGGACCACGCCCAGCTCGTCGGTTAGCAGCTGGCGCAGGCGGCGCATGGCGCCCGCTTCGCAGGCGAGGTAAATGGCGTCGTCCGCAAACGGGCCGGCCTGGCGCAGGGCCGCTTCCAGGGCCTGGCCGGCGCGGTGGTTGTCTGGGCCGCGAACGACCCACTGCACATCCAGCTGCGCGGGGCTGGCCAGGGTGCGCTGCTCGGCGGCGCTGGTCACTTCCACCAGCACGCGCACGCGCGCCGTGGCGGGCAGGCGGGCCAGAATGGTTTCAAAGGCGGGCAGCGCGCTGTCGTCGCCCACCAGCAGGTGCGCGGTGGCCTGCAGCGGCAGCGCGTAGCCCGGGCCGGGGCCCATCAGGAACAGCACCTGCCCGATGTGCGCCTGCGCCGCCCAGGTCGAGGCCGGGCCTTCGCCGTGCAGCACAAAATCGACATCGACTTCCTGTGCCTCGGGGCGCACCGCCAGCGGGGTGTAGGTGCGCATGGTCTTGGCGCGCGGGCCGTCGGGCAGCGGGCGGGTTGGCTCGGTCTGGCCGGGTTCGGGGAAGATCAGCTTCATGTAGCTGGCCGGGTCGTTGACGGCAAAGCCTTCCAGCTCGGCGCCGGTGAACGTGATGCGGCGCATGGCGGGGCTCAGCACCTGCACGCGGCTGACCTGCACGCGGCGTGGCGGGCGGCGCTTGCGCGGGGCGTTGTCAGGGGTCGGTGCGGCGGCGGTTTGGGGCATGGGGCGCTTTCTGTCGGGCCCGGGGCGGGCGGATGGGCAGGGTTGCCAGTGAGAATGATTGTCAACCAAAAGGGATCTTCGGGTCGCCGGCAATGGTTTGGCCGGACGGCGGCGAAGGCTTGCAGTAAAGTAGGCGGTCGTGAGCATGCGCCTCATGCCGCCGGGACCCTTGCGGTCTTATTGCCATTCATTTCTAATTTTTCCACCGTTTATGACCACCATCGGAACTCCTTTGTCACCCCACGCCACCAAAGTCATGCTGCTCGGTTCGGGCGAGCTGGGCAAGGAGGTGCTGATTGCGCTGCAGCGCCTGGGCGTGGAAACCATTGCCGTCGACCGCTATGACCACGCGCCCGGCCAGCAGGTGGCGCACCATGCGCGCACCATCACCATGAGCGACCCGGCGCAGCTCAAAGCGCTGATCGAGCGCGAAAAGCCCGACCTGGTCGTGCCCGAGATCGAGGCCATTGCCACCGCCATGCTGGAAGAACTGGAAGACGCCGGCACGGTGCGCGTGATTCCCACGGCCCGGGCCGCCCGCCTGACCATGGACCGCGAAGGCATTCGCCGCCTGGCCGCCGAAACGCTGGGCCTGCCGACCAGCCCCTATGTGTTTTGCGATTCGCTGGCCGAGCTGCAGGCGGCGATTGATTCCAAAATTGGCTATCCCTGCATCGTCAAGCCGGTGATGAGCTCGTCGGGCAAGGGCCAGAGCAAGATTGCCGCAGCGGGCGACGTGCAAGCCGCCTGGGACCACGCCATGGCCGGCGGCCGCGTCAGCCACGGCCGCGTCATCGTTGAAGGCTTTATTGACTTTGACTACGAGATCACCCAGCTCACGGTGCGCGCGCTGGGGGCCGATGGCCAGGTTGAAACGCATTTTTGCGACCCGATTGGCCACGTCCAGGTCAATGGCGACTACGTGGAAAGCTGGCAGCCGCACCCGATGCAGCCGCCCGCCCTGCAAAAAAGCCGCGATATCGCCAAGGCCGTGACCGACAACCTGGGCGGGCAGGGCGTGTTTGGCGTGGAGCTGTTCGTCAAGGGCAACGACGTCTGGTTCAGCGAAGTGAGCCCGCGCCCGCACGACACCGGCATGGTGACCATGGCGACGCAGTGGCAAAGCCAGTTTGAACTGCACGCGCGCGCCATTCTGGGCTTGCCAGTCAACACCACGCTCAAGAGCCCGGGTGCCAGCGCCGTGATTTATGGCGGCGTCGATGCGGTGGGCATTGTGTTTGACGGCGTGGCCGAGGCGCTGCGCGTGCCCAATACCGACATTCGCCTGTTCGGCAAGCCCGAGAGTTTTACCAAGCGCCGCATGGGCGTGGCGCTGGCGTTTGACGCCGCGCTGGACGTGGCGCGGGCGCGGGCCAAGGAGGCGGCGGCGCTGGTCAAGCCGCGCGCGGCCGGTTGAGGCCAGCGGCTGAAAAGGTGGTGGGCTAGGCGCCCGGGCCGGGCTGGCGAAGCGCCAGGCTCAACTGGTCGACCAGCTCGGCCCAGTCGGCATCTTCAAGCTTTTCTTCCCGCAAAAAAGCCGACTGCGCCGGTGTCCAGAACGGCGCGTCGGGCAGGTCGATATCTGCCGCCAGCGGCGCATGCGCGGCGATGAACTGCGCAATGGCGGGCGCGTCGGCAGGTAGGCCCAGCTGGGCAAACAGCTCGCTAAAGCGGTGAATCGGTTGGTCCATGAGGGGTCCTTAAAGTAGTTCAAGCGCCAGCGCAATGCCCTGGCCGCCGCCAATGCACAGCGTGACGACACCGCGCTTGAGGCCATCGCGCTGCATCGAATGTATCAGCCGCGTGGCCAGCACCGCGCCGCTGGCGCCTATCGGGTGGCCGTGCGCAATGGCGCCGCCTTCCACGTTGACAATTTCTTCGGCAAAACCGAGTTCGCGCAGGCAGGCCAGCGTGATGGCGGCAAAGGCCTCGTTGATTTCTACCCGCTGCACGTCGGCCACGCTCCAGCCGGCGCGCGCCAGCGCCTGGCGCACGGCGGGCACGGGCCCCAGTCCGAACAGGCCTGGCTCCACCGCGCCGACGCCGTACGACACCAGGCGCGCCATCGGCTGGAGTTTATTTTTCTCGGCCCATGGCCTGCCGGCCACCACCATGGCGGCGGCGCCCGAGTTCAGGCCCGGTGCGCTGCCGGCGGTAATCGTGCCTTCCTTGCGAAAGGCCGGTTTGAGCCTGGCGAGTGATTCGGCGCTGGTGTCGGGCCGGTTGTGCTCGTCCTGGCTGAAGACCGCGGGGCCTTTGCGCCCCGGCACGTCCACCGCGGCAATTTCCGCCTCGAACTTGCCGGCCGCCTGCGCTGCCGCAAAACGCTGCTGCGAACGCAGCGCCCAGCCGTCCTGGTCGTGCCGCGAGATGGCGCGCTGCGTCACCAGGTCTTCCGTGTGCCAGCCGGAATGCTGGCCGCTGAAGGCGTCGTTCAGGCCGTCGTAGAGCATGCTGTCGAACAGCGTCACGTCGCCCATGCGTGCGCCCCAGCGGCCTTGCGGCAGCAGGTAGGGCGCGCGGTCCATGTTTTCCATGCCGCCGCCAATGGCGCAGTCGATCATGCCGGACCAGATTTCCAGCGCCGCGCTGACGATGCCCTGCGCGCCCGAGCCGCAGACGCGGTTCACGGTCAGTGCGGGCACGTCCACCGGCAATCCGGCGGCGATGCCGGCCTGGCGCGCCGGGTTCATCTTCACGCCGGCCTGGATCACGTTGCCCATGACCAGGGTCTGCACCTTGTCGGACGAGAGCCCCGAGCGCTTGAGCGTCTCGCGAATCACCGTGGCGCCCAGGTCGGGCGCAGGCACGTCCTTCAGGCTGCCGCCGTAGGTGCCAATGGCGGTGCGCAGGGGGTGGCACAGCACGATGTCGATGTTGGGCATGGTCTGTCTCCTTGAAATGAGGGCATCGGCCGGATGCCGTTCCGCCTGGTTCTATTGGGACAGCCGGCGGGCAGGCCGCCGTTGCGCTACATCAAAGGGTGAATCGATGGCCTGAAAACGGGCGCCGCAGCGCCCTCAACCGCTCAACCGATCAGCTGCAGCCGGCGCCAGTGCGCAGCCTGCACTGCAGGGCAAAGGCCGGCGACTCCAGCTGCAGCGTGACGTGGCGGATCTCAAAGTGTTCGTGCAGTTCGTGCTCGGCTTCATGCATCAGCGCATCGGCGTTCGTTGCCGGGTCCGCCAGCACCAGGTGCGCCGTCAGTGCTGTTTCCGACGTGCCCATGGCCCAGACATGCAGGTCGTGCACGCCTGCAACGCCCGGCAACGCCATCAGCAGCGTGCGCACCGCCGCCAGGTCCACGCTTTCGGGCACACCGTCAAACAGCAGGTGCAGCGACTGCCGGAACAGGCTCCAGGTGCCCAGCACAATCACCACCGCAATCGCCAGGCTCATGACCGGGTCTATCCAGGCCCAGCCTTGCCAAAGGTACAGCGCGCCGCCTATCACCACGCCCAGCGACACCAGCGCGTCGGCGGCCATGTGCAAGAAAGCGCCGCGAATGTTCAGGTCGCCTTTGCGCCCGCGCATGAACAGCAGCGCCGTGGCGGTGTTGACCACAATGCCCACGCCGGCCACGGCCATGATGGTCCAGCCTTCGGTGGCTTCGGGCGTGCCCAGGCGGGCGACCGCTTCCCAGGCCAGCGAACCCATGGCCACCAGCAGCAGCAAGGCGTTGACAAAGGCCGCCAGAATCGAGGCCCGCTGCCAGCCATAGGTGTGGCGGGCGTCGGGCCGCAGCCTGCCGGCCAGCGCGCCGCCCCAGGCCAGCACCAGGCCGGCCACGTCGCTCAGGTTGTGGCCGGCGTCGGCCAGCAGCGCCAGCGAATTGATCTTCCAGCCATACCAGGCCTCGATGGCGACAAACGCCAGGTTCAGCGCAATGCCGATGGCAAAGGCGCGGTTGAAGCTGGCCGGCGCATGGCTGTGGCCATGGTCGTGCGCGGCGCTCATGGGCGGGCGCTTTCGCGGTGGGCTGGTTTCATCGTGGGTGTGGCGGTCATGCAGGTTTTCATGGGTCAATGGTCAATGGTTTGTCGGTCAGTGTAAGCACGCTGCTGCGCCTCATCCGCCCGCGCGTCGGGCTGGCGGCCGGTGTCCGACGCGCCGCACCAGCTCCAGCCACAGGGCGCAGAGCGCCAGCAGCAGCGCGGCCACGGCCAGCCCGGCCGCGCCGGGCAGCGCCAATCCCATCAGCTGGCGCAGCCACGGCAGGCCCAGCACGGCCGCCAGCAGCAGCAGCGCGGCCGCGGCCATGCGCCACAGCCAGGGGTTGGCGGCGGTCATGCTCCTGAGTGCCGGCCGTGTCAGGTCGCGGTTGGCCAGGATCAGCAGCAGCACACTGAGCACCAGCGTGCCAAAGACCACGCTGCGCCCCTCTGCCACCCGCCAGCCTTGTCCGGCCAGCCAGGCCTGCCCGGCCAGCAGCACGGCGGCAATGCCCAGGCCCTGCAGCACCGAGTAGCCCAGCACGGCGGCGGCAAACGGCGAGTCCGCCACCGGGCGCGGTGGCCGCGCCATCAGGTCGCGGTCCTCGGGTTCGGCCTCGAAAACGATGGAGCAGGCCGGGTCAATCAGCAGCTCCAGCAGCACGATGTGCACCGGCAGCAGCAGGACCGGCCATTGCAGCAGCGTGGGCACCAGCGCCAGCGCGATGATGGGCACGTGCACGGCAAATACAAAGCGCGTGGCCTTGCGGATGTTGGCGTCAATGCGCCGGCCCTGCCGGATGGCAGCCACGATGCGGGCAAAGCTGTCGTCCAGCAGCACCAGCGCGGCGGCTTCACGCGCCACGTCGGTGCCGCGCTCGCCCATGGCAATGCCGACGTCGGCGGCCTTGAGTGCCGGTGCGTCGTTGACGCCATCGCCCGTCATGGCCACCACCTCGCCGCTGGCGCGCAGCAGCTGCACCAGGCGCAGTTTGTGCGCCGGCTGCAGGCGGGCGCACAGGTCGACCTGCTTGAGCCGCGCACCCAGCGCTGCGTCATCGAGCGAAGCGATTTCCGGCCCGGTGATGACCTCGGGCCGCTCGGACAGGCCGACCTGGCGCGCAATGGCGCGGGCCGTGGCGGGGTGGTCGCCGGTCATCATGATCACGCGCACGCCGGCCTGCCGGCATTCGGCCAGCGCGGCGGGCACTTCCGGGCGCGGCGGGTCGGCCAGGCCGACCAGGCCGAGGAATTCAAAGTCAAAGGCGTGCTGGCTGTGCGGCCAGGGCGGTGCGGCATCAGGGCCGGGCGCTGCCCCGGTCCAGCGCCCCCGCGCCACGCCCAGCACGCGCAGGCCGTGCGCGGCCATGGCGGCCACCTGGCCCTGTATCGCTTCCCGCTGCAGGGCGCCCAAGTGGCACAGGTCGGCCACGGCTTCGGGTGCGCCCTTGGTGGCCAGCAAAAACTGCGACGGATCGGCGCTGGCAAACACCCGCGTCATGGCCAGGATTTCGCCCGACAGCGCGTATTCGAACGCCGGCACCCGGCCGTCGTGCACATGCTCGGTGCCCGCCAGCCAGTGGTGGCCAAACTGCTGGATCGCCTTTTCCATTGGGTCAAACGGATCGCCCGGCGTGGCCAGCATCGCAAATTCTGTCAGCAGGTGAAAGGACTCTGGCAGCTCGGTGGCGGTGTCGGGCGTGAAATGCGCGTCGGCCGCCGCCAGTTCGGCCACGGCCATGCGGTTCAGGGTCAGCGTGCCGGTCTTGTCCACCGCCAGCACGGTGAT
>JAUSDK010000177.1 GCA_030650875.1 Polaromonas sp.
TTCAAAGTCGCCGCCGCACACTTCGCGCTTGAGCATGGGGCTGGTGTAGCAGTTGAACTGGTTGGCTTTGAGCGTGACGGGCAGGGTTTTTCCTAGCAGGGTCAGCTTCCCGGTGACTTCAGAGACCTTGTCTCCGTTGAAGCTGAACTTGTCGGAAACGAACTTGATCTTGGGGTGCTTGGCGGCGTCAAACAGGTCGGGGCTTTGCAGGTGCTTGTCAAACGCGGCGGTGCCAGTGTTGACGGAGGTGGTGTCAATCGTGACCTCGACCTTGCCGGTCCTGGCGGCGCGGTCCAGTTGCACCGAGCCTTCTTTTTTGTCGAAGCGGCCGCGGTTGGTGCTGGTGCCGAAGTGGCTGATTTCGAACGTGGCGAAGGTATGCGTCGGGTCGATCGCAAAGGTGGCGGTTTGTGCATGGGCCGCGCTGGCGAGCAAGGTGGCCGTGGCGACCAGGGTCAAAATTGATTTACGCATGGGTGTTGTTCCAGGAAAGGGTTAAAAAAAATATTCAGAATTTGCCCACGCCGGTCAGCGCGAGCTTGAATTTGACTTGCACGTCGTCGGCCACCATGGAGGTGTCGGCCCACTCGTTTTCGCCGATCTTGAAGGCCAGACGCTTGATGGCAAAAGCACCGATGGCGGTGGTGACGGCGCCGGCCTGGCTCAGGGCCACGGGCACTACGATATCGCGCACCTGGCCCTTGATGCTCAGCTTGCCGGCCACCTCGTACTTGCCCGTACTGAGCTTTTTGACGGCGCCGGACTGGAACGTGGCCTGGGGGAACCTGGGGACGTTGAACCAGTTGGGCTTGGGCAGTTCGGCATCGGACTCGGGCGCGCCCAGCGTGGCGCTGCCCATGTCGATGGCAAAGGCGATCTTGCTGGCTTCGGGTTTGGCCGGGTCAAAGGCGATTTGCGCATCAAACCTCTTGAAGTGACCGTCGACCGACACGCCCATTTGCTTGCTGGCAAAGGCAATTTCGCTTTGCGCCGGAACCAGCTTTTGCTGCGCTTGGGCGGACACGGCAAGGAGTGCGCCGGCCATCACCAGGCTGGCAGCGCGCAGGGCAGAGTAAATAGTGTTCATTTGTTGTAGTTACGTAGGTGACAAAGATGCAGATGCGTGAGGCGGCCTCAACGGCGACCGGGCAGCATGCGCTGGAGCAGGCCGTCCCTGTCCACCCAGTGGTGCTTGAGCGCAGCCGCTACATGCAGCAGCACCAGCCCGGCCAGCGCGAAGGCCGACCACTCGTGCCAGGGCTTGATCTGCGCGGCCAGGGCCTTGTCGACCGGCACAAAGTCGGGCAGCGGCAGCACGCCAAACAGCACGATGGAGAAACCGGCCGCCGAACTGTAGGCCCAGCCGATCAGGGGCACGGCAAAAAACAGCGCGTACAGCAGGCCGTGGG
>JAUSDK010000189.1 GCA_030650875.1 Polaromonas sp.
TCGATCAGCCCGACCATGCTCTGGACCTGGCGCTCGTCGCTGCCCACCATTTTTTTCAGGTAGGCCTCGGTAAAAAGGCCGGTGTTGCCCGCGTCAAGTTCGGTCTTGCGCAGTTGCACCTGCAAAAACAGGGTGTTGAGCGGCGTCAGCAGTTCGTTGGCGACCATGGACATGAAGTCATCGCGCATGCGGACGGCGTTTTGCAACTCGCCCTGGGTGCTCTGGAGTTGCTGCACCAGCAGCTCTTGCGCCTGGCGGCTTTTTTCGAGCGCCTGAACCTGTCGCTGGATTTGCTGGCGGTGGCGAAACAGCTCTATGAACACATTGACCTTGCCCCTGACGGCATTGATGTCCAGCGGCTTGTACAGGAAGTCGACGGCGCCGGTTTCATAACCCTTGAAGGCGTAGTTGGACTCCTTGCCGGCGGCGGTGACAAAAACGATGGGGATGTGGCGGGTTTTCTCGGTGCCGCGCATCAGCTCGGCCAACTCGAAGCCGTTCATGCCGGGCATTTGCACGTCCAGGATCGCCAGCGCGAATTCATGCTCCAGCAGCAGCGCCAGCGCCTCTTCGCCACTGGAGGCCTGAAAAACGATCCGGTCGGGCTGGCGAATCAGCGCTTCCAGTGCCAGCAGGTTCTCGGGCAGGTCGTCCACGATCAGGAGCTTGGCTTGGGGGAGGTCGGTGATCAGCATGAATTTCCATCCAGGGTAAGGAGCAGCTCTTTAATGCTGTCCAGCGTGAGAATCAAATCGGGGCGCAGCGTGCGAATCGCCGCTTCGGGCAGGGTCGGGGCCTGTGCTTCAGCCGGGTCTTGCACCACCGTCAGGCCGCCGTGCCGGCGTATTTTAGCCAGTCCCGCAGCGCCGTCAAAATTGGCGCCTGTGAGCAAAATGCCGGCGAGGTGGGCGCCGTAGGCGTCGGCCGCAGATGCCATCAGCACGTCAATCGAGGGGCGCGCATATTCCACCGGCGGCTCGCAGCTCAAGGAAAATGACCGGTCCATTTCCACCGACAAGTGGTAGCCAGGCCCGGCAAAATACAGCGTGCCCGGCGCAATACTTTCCTTGTCGGCCGCCTCGCGCACCGCCATCTGCAGCCGGTTCCGGAAAATGTCGACCAGCAGGCTGTCCCGGTCCTCGGGTAAATGCAGTACGGCCACAATCGGCAGCCGAAAGCCGGCCGGCAGCCCTGACAACAGGGCCAGCAAGGCATGCACGCCGCCGGCCGACGCGCCGATCACGATGGCTTCGATGCGGCGCGCGGGTGCGGCGGGCATGCGCGGGCTCAGGGCTGCAGCGGCTGGCATTTGCGAAAAATCCGCTCGGGTTTGTCCAGCGGCTCGAAGTGGCTGGCGTAGCCTGAAAAGTCAATGCTTTCCTTGCTGCCCAGGCCCAGAAAGCCGCGGTGGCTCAGCGACTCGTGAAACAGCCCCAGCGCCCGGTCTTGCAAGCTCTTGTTGAAGTAGATCAGCACGTTGCGGCACAGCACCAGCTGGGTTTCTGAAAAAACGCTGTCGGTGGCCAGGCTGTGGTCTGCAAAGGTGATGTTGTCGGTCAGCGTTTTGTCAAAGATCACGGCGTCGTAAGCGGCCGTGTAGTAGTCACATAGCGCCTGTTTGCCGCCGGCCTTCTGGTAATTGGCGGTGTAGCCCTGCAGGCCCGCTGCGGGGAAGATGCCCTGGCGGGCCTTGTCCAGCGCGCGCGCGTTGATGTCGGTGGCGTAAATCAGGCTGCGTTCAAGCAGGCCTTCTTCTCGCAGCAAGATGGCCAGCGAGTAGACCTCCTCGCCGGTGCTGCAGCCGGCAATCCAGATTTTCAGGGACGGATAGGTGCGCAGCACCGGCACGACCTGCTCGCGCAGCGCCTTGAAGAACGTGGGGTCTCGAAACATGTCGCTGACCGGAATGGTCAGGTACTGCAGCAGTTGCATGAACAGCGTGGGGTCTTTGACCACGCCAGCCTGCAGCGCCGCGACCGTCGGGCATTCAAAGCTTGCCATGGCCTGCAGCACCCGGCGTTTTTGCGACGCGCCCGTGTAGTTGCGGAAATCGTAGCTGTAGGTGCGGTAGATCGCCTCCATCAACGCGCGCAACTCGGCTTCGCTGATGCTGCGCTCCATGGGGTTCCCCGCGCTGTGCGCGGGTCCTGTGCGGCCGGTTCTTGACGGCATGTTCAGGCCTGCTCCGCCTTCGGCATCCACACCCGGATCAGTGCGAACAGGCGCTCAAGATCGATGGGCTTGGCCAGGTAGTCGCTCGCACCGGCACTCAGGCATTGCGCCTGGTCGTCCTTCATGGCTTTGGCGGTGACGGCAATGATGGGCAGTTTCTGAAAGCGCGGGTCGGTGCGGATGCGGCGCGTGGCTTCAAGCCCGTCCATGCCGGGCATCATGATGTCCATCAGCACCAGGTCAATGCCGCTGACCTTGTCGAGCTGGCTCAGGGCCTCAAAGCCGTTGCGGCCCACTTCCACCAGCATGCCTTTTTGCTCCAGGGCGCTGGTCAGGGCAAAGATGTTGCGCACGTCATCGTCGACCAGCAGCACCTTGCGTCCTTTAAAGACCACGTCCCGGCTTTGCGAGGTCTGCAGCACGGTCTGGCGCTGCGCGGTCAGTTCGGCTTCTACTTTGTGCAGGAACAGGGTGACTTCGTCGAGCAGGCGCTCGGGCGAGCGCGCGCCCTTGATGATGATGGCGTGCGCGTACTGCAGCAGGTCGGCTTCTTCCTGGCGGCTCAGGGTGCGCCCGGTGTAGACAATGACGGGCGGAACGGCGGTCATGCCTGAGGTCGACATGCGCCTGAGCAACTCGTCGCCCTGCATGTCAGGCAGCGTCAGGTCGACGATCATGCAGTCGAAAATAGTGTCGGCCAGCAAGGCCAGCGCTTCCTCGCCCGTGGCGACGGCGGTGATCTGCACGTCGTCGTCGCCGATCAGCCGCGACACGCTGGCGCGCTGCAAGGCGTCGTCTTCGACCAGCAGCACCCGCTTGACTTTTTGCAGTTGCCGGGCTTCGAGCTTTTTGAACACGGCCTTGAGCTGCTCGCGTGTGGCGGGCTTGAGGGCGTAGTCGATCGCGCCCATCTGCAGGGCCGCCTCCTTGCTATCGTCGGCCGACACCACATGCACGGGAATATGCCGCGTCTTGGGATCATCCTTGAGCCATTGCAGCACCTGCAGGCCGGGGTGGTCGGGCAGGCCCATGTCGAGCAAAATCGCGGCCGGCAGGAACTGCGTGGCCAGGGCCAGGCCGTCTGCGGCGCTGTGGGCGACCAGGCAGCTGTACTTCAGCTCATGGGCCAGGTCATACAGGATTTGCGCAAAACCGGCGTCGTCTTCAATCACCAGCACCAGGCGCGCGCTGTGGGGCCGGTAACGGTCGTCGGCAAAAACCGGCACGGGCGCAGCCGTGACCGCGCGCGCCAGCGGTGCCGGCCGGCGCAAAGGCGTGGACGCCTTGCTCTGACCCGCCGCCGGGGCCCAGTGGCCGGGCAGCCGCAGCGTGAAGGCGCTGCCCTGGCCCTCGCGGCTGTCCACGGTGATGGTGCCGCCCAGCAGCGCCACCAGGTCGCGCGAGATCGACAGGCCCAGGCCGGTGCCGCCATAGCGCCGGCTGGTAGTGCCGTCGGCCTGGTGGAAAGCCTCGAAAATTGCCTGCTGGTGGTCGGCCCGAATGCCGATGCCGGAGTCGCGCACGACGAAGGAGATCATGCCTTCAGGCTGCGGTGACACGGTGACGCTGACTTGGCCGGCCGAGGTGAACTTGATCGCGTTGGACAGCAGGTTTTTCAGGATCTGCTCGACCCGCTGGCGGTCGCTCACCAGCGACAGCGGTGTGCCCGGCGCCACGCTGACGTCAAATGCCAGTTTCTTCTGGTCGGCCATGGGCTCAAACGTTCTCTTGAGCACATCCACCAGCTCGTCAATCGCGATGCGTTCGGGCGCCAGTTCCAGCTTGCCGGCTTCTACCTTGGAGATGTCCAGAATGTCGTTGATCAGGTTGAGCAGGTCATTGCCGGCCGAATAGATCGACTGCGCGAACTTGACTTGCTCCGCGTTGAGGTTGCCGGTGGGGTTGTCAGACAGCAGCTTGGACAGGATCAGCGCGCTGTTGAGCGGCGTGCGCAACTCGTGCGACATGTTGGCCAGAAACTCGGACTTGTAGCGGCTGGCCCGGCTCAGTTCTTCGGCGCGCTCCTCCAGCAGCACTTGCGCCTGGCTGAGCGCGCTGTTTTTCTGGTCCAGCGACAAGGCCGTTTCAGACAGCTGCTGGTTGGTTTGCTCCATTTCGGCCTGCTGGTTTTCAAGGCTGACCTGGTATTCCCTGAGGACGCGCGATTTTTCTTCCAGCTCTTCGTTGGCGGCACGCAGTTCTTCCTGCTGCGACTGCAGGTCTTTGTTGAGGCGCTGGGTTTGCGCCAGCACGTCCTGCAACTGCCGGCGGTACAGCGCGGCGTGAAGGGAGTTGCCGATGTTGCCGGCAATCATCTGCACAAACTCGGTGTCGCGCGGCAGCAGCGGGCGCATGAAGCCGAGTTCGACCACGCCGTTGACCTGCCCGTCATGGTGCACCGGCACCAGTAGCAAATGGGACGGCGTGCCCTGGCCCAGGCCCGAGGTGACTTTGAGGTAGTGGTCTGGCAGGTCGTGCAGGTGCAGCATCCGGTTTTCAAGGGCGGCCTGGCCGACCAGGCCTTCGGCGATGCCAAACGACTGCGTCTGGGATGGGCTGCCCTGGCTGAAGCCATAGGCGGCCACGCGCCGCAACTGGCCTGTGCCCTCGCGCACGTACAGGGCCGCCACGGCCACATCCTGGTAGCGCGCCATAAATTCCAGCACGCTGAGCCCGAGCGACTCAAGCGCGTGCTGGCCAATCGTGTGCTCTGCCAGCTGGCGCTGCCCCGTGCGCAGCCACGACTGCTCCTGCAGCAGCTTGGCGGTGTCGGTTTTCTGCTGCAGCGTCTCGGCATAGGTGGTGGACAGGCGCTGCAGTTCCCGGTGGCCCAGCAGGGCCAGCAGGCCGCTCAGGCCCAGGCTGAACAGCAGGTAAGCGGCCATGCCCCAGGAGGTGTTGCCTCTAGCCTGCCCGTTGCGCTCTTGAAGCAGCCGCTCTTCAGTGCTGATGAAGCTGGCAAACTCGCGCCGGATCTCGTCGGTCAGGCTTTTGCCGCCGGCCGAGCGCACCGGCGCCTGGTAGTCCATGTCCTTGCGCCGCAAATCCACAATGTTTTGCGCAAAGACATTCCACTGATCCTGCAGTGCGTCGATGCGCCTGAGCCGGCTGACCTGGACCGGGTTGTCGTTGACCAGTTCGGCCAGCGTCGCGGTTTCGGCGGCAATGCGCGGTTTGCCGATTTCAAACGGCTGCAGCAGCGATTCTTCGCCGGTGACCAGGTAGCCGTACAGGCTGGCTTCCATGTTGGCGCCCAGCTTGGCGATCTGGTTGGCGTTGCTGATGGCGCGTTCGGTGTGCTCGACGCTGCCCAGCGCTGCCAGCAGGTAGAAGATCAGGCCGACAAAAACGGCCGCACTGAGCGCTCCCACACCCAGCGGCAAACCGATGTTTCGGGTCAGGATACGGCGAAAGTTTTCCTGATGGAGCGGGTCTGTGCTGGACATGGTAATTGGCGCTTGGGGCGTTGCAAAAAGGCTTGAGTGTGCACTATTGGCCCTCAGCGCCTTGTTGGCGACGCTTGAAGCGGCTGGTCGGGCGGTCAGCCCAGGAAGTCGGCGATCAGCCTGGCCAGTTGCGTGGGCTGGTCGTGGTGCAGCATGTGGCCGGCATCCTGTACCACGGCCACCCGCGCGTCGGGCACCTGTTTCAGGCGCTCATGGTATTCAACCAGCGAATACTTGCCTTTCCACCACAGCCCCATCGAGTCGTCGGACGCCTCAATCGCCAGCACGGGTGCGCTGATGCGCTGGTAGATTTCCAGCACTTCGTCCAGGCGGTACAACTGGGCGCTGGTGATCTTGTGGGCCGGCGCACCCAGGATTTCCCACTGGCCGCTGGCGTTGGGGCGGGCCCAGTGGCTGGCCAGCCACTGGGCTTTGTCGGCCGGCAGGCGGGGGTTGGTTTTCATGAGCCGGCGGGCCACGCCGCCCACGTCGTCGTAGGCCTTGAGGTCCAGGTCGCCGCGCTGCAGTCCCTTGAGCTCGTCCATCCACTGGGCATAGCGCGCAGGCGCCTGGCTGGGCTGGCTGGCGGGCATGCCAAAGCCTTCGAGGTTGACCAGCTTCCTGATGCGCTCGGGCCGCACGCCGGCGTACAGCATGGCGACATTGCCGCCCATACTGTGGCCCACCAGATCGACGGCCTGGCCGGGGGCATAGTGGTCCAGCAAGAAGTCGAGGTCGGCCAGGTAGTCGGCAAACCAGTAGTGGTCGGCATCGGCGGTGCTGGTCAGGCCAAAGCCGCGCCAGTCTGGGGCAATGATGGTCCGGCCCTGCGTGAACGCGTCCGGCAAGGCGTCGACCATGAACTGGTAGGACGCCGCCACGTCCATCCAGCCATGCACCAGGACCAGCGGTGGCAAGGCCGGGTTGGCAGTGCCGCCCCAGTGCTGAATGTGGTAGCTGAGTCCCCGTATAGGGACAAACTCGCTGCGGGATGATCGTATTTCTTTGTACATTGTGGGCTGATCATAAGGAGACACAAGTTGAAGCGCAGTCAAAACAGGGACACAAACAACACCGGCCCTACCAAAACGCCGGACCACTATGCGGCGCTGCACAGCGGCTTTCGCTGGCAGGTCGATGCCTGTTTCAACATCGCGGAAGTTTGCTGCAGCCGATGGGCGCGGGCTGAAAAGGGCAAGCAACGCGCTACTAAAAGAGTAGCTCTTAAAACCCATTCCGTCGGGGAAAAAGGGGCTAAAGACACTTTTCATACCTATGTAGAGCTGCAGCGGGCGGCTGATGCGCTGAGCCACGTGCTGGCCGGGTTGGGCGTGCAGCGCGGGGATCGCGTGGCCATCGTGATGCCGCAGCGCTTTGAAACGGCCGTGGCCTACATGGCGGTGTTCCAGATGGGGGCGGTGGCGATGCCGCTGTCCATGCTGTTTGGCCCCGAGGCGCTGGCGTTCCGGCTGCAGGACAGTGCGGCAGTGTTGGCTATTTGCGACGAAAGCACCATTGCCAGCATGCAGGCGGTGCGCGCCCAATGCCCGGCGCTGCGCACGGTGGTGGCAGCCGGCAGCGCGGCGGGGCAGGGCGATGTGGACTATGCCCCCGCGCTGGCGGCCCACAAGCGCGCCTTTACAGCCGTCAAGACCAAGGCCGACGAGGCGGCGATATTGATCTATACCAGCGGCACCACCGGCCCGCCCAAGGGGGCGCTGCTGGCGCATCGGGCGCTGGTGGGCAACCTGCCGGGCTTTGTCTGCAGCCAGAACTGGTTTGGCTTTGATGGCCAGGCCAACGCCGCATCCGACGCCGTGTTCTGGTCGCCGGCCGACTGGGCCTGGACCGGCGGGCTGATGGATGCGTTGCTGCCCACGCTGTATTTTGGCCGGCCGATCGTGGCCTTCAACGGCCGCTTCAGCCCGGAGCTGGCCTTCAGCCTGATGGAGCAGCATGGCGTGACGCACAGCTTTTTGTTCCCGACCGCGCTCAAGGCCATGATGAAAGCCTTTCCGCTGCCGGGTGAGTGGTTCACGATCAAGCTGCAGGGCCTGATGAGCGCGGGCGAAGCCGTTGGCGACGCGGTGTTCGACTACTGCCAGCAGCAACTCGGCGTGACGGTGAACGAGATGTTTGGCCAGACCGAGATCAACTATGTGGTCGGGAACTGTGCCCCCACGCTCCCCACTTCGTGTGGTTCGCTGCCCCCCGAGGGGGCGCTGCGCCTGCGGCCCGGCAGAGCCGGTTCCGCGGCCCCGGCTGGTGAAGAGAGTACCCCCGCGCGCTCCACCACACATGCCGCCGGTAGTCCGCTGCCGCTTTCTTCGGTAATAGGCTGGCCGGCCAAGCCGGGCAGCATGGGCAAGGCCTACCCCGGCCACCGGGTGGCGGTGATCGACGACGCGGGCCATGAATGCGCGGTGGGTGTGGCGGGCGACGTGGCGGTGAACCGTTTTGACGTTCACGGCGACCCGGACCCGATTTTCTTTCTGGGCTACTGGAAGAACGAGGCCGCCACGCAGGCCAAATACACCGGCGACTGGTGCCGTACCGGCGACCTGGCGCGGGTTGATGCCGACGGCTACCTCTGGTACGAGGGCCGCGCCGACGACATCTTCAAGGCGGCCGGCTACCGCATCGGGCCGGGCGAAATCGAGAACTGCCTGGTCAAGCACCGGGCGGTGGCCAACGCCGCCGTGGTGCCAAAGCCGGACAAGGAGCGCGGCGCGCTGGTCAAGGCCTATGTTGTCCTTGCTCCTGATTTGATGGCAGCTCGCGCAAGACTGGCGGGCGCGACAGGTCAATTTGATAAAAAAATCGTGAAGGAACTGCAGGCCCACGTCAAAGCCATGCTGGCGCCCTACGAGTACCCCAAGGAGATCGAATTCATTGACGCGCTGCCCATGACCACTACCGGCAAGGTGCAGCGCCGGGTGCTGCGGCTACAGGAAGAAGCGCGGTTTAAAAACGCCTGAAGCGTTGCGTGTGTTTCGGTGCTTGCCTGCGCCCACAAAAAAAGCACCCGAAGGTGCTTTCTTGAAACCGCAGGGCCGTGCTTAACGCTGGGCGACTGGCTCGGCAACGTAGATCTCTACGCGGCGGTTCTGGGCGCGGCCTTGCTCGGTGGCGTTGCTGGCAATCGGCTCGCGTGAACCGCGGCCGTCGGTGGCAATGCGCTGCGACGCAACGCCGCGGCTCACCAGGTAGTCACGGGCGGCATTGGCGCGGTCTACCGACAAGGGGTTGTTGATGGCGTCGGAGCCGGTGCTGTCGGTGTGACCGATGATGGTGACCGTGGTGATCGGGTTTTGGTTCAGGCTGCTGGCGAATTGCGTGAGCACTGGCGCAAAGTTGGACTTGATGGCGGAGCGGCCCACGTCAAACGAGATGTCGGCGGGGATGTCCAGCTTCAGGCGGTTGTCAGCGGTCTGGCTGACAGCTACGCCGGTGCCGGCGGTGGCGCGTTCCATGGCGACTTTCTGGTCCTGCATTTTCTTGGACCAGAGGTAGCCGCCGCCCGCACCCACGGCGCCGCCCAGAACAGCACCCTGTGCCGCACCTTTGGAGCCGCCTGTGGCAGCGCCGAGCAGGGCGCCCAGGCCCGCACCAATACCGGCGCCCTGCGCTGTGCCGCGCTGGGTTTCGCTCATGTTGGCGCAGCCCGAAAGGCCGGCGATGGCCACGGTTGCGGCGGTCAGTGAAGTGATGAGAAATTTGTTCATGGGGGAACTCCTTGAAAGAGACGGGGGTTAATCAGTTGTGCATTAAAGCGTTGGTAAGTGAATGTTAGCCATCCGGATTACTGCAAGGTGTAAGACAAGGGCGCGTATTGGGTGTCTACAAGAGCGCACACTAGCCCTTAAACTAGTTGTTTTCAAGCTCTTTCGCCGCGCCCGCGTGCCGTGCCGGCGTTCAATTATTAACGGGAATTTCCATGAATAAAGTTCAACTCGGCGCCAGCGATCTGCACGTCACCCCTGTTTGCCTGGGCACCATGACGTTTGGCGAGCAGGTCGATGAAGCCGGGGCGCATGCCATCCTGGACCATGCACTGGCGCGCGGTGTCAACTTTGTGGATACGGCGGAAATGTATGCGGTGCCCGCGCGCGCCGAAACCTACGGGGCCACAGAAACCATTCTGGGCAACTGGTTTGCAAAAAATCCTTCAGCCCGCAGCCAGCTGGTGCTGGCGAGCAAGGTGGCGGGCCCTGCGCGCGGCATGTCCTGGATACGGAACGGCAGCCTGGACCTGATGCCGGCGGACATCGTCGGGGCCTGCAACGACAGCCTCAAGCGCCTGAAAACCGATGTGATCGACCTCTACCAGATCCACTGGCCGGCGCGCCATGTGCCGGCGTTTGGTACGGTGTATTTCGATCCGGCCAAGGACATGCCGGTGACGTCCATCCACGACCAGCTTGAAGCGCTGGCCGGCCTGATCAAGGCCGGCAAGGTGCGTGCGATTGGGCTGTCCAACGAATCGCCTTATGGGGTGCATGAATTTGTACGCCTGGCCGGGCAGCACGGCCTGCCCAAAGTGGCCACGGTGCAAAACCCTTACTGCCTGATCAACCGCACGGTGGAAAACGGCCTGGACGAAACCATGCACCGGCTGGGTGTTTCGCTGCTGGCGTACTCGCCGCTGGGCTTTGGCCTGCTGACGGGCAAGTACGACGCCACCGGTATTGATGCCGCCGATGCGCCGCAGGGCCGCATGGCGAAGTTTGACTCCATGAAAAAGCAGCGCTGGGGCCGGCCTGAGGCCCTGGCGGCGGCGCGGCGCTACAACGCACTGGCGCGGGACCACGGCTTGAGCCCAACGCAACTGGCCCTGGCCTTTTGCTATACGAAGTGGCAAGTCGCCAGCACCATCATCGGCGTGACGTCGCTGGCGCAGCTCGATGAAAACCTGGACGCGCACGGCACCACCCTGTCGGCCGAAGTCCTGGCCGAGATTGACAAGATCCGCTGGGACATTCGCGACCCTGCTTTGTAAGATGGCCAAGAAAGACGCAAAAAAAGACCACGTCAGCGAAACCCCCGCCACGCAGCTGCTGAAGGCGCACCAGGTGGCCTTTACGGAGCATCCGTATGACTATCTGGCGCACGGCGGCGCGCAGCACAGCGCCCAGGTGCTGGGGCTGGACCCTTTCATGGTGGTCAAGACGCTGGTCATGCAGGACCAGGATGCCCGGCCCCTGCTGGTGCTGATGCATGGCAACCGCAAGGTGTCCACCAAAAATCTGGCACGGCAAATCGGCGCCAAATCGGTCGAGCCCTGCCAGCCTGAAGTGGCGCAGCGCCACAGCGGCTACCTGGTGGGCGGTACCTCGCCTTTTGGCACGCGCAAGGCCATGCCGGTGTATATCGAGGAAAGCATTCTGGGCCTGCCCAACATCGTCATCAACGGAGGCCGGCGCGGCTATCTGGTGGGCATGGACCCGCAGGTGTGTGTCGCCCTGCTCGGTGCAAAATCGGTGCAGTGTGCATTGATCGAATAGGTCAAAGAAATCGAACAAGTCAAAGAAATCCAATAACAAGAGGAGACAATTTTGGAATACCTGTATTCAGCTGGTGCCACGCTGCTGGCCTACCTGCTCGGTTCGCTGTCGTTTGCGGTCATTGTCAGCCGGGCCCTGGGCCTGAACGATCCGCGCAGCTACGGCAGCAAGAACCCGGGCGCCACCAACGTGCTGCGATCGGGCAGCAAGCCGGCCGCGGTGGCCACGCTGCTGCTGGACGGCCTGAAGGGCTGGCTGCCCGTGGTGCTGGTCAAGTGGTTTGGCGGCGACTACGGCTTGGGCGACGGCACGGTCGCGCTGGTGGGCCTGGCGGCTTTTCTGGGCCACCTGTACCCGGTGTTTTTCCAGTTCAAGGGCGGCAAGGGCGTGGCGACGGCGGCCGGCGTGCTGCTGGGCATCAGCGGGTGGCTCGGGCTGGCAACGCTGGTGACCTGGGTGATCGTGGCGTATTTCTCGCGTTATTCCTCGCTCGCATCGCTGGCCGCAGCGGTTTTTG
The DNA here is from genome assembly GCA_030650875.1 of Polaromonas sp. GTDB lineage: Bacteria > Pseudomonadota > Gammaproteobacteria > Burkholderiales > Burkholderiaceae_C > Polaromonas. The sequence goes on from JAUSDK010000189.1 coordinate 11,640, forward strand.
CGCCGCTTTACTACCTGTTTGGCGACCGGGCGGCCTGGTATGTCGACAAAAGCATCCTGGTGGTGATGATTGCCATCAGCGCACTGCTGCTGCTGCGCCACCGCGACAACATCAACAAGCTGCTCAAGGGCACCGAGTCCAAGCTGGGGTCCGGCAAGCAGGCCGTGCGCAAGTAGGCGGTGGGCCGTTCGGGGTCAGTAGCGCTTGTCCAGCGTCATGAGGTTGTTTTCACGTTTCATCTGGAAACGCGCTAAAAAGCTGTTGCCCAGCAGCAGGAAGGGCATGGCCTGCGGCGTGACCACGGCGTCCACGTCGTAGACCTCCACATCGCCCACCCGCACGGAATTGAGCTTGATGCGAAAGCCCTCGGCATCGCCGTTGGCCGTGGTCAGGCGCACACGCTGGCCGGCTTTGTAGCTGATGCCTGCGCGATCGGCGTCGGGCATGCTCATGACGATGTGGGTCGCGCCGGTGTCGACCATGAACTGCACGACGCGGCCGTTGATCTGTCCGGCGGTCATGAAGTGGCCGCCACTGCTTTCGGCCAGCGCTATCCGCGTGCCCCGACTGCTACCGCCGCCAGCGCTGGCGCCCATGCTCACCGGGGCAGCGCCGACCCGCAGCGTCTGGCGTTGGCCGGACTGCTCAATGACGGCCTGATCGCCCGAGGTTGAAATCACCTTGACGCCCCGGTGCGTTTCCCCGGCTGCCACGGTTTTGGGCGCAGTCCCATTGACCACCAGCAGCGCCTTGCCGCCCATCATGCCGGCCAGGGCGACGCTTTCGGCCTGCGCGGCAGCCGGAAGCCATGCCATCAAGAGGGATACGAAAAGACCAAGGGCTTTCAATGCCAGCAGGGGCCGCGAAACCGGCTTTGCCGGGCCGCAGGCGCAACGGCCCCCTCGGGGGGCAGCAAAGGACGCGAAGCGACAAGCGTGGGGGCTCACTCAGTCCCGAAAGTTGTCGAAACTCAGCGGCAAATCCTTGATCTCGGCGCGAATCAAGGCCATGGCGGCTTGCAGGTCGTCGCGCTTGGCGCCCGTCACCCGGACCTTGCCTTCCTGAATGGCCGCCTGCACCTTCATCTTGTTGCCCTTGATGAGCTGCTGGATCTTCTTGGCCTCTTCGGTTTCAATGCCGTCGCGCACCTTGGTAACCTGCTTGACCTTGTCGCCGCCGATTTTCTCGACCTTGCCAATGTCCAGGAAGCGCACATCGACGCCGGCCTTGGTGAGCTTGTTGCGCAGGATGTCGTGGATCTGGTCGATCTGGAAATCACCGTCGCCGATCAGGATGATCTCCTTGTCTTTTTCTTTCAGCTCGACCGAGGCGGCCGTGCCCTTGAAGTCAAACCGGGTGCCGATTTCCTTGGCGGTGTTTTCAACGGCGTTTTTGACCTTGACCAGGTCGGTTTCAAGAACAGTATCAAAAGAAGGCATGGTGTCGGCTTTGCAAATGGGGGGTTACACGGGGGTGAGACAATCTCAAGATGTTAGTCGAGAAAAACGTCCCCCTCCAGTCCTTCAACACCTTCGGCATCGTGGCCAAGGCACTTTCCCTGGCGCGCATCCGCAGCGAGGCCGATATTGCCGCGCTGCTGCAAGACCCGGCCTGGCAGGCCACCCCCAAGTTCGTGCTGGGCGGCGGCAGCAACATCGTGCTGACCGGCGATGTCAAGCCGCTGGTGCTGAAGGTCGAAATCATGGGCCGGCGCCTGGTCACTGAAACGGCCAAAGCCTGGATTGTCGAGGCCGGCGCGGGTGAAAACTGGCACGACCTGGTGACCTGGACTTTGCAAAGCGGCTATCCGGGGCTGGAAAACCTGGCGCTGATTCCGGGCACGGTCGGTGCCACGCCAGTGCAAAACATTGGCGCCTACGGGGTCGAGCTGCAAGACCGTTTTGAATCGCTGGACGCCATTGACCTGACCACCGGCCAGCCCTTCACGCTCAATGCGGCGCAGTGCGCGTTTGGCTACCGCGATTCGGTGTTCAAGCACAGCAGCACGGCCCGCAGTTCCGGCGCCCAGGGCTTTGGCCTGGCCGACAAGGCGCTGATCACGCGGGTGCGGTTTTTGCTGCCCAAGACCTGGAAGCCGGTGCTGGGGTATGCCGACATTGACAAAAAGATGCTGCAGTCTGGGATTGATGCGCCTGACGCGCTACAAATTTATGCCTGGATTTGCGAGATTCGCCAGGCCAAGTTGCCCGACCCGAAAGTCATCGGCAACGCTGGCAGCTTTTTCAAGAACCCGACGGTATCGGCTGAGCAATGCGAGGACATCATCCAGCGCGAGCCCAAGATTGTTCACTACCGCCTGGCGGACGGCTCCGTCAAGCTCGCGGCGGGCTGGCTGATTGA
>JAUSDK010000192.1 GCA_030650875.1 Polaromonas sp.
TGCTGAAGGTGCCGACGCCGAACTGGTGGCGATTGACGCCGATGGCAATTTGCCTGAAGGCGGCTGGGACACGCTGGCGGCTGCTGACGCCATCATCATGGGCTCGCCCACCTACATGGGCAGCGTGAGCTGGCAGTTCAAGAAGTTTGCCGACGCGTCGTCCAAGCCCTGGTACACCCAGGCCTGGAAAGACAAGCTGTTTGCGGGGTTCACCAACAGTGCCTCGCTGAACGGCGACAAGCTGTCCACGCTGACCTACCTGTTCACGCTGGCGATGCAGCACGGCGGACTCTGGGTCAGCCAGGGCGTGATGCCCAGCAACAGCAAGGCCGCGCAGCGCAACGACGCCAACTTCCTGGGTTCCTACAGCGGTGCCATGGCGCAGTCGCCGTCGGATGCCGGTGCCGGGGAAATGGCGCCGGGTGACCTGGAAACGGCGCGCAGTTTCGGCGAGCGGGTTGCCGAGGTGGCGAGCCGGTTCCGGCGCTAGCACCATCGTCCTCTTCATTGCGGTCACCACTGAAATCATCACCAAACTGGAGTTGCTGTCATGAGCATAGCCATCAAACTGACGGGACATGAGAAAGACCTGGGGGGCGGCTTTATGGTGAGCCGGCTGTTGCCCGCGGCGGCGCGGCAATCGGTGGGCCCGTTTGTGTTCTTTGACCATTTTGGCCCGCTCATGGTGCAAGCCGGTGCCAACCATGATGTGCGTCCCCATCCGCATATCGGGCTGGCGACGGTGACCTACCTGTTTGAGGGCGCCATGCTGCACCGCGACAGCCTGGGCTCGGTCCAGCGCATTGAACCCGGCGCCATCAACTGGATGACGGCCGGGCGCGGCATCGTGCATTCGGAACGCGCGCCCGACGACCTGAAGGGCAAGGCCTACCTGCAGCACGGCCTGCAACTCTGGGCTGCCTTGCCGAAGGCCCATGAAGAAACGGCGCCAGACTTTGTGCATACACCCGCCAGCGACATTCCCGTCGTGGCGCTGGGCGCGTCCGAAGTTCGCGTGTTGATTGGCGCGGCTTTCGGGCACACCTCGCCCGTCAAGACCTTCTCGAAAACTGTTTACCTGGACATCCGGCTGGCTGCCGGCGAGCACCTTGATTTGCCGCCGCTGGCCGACGAGCTGGCGCTTTACGCGGTGGACGGCGACCTGGAGGTCGATGGCGAAGCGGTCGCTGCGCGCACCCTGGCCATCTTGACGCCTGGCGTGGTGGCCAAGATCAGCGCCAGCGCGGCCGCACGTTTTGTAGTGATGGGCGGCGACCCGCTCGACGGGCACCGCTTTATCTGGTGGAACTTCGTTTCCAGCCGCAAGGAACGTATTGTTCAGGCCGGTGATGACTGGGCGGCGCAAACGATGGCGCAGGTTGCGGGTGAGACCGAATTCATCCCGCTGCCGCAGCGCAAGCCCGCCAGGGCAGAAGACGCGACCGACCGCACGCCTTACCTCTGACTTGTCGTTGACTTAGCTTTGACTGTTACGCGCCAGCCGCAGGCCGCTGAACTGCCACTGCGCATCCGGCGGGAAAAAGTTGCGGTAGCTTGCGCGGATGTGGCTTTGCGGCGTGGCGCAGGAGCCGCCGCGCAGCACGAACTGGTGGCACATGAACTTGCCGTTGTATTCGCCCACCACGCCCTCCCAGGCTTTGTAGCCAGGGTAGGGGCTGTAGTTGGACTGCGTCCATTCCCACACATCGCCATACAACTGCGCGGGCGCATCTTGCTCAGACGGCGCTCGCGGCATCGGCCGCAAGGCTGCGTTCTCGGCAAAATTGGCGGGCTGCTGCGCGGGGGCGGGCAGGGCGCGGGCGGCCAGTTCCCATTCAAATTCGGTGGGCAGACGCGCACCGGCCCAGCGCGCCAGCGCATCGGCCTCAAAGTAACTCAGGTGGCACACGGGCGCATCGGGGTCTACCGCCAGCAGCCCTTGTAGCGTGAAATGGCGGTAGTTGCCTGCGCTGCCCTGCCAGTAAAGCGGCAATTGATGCGCGCCGGCGGTGACCCAGTCCCAGCCCATCGACAGCCAGAGTTCGGGGCGCCGGTAGCCGCCATCGGCCATGAACGCCATCATTTCGCCATTGGACACAGGCCGGCTGGCCAGCTCAAACGGCTCGATGAAAACGCGGTGGCGCGGCGTCTCGTTGTCAAAGGCAAACTGGCCGTCCCATTGGGCGTCAAACCCATGGCTGACCAGGCCGCCCTCGTAAGCGTGCCATCGCACCGGCTGCAGAGTGACCGTGGCATTTGGCCAGGGCGCCATGTAGGCCGGCTGCTGCGGATTGAACGACAGCGCATGCTGGATGTCGGTCAGCAGTAATTCCTGGTGCTGCTGCTCGTGGTGCAGCCCCAGCGTGATGAGCGGGGCCAGGTCGGGATGATGGGCTGCGTCGCGCAGCAGCTTGAGCACCCGCGCATCGACCTGCGCGCGGTAGGCCTGCACGTCCTGCCGCCCGGGTCGGCTGATCAGCCCGCGCTGGGCGCGCGGGTGCTTGTCGCCAATGCCGTTGTAGTAGCTGTTGAACAGCACGCGAAAACCTGCGTCAAACGGCGTGAAGTCCGCTTCAAACCGCTCCAGCACAAAGGTTTCAAAAAACCAGGTGACGTGCGCCAGATGCCATTTGGCCGGGCTGGCGTCTGGCATGGACTGAAGCTGGCAATCTTCCGCGCTCAGCGGCCGTGCGAGCAACTCGGTTTGCTGGCGCACCTGCTGAAAACGCAGGGCCAGGGCTGTGGCCACGTCGCCAGAATTCAAAGTCGAATGCATCACTGCCGACTCGCTGGCGCGGTGGGCCGCGCGTCTACCCGGGGCTGCAGGGCCGGGTCCAGCCCCCGGCGCTGGTCAAAGACAAAGCATTCGCCGTCAAAATGGGCCTGGCCACAGTCTTCAAAGTATTTCAAAATGCCGCCGTCAAGCTGGTACACATGGCTCAAGCCGGCTTCTTGCATGAAGATGGCGGCTTTTTCGCAGCGAATGCCGCCGGTGCAAAAGCTGACCACGGTCTTGTCCTGCAACTGCGCGCGGTGGTCCAGCAACGCCTGCGGGAACTCGGTGAATTTCTCCAGGCGCCAGTCGATGGCCTGGCTGAAGGTGCCGGCATCGACTTCATAGGTATTGCGCGTGTCCAGCGTCACCACCGGGCGGCCATCGTCATCCTGGCCGCTGTCGAGCCAGCGCTTGAGCGTTCTTGCGTCCACCGCCGGGGCGCGGCCTGCCGACGGCCGGATGGCCGGGTGGTTCATGCGGATGATCTCGGGCTTGATCTTGACCAGTAATTTGCGAAAAGGCTGGGCGCTGGACCAGCTTTCCTTGACTTCAAGGTCCGCAAAGCGGGCGTCGGCCCGCAGCCCGGCCAGAAAGCCATGAATATCGTCGCTCGGGCCGGCCAGAAACAGGTTGATGCCCTCTTCGGCCAGCAGCACCGTGCCCTTGATGGCGCGCGCCTGCAGCGCTTGTACCAGCGCAGCCTGCAAGGCCGGCAGGCTGTCCAGCGCGACGAATTTGTAGGCGGCAATGTTCAAAATTTCCATGATGCCGTCCATTGTAGGCAAGGCCTTGGCAGGGGTGGGCGCTTACAGCCGCTCACAAAGTGCGCCGGGGGCCGCGTCCTAAAATGAAGCGCATGTTTGCCCATTTAAGAATTCACACCGAGTTTTCAGTCGTTGACGGTACCAACCGCATCGACGAAATCGTCGCAGCCGCCGCAGCGGACCGCCAGCCCGCACTGGCCATCACCGATTTAAGCAACCTGTTCGGCACCATCAAGTTTTACAAGGAGTGCCGCAAGGCCGGCGTGAAGCCCCTGATTGGCGCGGACGTCTGGGTGCAGGTACCCGGCAAGGAGGCCGGCGCACCGGCCGCCCGGCTGCTGCTGCTGGTGCAAAACCACCGTGGCTACCTCAACCTGTCGGAGCTGATCACCCGCGCCTGGACCCAGAACGTGGTGCGCGACCAGGCCATCATCAAGCTGGAGTGGCTGCAGGAACTCCATGAGGGGCTGATTGCCCTGTCAGGCGCCCAGGGCGGCGCCGTGGGCCAGGCGCTGGTGCAGGGCGACAGCGCGCGCGCGCAGGAATGTGCCACTTACCTCGCAGCCATTTTTTCCAATCGGTTTTACCTTGAACTGCAGCGTGCCCAGCGCCCGGACGACGAGCGCCATGTGGCGGCCGCCGTGCAGCTGGCGGCCGGGCTTGGGCTGCCGGTGGTGGCCACGCACCCGGTGCAGTTCCTGACGTACGACGACTACGAAGCGCATGAGGCGCGCGTCTGCATTTCGGAAGGCGAAATTCTGGGCAATGCGCGGCGCGTGCGCAAATTCACGCGCGAGCAGTATTTCAAGTCAGCCGCCCAGATGGCCGAGCTGTTTGCCGATGTGCCGACGGCGCTGGCCAACACGCTGGAAATTGCCAAGCGCTGCAACCTCACGCTGGAGCTGGGCAAGCCGATGCTGCCCGACTACCCCACGCCCGAAGTCGACGGCGTGCGTATGCCGGCGGAAGATTACTTTCGGCAAACCTCGTTTGAGGGGCTGGAAGAGCGCCTGGTGCACCTCTACCCGAAAGCCGACCTGCGCCACGCCAAGCGGCCCGAGTATGTGGCGCGGCTGGAGTTCGAGATCAACACCATCCTGAAGATGGGCTTTCCGGGTTACTTTTTGATCGTCGGCGACTTCATCCAGTGGGCCAAGGCCAATGGCTGTCCGGTCGGGCCGGGACGGGGTTCCGGCGCCGGCTCGCTGGTGGCGTATGCGCTGAAGATCACCGACCTGGACCCGCTGCGCTACAACCTGCTGTTCGAGCGGTTCCTGAACCCGGAACGGGTGTCGATGCCCGACTTCGACATTGACTTTTGCCAGCAAAACCGCGACCGCGTGATTGACTACGTAAAAGACAAATACGGCCATGCGGCGGTTAGCCAGATCGTGACCTTTGGCACCATGGCCGCGCGCGCCGCGATTCGCGACGTGGGCCGGGTGCTGGATTTCCCGTACGGCTTTTGCGACGGCATCTCCAAGCTGATCCCGAACAAGCCCGGCCAGGCCGTCACGCTGCAACTGGTGCCTGCTGACCGCAAGAAAAATGACAAGATGGTCTATGCGCTGGAAGCCGAGCCGATTCTGGCTGAGCGGGAAAGCAAGGAAGAAGACGTGCACACGCTGCTGGAGCTGGCCCGCAAGCTCGAAGGCCTGACCCGCAACATCGGCATGCATGCGGGCGGCGTGCTGATTGCGCCGGGCAAGCTGACGGACTTTTGCCCGCTGTATTTGCAGCCCGGCAGCAGCTCGGCCGTCAGCCAGTACGACAAGAACGACGTGGAGGCGATTGGCCTGGTCAAGTTCGACTTTTTGGGGCTGGCCACGCTGACCATCCTGGAAATCGCCAAGGAATTCATCGTCAAGCGCTACCCGGCGCAAAAAGATTTCAGCTTCGAGAACCTGCCGCTCGACGATGCGCGGGTCTACCGGCTGTTTGCCGAGGGCAAAACCGAAGCCGTGTTCCAGTTTGAAAGTATCGGCATGCAGCGCATGCTGAAAGATGCCCGGCCCGACCGGCTGGAAGACCTGATCGCGATGAACGCGCTCTACCGTCCCGGCCCGATGGACCTGATTCCGACCTACATCGCCCGCAAGCAGGGCAAGGAAGTGCCCGAATACCCGGACCCGCGCGTCAAGCCGATGCTCGAAGAGACCTACGGCATCATGGTCTACCAGGAGCAGGTGATGCAGACCGCGCAGATCCTGGGCGGCTACTCGCTGGGCGGCGCCGACATGCTGCGCCGCGCGATGGGTAAAAAAGATGAGAAAGAGATGGCCCAGCACCGGGAAATCTTCCGCAAGGGCGCAGGCATCAACGGCTTGAGTCAGGAAAAAGCCGACGAGGTGTTTGACCTGATGGAAAAGTTTGCCGGCTACGGCTTTAACAAGTCGCACTCGGCCGCCTACGCGCTGCTGGCCTACCACACTGCCTGGCTCAAGGTGCATTTCCCGGCCGAGTTCTTTGCGGCCAACATGACCGTCGAGATGGACGACACCGACAAGCTGAAAATCCTGTTCGGCGACGCCCAGAAAATGGGAATGAGCTTTGAAGTGCCCGACATCAACCGGGGCGACTACCGCTTTGAGCCGATCAGCGCCAAGTCCATCCGCTACGGCCTGGGCGCCATCAAGGGCACCGGCCAGCAGGCGATTGCCGCCATTGTGGCGGCGCGTCACGAAGGCGGCCCGTTCACCTCGCTGTATGACTTTTGTGTGCGGGTGGACCGCAGCAAGCTCAACAAGCGCACGGTGGACGCGCTGATCAAGGGCGGCGCGTTTGACAACATGCACCTGAACCGCGCCGAGTTGCTGGCCTCGGTCGACCGCGCCTTTGAATTTGCCGCCGCCACTGAAGCCAATGCCAACCAGGGCGGCCTGTTTGACATGTCGGATTCGCACGCCGCCAGCACCCAGGAGCCGCCGCTGGTCGAGGCGGCGTCGTTTGGCGTCAAGGCGCGCCTGGTGCTGGAGAAAACAGCGATTGGCTTTTACCTGTCAGGCCATTTGTTTGACGAAGTGGTCACGGAGGTGCGGCAGTTCGCCAAACGGAAAATCGAAGACCTCAGCGATTCGCGCGACCCGCAGATGCTGGCGGCCATTCTGAGCGACCTGCGCGTGATCAACGGCAACCGCGGCAAGCTGATCATCTTCAAGCTCGACGACAAGACTGACGTGCTCGAAGCCTCGGTCGACGAGGCGACCTTCAATGCGAACCGCAATTTGCTCAAGGACGACGAACTGGTGATTGTGCAGGGCACGCTGCAGGGCGCGTCCGAGCGCTTTGGGCGCCGCTTCAAGGTCACCCAGGTCTGGGACCTGGAAACCGCGCGCTGCAAGTTTGGCCGGTATTTGCGCGTGGCGGTGGATGTGGAAAAAGGCATGCCGCCAGACATTTCCCGCCTGGTCAAAGACTTTCCTGCGCGCTCTGAAATGTCAGAGCAGGGTGAGCTGCTGCGTGGG
>JAUSDK010000196.1 GCA_030650875.1 Polaromonas sp.
CCGTTTTTGCCGGGCGCTGACCCTTCCGCCCCGTCATGAGATTCCCTAATTCCGCACAAGGCCGTGTTGGGTTAGAGTACAAAAAAACAAAATCCGGGAGACAGCCATGGCCAAAAAAGCCCCGCGCCGCACGGCAGAGCGGATTCTGGAGGCCGCGCTTGACCTTTTTAACCGCTTTGGCGAACCCAATGTCTCGACCACGCTGATTTCAGCAGAACTGGGCATCAGCCCGGGTAACCTCTACTACCACTACCCGGCCAAAGACGAGTTGATCAACTCCCTGTTTGACCGTTATGAAAAAGCCCTGGGCGAGCTGCTCAATGCCAGCGACGGCGTTCGCAACGTCGAAGACGCCTGGTTTTTCATGCACTCGCTGTTTGAGCTGATCTGCCAATACCGCTTCCTGTACCGCGACCTGAACGACCTGCTGAGCAAAAACCGCCGGCTTGAAACCCACTTTCAATGGGTGCTCAAAAACAAGACGCGCGCCGTCAAGGCCCTGCTGGACGGCATGAGCCGCGCGGGCGCCCTCCGCATGGATGCGCGCGAAGTACAAGCCACGGCCACCAGCATGGTGGTGGTGCTGACCTACTGGCTGAACTTTGAATACGTACGTGACCCGCGCAACGCATTGGAACCCGACAATGCACAGGCTGCCTTGCTGCGGGGCGCGCACCATGTACTGAGTCTGCTGGTGCCCTATCTGGAGACCAGCCAGCGCACGCATTTGCAGGCGCTCGTCAACGCCTACAGCAGCCCTGTCGACCACGCGGGCTGAGCCCGAAAAATGCGCTGTAAACACGACCAATAAGATAAATCAAGGAGACACCCCCATGGCCCAATGGACCGCCTTCCCCCACGCGAGCGACTATGCGTTTGACGCTGCCGCCGTGACTCGGCACTGGGACCGGCTGCACCGGGGCGACTGCGAAGCGCTGCCCACGGACGCAGCCGTGCTGCAGGCCTGGGTGCTGTTTCATAACGGCGAGTTCGAGCAGGCTGCACGGGCCGGTCTCGCGGCCGGCGGCGACGGCATCACCGCCGCCAACAAGGCCACCAGCATGTATGCCAACTACCTGGAACCCCAGGAAAAAGTCAAGCTGGCGCTGTTCATGGAAGTGGCCGGGCGCGCTGAAGCGCAGCAGGCGGTGGACCCGACCAACGCCAATGCCTGGTACTGGCAAGCCTACGCCCTGGGCCGCTACAGCCAGGGCATCAGCGTGGCCAAGGCGCTGGCGCAGGGTCTGGGCAATAAAGTGAAGACAGCACTGGAGCAAACCCTCACACTGGCGCCCCTGCACGCCGATGCCCATGTCGCACTGGCGGCTTTTCATGCAGAAGTCATTGACAAGGTGGGCGTGCTGATTGGCGGGATGACCTATGGCGCCAAAAAAACGGTGGGCCTGGCGCTGTATAAAAAGGCGCTCGCGCTGAACCCCTGCTGTGCCATGGCGCTGATGGAATATGCCAACGGCATGGTCATGCTGGAAGGCAACACCGCCATGGAAGAAGCCACCCGTCTCTACGAACAGGCTGCCGACAGCCTGGCCCTGGATGCCAGGGAGCGGCTGGATGTGGACCTGGCCGTGGTTGAACTGCAGGAATGACCCATGCGGCGCGGCATCAAGCCCGGGGAAAAGCGTCTTTCCACGGCTTGCCCCGGTACCAGGCCTGCTGGGCCAGGCGCAGCAGAGGTTTGTCGCCGGCCGTGTCGCCATAGGCGTACAGCGTCAGGGCGCTGAGGGACTCCGCGCCAAAGCGCGCGGCCAGCCAGTGGTTCAGGCGCAGCACTTTTTGCGTGCCGTGGCAGTTAGGCGTGCGCATGCGGCCCGTCAGGCAAGCGCCCTCCTCGCCCTGCGCCACTTCCATTTCGGTGCAGATCAGGCCGTCAACGCCCAGTTGCTCGGCCACGCGGGCCAGGTAAATGTCAGGCGAGGCGCTGACGATGACGCAGCAATGCCCGGCCTGCTGGTGCCAGGCCAGCCGCGCCAGCGTCCAGTCC
>JAUSDK010000203.1 GCA_030650875.1 Polaromonas sp.
CTATGAGTTTTCGGGTGTAGGCATGCTGCGGGTTGGCAAAGACGTCCGCGACCGGCCCCTGTTCCACGATATGCCCGTTTTCCATGACGGCAACGCGGTCGGCGAAGCGGCGCACCAGGTTCAGGTCGTGCGTGATCATCAGCACGGCCATGCCGTTTTTGCGTTGCAAGTCGCTGAGCAGGTCCAGAATCTGGCTCCGCAGGGTCACATCGAGCGCCGTGGTGGGCTCGTCGGCCAGCAGCAGCCGCGGCTGGCAGGCCAGCGCCATGGCAATCATCGCGCGCTGGCGCTGGCCGCCCGATAGCTGGTGGGGAAATGATCGCGCCCGCCTTGGCGCCTCCGGGATACCCGTATCTACCAGTAATTTAATAGCTTCTTGCGCTGATTCTGATTGGGACAGACCGCGTTTTAGCTGCAAAACTTCGGCAATCTGGTCTCCCACGCTGAACAAAGGATTCAGCGCCGTCATGGGTTCCTGGAAAATCATGGCAATGTCACGGCCGCGAATCCCGCGCAGCGGCCCTTCGGGCAGGGACAACAAGTCGACGGCGCTGCCGTTTGGCGAAGAAAACAAGGCTTGCCCGCTGATTTCGGCGTTTTGAACCAGCCGCAGCAGGCTCAAGGCCGTCACCGTCTTGCCTGAACCCGACTCCCCGACCAGCGCAAGCTTTTCCCCGGGTGCGATGGAAAAATCAATGCCGCGAACGACTTCCTTGCCGGCAAACGCAACCTTCAGTTTTTTTACTTCCAGCAGCATCGGGAATGAGCGTTCCGCCGACAGGCCGCCCTTAGGTGGAACAGCCCCCTCGGGGGGCAGCGTAGTACGCGAAGCGACAAGCGTGGGGGTCATACCTCTGCCTTTCGCGGATCCAGCGCATCGCGCAGGGCGTCGCCCATGAAGGTCAACAGCAGCAGCGTGATGACCAGCACCGCAAACGTCGACAGCGAAATCCACCAGGCGTCGATATTGGCTTTGCCCTGATTGAGCAGTTCCCCCAAGGAGGGCGTTCCCGGCGGCACGCCCAGGCCGAGGAAATCGAGCGAGGTCAGCGCCAAAATCGCGGCACTCATGCGAAAAGGCAAGAAGGTCACGACGGGCGTCAGGCTGTTGGGCAAAATGTGGCGCCACATGATCTGCAGGTTGCCGACGCCCAAGGCGCGAGCGGCCCGCACATAGTCCATCTGGCGGTTGCGCAAGAACTCTGCGCGCACATAGTCTGAAAGCCCCATCCAGCCAAACAGGCTGAGGAGCAACAGCAGCAAGGCCACGCTGGGCGCAAACATGGCGCTGAAAATAATCAGGATGTAGAGTTCCGGCATGGAGCCCCAGATTTCCATGAAACGCTGAAACACCAGGTCGGTCTTGCCGCCCACGTAGCCCTGAATGGCGCCGGTGATGACGCCGATCACCACGCCGATGACGGTCAGCGCCAGCCCAAACAGCACGCTGAGGCGAAAGCCGTAAATCAGTTGCGTCAGCAGGTCGCGACCCCGGTCGTCGGTGCCCAGCAGGTTGTCGCGTGATGGGGCCGACGGGTTCGGCTCTTTCGCAAAATAGTTGATGGTGCGCGGCCCATAGGGATTGAGCGGGTAGATCGCCCAGTTGCCGTCCTGGCTCAGTTTCTCGCGAATGAAGGGGTCGAGGTAGTCGGCGGGTGTGTCGAAGTCGCCGTCGAAGGTCTTTTCCGAATAGTCCTTGAACAGCGGAAAGTAGAGCTCGCCCTGGTAACGCGCGACCAGCGGCTTGTCGTTGGACAGCACCTCTGCAAACAGGCTGAGCACGACCAGCGCGCTAAAAAGCAAGAGGCTCCAGTACCCCAGCCGGTTGCGCCTGAAGCGCTGCCAGGCGCGGCGTGACGGTGAGATTGAAGCCCCCACGCTTCCCGCTTCGCGTGGTGCGCTGCCCCCCAAGGGGGCCGCTGCGCCTGCGGCCCGGCTAAGCCGGTTCCGCGGCCCTGGCTGGGTTGGGACGGGGCCAGTGCCACCCACACCTCCCTCGCCTGCCGTGCTGCTCGAAACGCTGGCTACATCAATCGAATTTGACACGAGGATCCACCCACACATAGCAAAGATCGCTGATGAGCTTGGTGACCAGGCCAATCAACGTGAAAAAGTAAAGCGTTCCCAGCACGACAGGGTAATCGCGCCGGATCACGCTTTCATAGCTGAGCAAGCCCAGGCCGTCGAGCGAAAAAAGAGTTTCAATCAACAGGGAGCCGGTAAAAAAAGCACCGATGAATGCAGCCGGGAAACCGGTGATGATGGGGATCAACGCGTTGCGAAACACATGTTTCCAGAGTACCTGGCGTTCGGAAAGCCCCTTGGCCCGGGCCGTTGTCACGTATTGCTTGCGGATTTCTTCGAGAAACGAGTTTTTGGTCAGTACCGCCGTCACGGCAAAGCTGCCCAGCACCATGGAGATGACCGGCAGCGTGATGTGCCAGAGGTAGTCGGTGATGCGCGCCCCCCAACTGAGGGTGTCCCAGTTGGCCGACGTCAGCCCGCGCAGCGGAAACAGCTGCAGTTGCCCGCCAAACACCACCAGCAGCGCCACGCCCAGCACAAAGCCCGGAATCGCATAGCCGACCAGCACCACCAGCGTGGTGAAAAAGTCAAAACGCGTGCCCGCCCGCACCGCCTTGGCCACGCCCAGCGGCACGGCAATCAGGTAGCTGATGAAAAATGTCCAGAGCCCCAGGCTGGCCGAGACCGGCAGCTTTTCCTTGATCAGTTGCCAGACATCCTTGTGCTGGTAAAAGCTGTTGCCCAGGTCAAAGCGGGCAAAGCGCCCCAGCATCTGCACAAAACGCTCATGCACCGGTTTGTCAAAGCCGTAAAGTGCCTTGATTTCCTTGATGCGCTCAGCGTCCACGCCCTGCCGGCCGCGGTACCCGGCACCGGCGACGGCAGCCCGCTCGCCCCCGGAATCACGCCCCTGCAGCTGCGCCACCATTTGCTCGACCGGCCCGCCCGGCACAAACTGCACCATGGCAAAAGTCAGCAGCAGCACCCCGAACAAGGTCGGGATCATCAGCAGCAGGCGCTTGAGGATGTAGCTGGCCATGATTAATCCATTCGTTCCTGCGGATGGGACATCGGCCGCCGCGCGGGGCCGTCCCCAGCAAGGCCAGCCCCCTTGAGAGGCAGCGCAGTACGCGAAGCGACAAGCGTGGGGGTCATCTAGCCCACCAGGTGCTCATGGCCCAGGTGTCAGGCTGGTAATACGGCGGAATGACCGGCGGCAGCACAAAACGGCCGGGGCGGTAGCCGATCAGGAAAGCGTCGCCGTAGTACTGCGGCACTGAGTAGAAGCCGTGGGTCAGCACGCGGTCCAGCGCGCGTATGGCGGCGCTCAGTTCAGGCCGGGTTTTGGCCGTCACCACCTTTTGCAGCAGCGCATCCACCGCGGGATCGGCAATGCCCCAGACATTGGACGAGCCGGGTGTGGCAGCCGCCCGGGACCCAAACAACTCCAGCAACTCGCCGCCCGGCGCGGTACTGCCAGGCAAGCGCAGCGTGGTGATTTCAAAATCAAACGCATCCATTTTTTGCTTGGCCAGGGAAAAATCGACCACGCGGTAGGTCATGGTGATGCCCAGCTTTTCCAGCGCCTTCTGGAACGGCCCGACGATGCGCGCCAGCGAAGGCTGGTCGTTCAAAAACTCCAGCGTGAAGGCCTCGCCCTGGGCATTGCGCAGCGCGCCGTCGCGGTAGGTCCAGCCCGCCTCGCGCAGCAGCGCCTGCGCTTGCCGCAAATTCTCACGCAGGCTACCGGGGGGCGTTGTGCTGGGCGATACAGGCACCGGGCCAAACACCTCGGGCTTGAGCTGCCCGCGCAAGGGCGCCAGCAAGGCCAGTTCATCGGGCCGGGGCAGGCCTTCGGCGTGGAATTCACTGTTGGGAAAGTAGCCGTTGACGCGTTTGTAGAGGCCGTAAAACAACTGGCGGTTCATCCATTCGAAATCCATCGCCAGGCCGATGGCGCGCCGCACCCGTACATCCTGGAACTTGGGGTTGCGCAGGTTGAACACGTAGCCCTGAAAATCCCCGGGATTGCGGTTTTCAAACGCGCGCTTGACCAGTTCGCCCGAGGTGAAGGGCTTGCCGGTGTACTGGCGTGCCCAGTTGCGCGAGATGAATTCACGCAAGAAATCGAACTCACCGGCTTTCAGGCCCTCAAAGCGCGAGGTTTCGTCCAGGTAAATCTTGAAGCTGATGCGGTCAAAGTTGAACTGACCCTTGCGGCTGGGCAGATCAGCGCCCCAATAGGTTGGGTCGCGCACGTAGGTAATGTCGCGGCCCATTGATGGGTGGGCGATTTTGTAAGGTCCCGAGCCGATGGGCACTTCTGACACGATCTGGTCAAACGGTTTGGCGGTACCCGCCACCTTGCCCCACGAGCGGCTGAACACCGGCATGCCGCCCACCACCAGTGGTAGTTCGGGGTTGGGCGTTAAAAAATCAAAGCGCACGATGCGCTCGGACAGCACCGTCACGCCCTTGACTTCGGCGTAAATGGTGCGGTACTGCGGGGCGGCGAGTTTGCCCGTGAGCTGGGTGTAGGCGTGCAGCACATCGGCCGCCAGCACCGGCTCGCCGTTGTGAAAGCGCGCCTTGGGGTGGATGCGAAAAGTCGCTGAAAGATTGTCGGCGCTGACGGTCACATCGTCGGCCAGCAGTCCGTAGGCAGTGGTCGGCTCTTCCGAATTGCCGGTCAGCAGGCTTTCAATCAGCAAAATGCCGATGCCATAAGGGGCGGTGCCGCGCAGCGTGAAGGGGTTGAATTTGTCAAAGTTGGTGGGGCGCGTGGGCGGCACCATGCGGATTTCACCGCCTTTGGGCGCCGAGGGGTTCACATAATCAAAATGGCTGAAGCCGGCCGGGTATTTAATGTCGCCAAACTGCGCATAAGCATGCGCGGCCCAGGCTGCCGGGGCAAGGCATGCCAGTAAAGCCAGCATCAAGGCCTGTAAAAAAGACAAATCCCGCATGCGACAATTCTGCACTAATTAAGTCGGCGAAATTTGGAGCCTCGGGAGGCAAGCCCTGCAGTGCCCAATTCACATTCGCCGTTTCATTCGCACACACTGGAGCATACGCATGGGTTTTCTCGCTGGCAAAAAAATACTGGTCACGGGCGTGTTGTCCAACCGATCCATTGCCTATGGCATTGCCAAGGCCTGCCATGCCCAAGGCGCCGAGCTGGCTTTCAGCTATGTTGGTGAGCGTTTCAAGGAGCGCATCACCGAATTTGCCGCCGACTTTGACTCCAGCCTGATTTTCGACTGCGACGTCGGCGATGACGCGCAGATCGAGCGCCTGTTTGCGGACTTGTCCAAAACCTGGCCCACCTTTGACGGCTTTGTGCACAGCATTGGTTACGCCCCGCGCGAAGCCATTGCCGGTGACTTCCTGGAAGGCCTGTCGCGCGAGGGCTTCAAGATCGCCCACGACATCAGCGCCTACAGCTTTCCGGCCATGGCCAAGGCTGCCCTGCCCTACCTCAACGACAAGTCGGCGCTGCTGACGCTGACCTACCTCGGCTCACAGCGCACTGTCCCCAACTACAACACCATGGGATTGGCCAAGGCCAGTCTGGAAGCCAGCGTGCGTTACCTTGCTGAATCGCTGGGCCCCAAGGGCATGCGCGTGAACGGCATCAGCGCCGGGCCGATCAAGACGCTCGCGGCCAGCGGCATCAAGGACTTCGGCAAGTTACTCGGTATGGTGGCGGCAGCCTCCCCGCTGCGTCGCAATGTGACCATCGAAGATGTGGGCAACGTGGCGGCCTTCATGTTGTCGGACCTGGCTGGCGGCGTCACCGCCGAGATCACCTACGTGGACTGCGGCTTTAGCCATACAGCCGGCGTGAGCCGCGACAGTTGAGCGCACCCCGGGTGGATTTGAGGTCGTTATTTGCTATGCTATAAGTAGCAAGTAATACCTGCAGATATGGGATAAAAGGCACTTTTTCTAAAAATCCGGAGAGACCTATGCCCCTACATGCCAAGCAGACCGGTGAGCCCACCAGCGTCAAGCGGTTTAGGTCCCGGACGCTCCATTGGCTGCTGGCGCTTTCTGGCTTGTTAGCCCCTGCTCTGCCGTTGTGGGCGGTAGAAGCCGCTCCGCCGCTGATGCTGGCCAAGGTCTACCACGCAGGCATTTCCCTGCCCGACTACTGGGTCAGTGAAAAGTTTGATGGGGTGCGCGGTTACTGGGATGGTGAAAAGCTGCTGACCCGTGGTGGAGAGCGCATCGCCGCACCCGCCTGGTTTACCGCAGGCTGGCCCCGCGTCCCGATGGATGGTGAGTTGTGGGCGGGACGCGGGCAGTTTTCAAAAGCCGTTTCAACCGTGCGTCAACAAACGCCCGACGACGAGGCCTGGCGCACCCTGCGTTTCATGGTGTTTGACTTGCCCGCTCAGGGTGGTCCGTTCAGTGAACGGCTTGTGGCGCTGAACAGCTTGGTAACGGACTTGGCCATTCCCTGGGTTCAGCCTGTGGCCCAAAGTAAAGTTGCCAGCCATGCGGCGCTGCAGGAGCGGCTGCGCAAGACTGTCAAACTTGGCGGCGAAGGCCTGATGCTGCATCGAGGCGCATCGCTCTACAAAGCGCAGCGCAACGACGATCTGCTCAAGGTCAAAACCCATGACGACAGCGAAGCGCGCGTGGTGGCGCATATTCCGGGTAAAGGAAAGCACGCCGGCCAGATGGGCGCGCTGCTGGTCGAAATGCCCGCAACGGGTGCACAGCCTGCGCAGCGCTTCAAACTGGGCACGGGTTTCAGTGACGCGCAGCGGCAGAACCCGCCCGCCTTGGGGTCGCTGGTCACTTACCGCTTCAGGGGCTTGAATGACAGCGGCATTCCACGTTTTGCCAGCTTCATGCGCGTACGCGAAGAACTGCCGCGCTGAGGCCGCCCACGAATTTCAGTCGGCGCGTGCATCGCGCCGACTTGATGCCGGTTTTGCTATTTTCGGACGCAGTCCGCGTAATAGCGGACCTTGCCCTTGGCATCGACCTGCTCGACCAGCCCATGGATGTCGGTCTCAAAACCCGGGCACTGCGCGTTGAACTCGCGGGCGAACTTGAGATAGTCCACAATTTTCTTGTTGAACACCTCGCCTGGAATCAGCAGCGGAATACCGGGCGGGTAAGGTGTCACCAGCCCGACGGTCACGCGCCCTTCCAGGTGATCAATTTCGACGCGCTCGGTCGTGCGGTGGGCAATATGGGCGTAGGCGTCGCTGGGCTTCATCGCGGGCTTCAGGTCGCTCAAGTAGACCTCTGTCGTCAGCCGGGCAATGTCGTACTTGGCATACATGGCGTGAATATGCTGGCACAAGTCGGCCAGTCCCATGCGCTCGTACCTCGGGAACTTCTGGCAGAACTCGGGCAGGATGCGCCACATCGGCTGGTTCTTGTCGTAATCGTCCTTGAACTGCTGCAGCGCGGTCAGCAGCGTGTTCCAGCGGCCCTTGGTGATGCCAATGGTGAACAGGATAAAGAAGCTGTAGAGCCCGGTTTTCTCCACGATCACACCATGCTCGGCCAAAAACTTGGTCACGATGCTGGCCGGAATACCTGTTTTTGCGAATTTTCCATTGAGGTCCAGACCTGGCGTGACAATCGTGGACTTGATCGGGTCCAGCATGTTGAAGCCTGTGGCCATCTGGCCAAAGCCATGCCAATTGTTGGCACCGTTCTTGGCCGTCTTGGCACTGCGCGACTCGCCCTTGATGATCCAGTCTTCAGCACGGCCAATACCTTCTTCGGCCAGCTTGTCCGGTCCCCAGACCTTGAACCACCAGTCAGTGCCGTATTCGTCGTCGA
This sequence comes from Polaromonas sp., assembly GCA_030650875.1. Taxonomy (GTDB): domain Bacteria; phylum Pseudomonadota; class Gammaproteobacteria; order Burkholderiales; family Burkholderiaceae_C; genus Polaromonas. The sequence goes on from JAUSDK010000203.1 coordinate 7,834, forward strand.
TCTTGCGCATGGCGCGGCGAAAATCGAGTGCTTCGGCGATGCTTTCTTCCACCAGCGCCGTGCCGCCAGGGGGCTCCATCATGGCCGCAGCCACGTCGCAGCTGGCGATGATGCTGTATTGCGGCGAGGTGGAGGTGTGCATCAGATAGGCCTCGTTGAAGAGGGGTCTGTCGAGCTTGACGTTTTGCGAGTCCTGCACCAGCACATGGCTGGCCTGGCTGATGCCGGCCAGCAGCTTGTGGATGGACTGCGTGGCGTACACGACCGCATTCTTGGGCCGGATGCGGTTCTTGCCCATCGAATGGTAGGTGCCGTAAAACGGATGGAAGGCGGCGTGCGGCAGCCAGGCTTCGTCAAAATGCAGGTTGTCGATGTAGCCGTCCAGCATGCCCTTGATGGTTTCGGTGTTGTACAGAACGCCGTCGTAGGTGGACTGGGTCAGCGTCAGCACACGCGGCTTGACGGTGGCAGCATCAACGCCCTGGAGCAGCGGATTTGCAGCGATTTTGGAGCGGATCGCTTCGGGCTCGAATTCACTCTGCGGAATCGGGCCGATGATGCCAAAGTGATTGCGCGTCGGCTTCAGGAACACCGGGATCGAGCCCGTCATGATGATGGCGTGAAGGATCGATTTGTGGCAATTGCGGTCCACCACCACCACATCGCCCGGCGCCACGGTGTGGTGCCACACCATTTTGTTGGAGGTTGAGGTGCCGTTGGTCACAAAAAAGCAGTGGTCAGCATTGAAGATGCGCGCCGCATTGCGCTCACTGGCGCCGATGGCGCCGTTGTGGTCCAGCAACTGTCCCAGTTCCTCCACCGCATTGCAGACGTCAGAGCGCAGCATGTTTTCGCCGTAAAACTGGTGATACATCTGCCCGACCGGGCTCTTCAGGAACGCCACGCCACCTGAATGGCCGGGGCAATGCCATGAATAGGAGCCGTCTTCCGCATAGTCCAGCAGGGCCTTGAAGAACGGCGGCTGCACGCCTTCGAGGTAACTTTTGGCCTCGCGGATGATGTGGCGCGCCACGAACTCGGGCGTGTCTTCAAACATGTGGATAAAACCGTGCAGTTCGCGCAGGATATCGTTGGGAATGTGGCGCGAGGTTTTTGTCTCGCCATAGACATAAATCGGCACATCAAGATTTTTTCGGCGCACTTCTTCAATGAAGTGGCGCAGGTTCAGAACTGCCGGATCCAGGTCGGGGCCGGGCGTGAACTCTTCATCATCAATGGACAGGATGAACGCACTGGCGCGGCTTTGCTGCTGCGCAAATTGCGACAGATCCCCATAACCGGTGACGCCTAGTACCTCAAAGCCTTCGCTTTCAATGGCTTGCGCGAGTGCACGAATGCCCAAGCCTGAAGTATTTTCTGAACGGAAGTCCTCGTCAATGATGACAATCGGGAAGCGAAATTTCATGGTGTATGCGGGGTAGCAGGCTAACCTGGCGGTTGTAACGGCGATAAATAACAGGGAAGTGTACGGAAATAATGGCGGGTGTCATCGACGGGTGCATCATTTGCGTCAAAATGACTCTAATCTTACAAAAGGTACATGCGCATGAGCGAAGCAACAATTTGGTGGCTGCTTGCAGGCGGTGCTGTCGCCGCCGAACTGCTCACAGGTACTTTCTTTTTACTGATGATCGCCTCTGGAATGGCCGCCGGGGCGCTGGCAGCGTACGCTGGCGCTGGCACCGTGGTGCAGTTGGTGGTGGCCGCAGTCGTAGGCGGAGGTGCCGTGGTCGCCTGCTACTTCTTCAAGCGCAGGCGTCCGTCCGACAAGCCCGCACGCGCTGACCGCAGCGTCAACCTGGACGTAGGGGAGACGGTTTTCGTCGAGGAGTGGAATTCTGACGGTACAGCCACAGTGAAATACCGCGGCGCGAACTGGACGGTTATCCTGCGGCCAGGCAACCCGCCATCAGCAGGGCTTCACCGGGTCGCAGAGCTGGTCGGAAGCCGGTTGCTGGTCGACAAACTTTAATACTCTAAAAAAGAAAGTTTCCCAATGGAAGTCGCAATCGTTTTCCTGGTCATTGCAATCATCTTCATCACACGTTCGATCAAGGTGGTGCCCCAGCAAAACTCCTGGGTCATAGAACGCCTGGGAAAATACCACGGTTCACTGACGCCGGGGTTGAATTTTCTCATTCCCTTTATCGACCGGGTTGCCTACAAGCACAGCCTCAAGGAAATTCCGCTTGATGTGCCCAGCCAGATTTGCATTACCCGGGACAACACCCAGCTGCAAGTCGATGGCATTTTGTACTTCCAGGTCACCGATCCGATGCGCGCCAGCTACGGTTCTTCCAACTACCTGATGGCCGTGACGCAGTTGTCCCAAACTTCACTGCGATCCGTGATCGGCAAGCTGGAACTCGACAAAACCTTTGAAGAGCGCGAAATCATCAACGCGCAAGTCGTTGCGGCCATTGATGAAGCTGCGCTGAACTGGGGTGTGAAGGTACTGCGCTATGAAATCAAGGATTTGACGCCACCGAAAGAGATTTTGCATGCCATGCAGTCGCAAATTACCGCTGAGCGTGAAAAGCGGGCCCTGATCGCAGCCTCCGAGGGCCGCAAGCAGGAGCAAATCAATATTGCGACGGGCGAGCGCGAAGCCTTTATTGCGCGATCGGAGGGCGAAAAACAGGCCGCGATCAACAATGCGCAAGGTGAAGCGTCGGCCATCATGGCGGTGGCCGAAGCCAACGCAAAAGCCATCGAGGTAGTCGCTGCGGCGATCAGCCAGCCGGGCGGCATGCAAGCGGTGCAACTCAAGGTTGCCGAAAAAGCCGTCGAGGCCTATTCAAGTGTCGCGAACAAGGCGACCACTACGTTGATCGTGCCCAGCAATATGACCGAGGTGTCGGCCCTGATTACGTCCGCCATGAAAATGGTGCAGTCCAATCAGGCTTGATGCATCGCCACCACAACTCAGAACACAGGGCTAGCCATGACTACACCTAAAAATGTCCTGGGTACCGCACTGGAGGCGTGCTCTTACGATCCGGTCACCGGCTATTTTCGGGATGGCTGCTGCAATACTGATGCGTCTGATGTGGGGTCCCACCTGGTGTGTGTGCGTGTGACAGAGGCGTTCTTGCTATTTTCTCGTTCGCGCGGAAATGACCTGATGACGCCCAAGCCAGCGTATCGATTTGCCGGACTGAAAGCGGGCCAGCGCTGGTGCCTGTGCGCGAACCGTTGGCGCGAAGCGCTGGAGGCCGGCTGCCCGCCGCCTGTGATTCTGGCCGCGACCCATGCGAAGGCACTGGAATTTGTCAGCATGGCACAGCTGGAAAAGCACCGGTTTCAAGCCGCCGAACACTAACCGGCCGTATTTCGTCCAATTTTGCGCTCGGCTGCGGCTCAGCACTGCTACAATCAGAGGCTTAGCGGAAGGGTGGATGAGCGGTTTAAGTCACACGCCTGGAAAGCGTGCGTGGGGTTATACCCACCGCGGGTTCGAATCCCGCCTCTTCCGCCAATTAGTGAGTATTCCAGCGGGTTTCCAAAGGTTTTCCAGAACCTGCCCACGTTTTGACCCATGTCACGAACGTCAAACAAATACACACGTAGAGATTAGACAAAGCCCGGACTTGTTCCGGGCTTTCGTTTTTCTGGCCGACCTAGGAGGTTGTAGCCGTCACCCTCATCACCTCCCTTGCCCTGCCCCGATACAGGCTCAAGTCCAGCCCCTGCAGCGCCGGCACCTTTTTGTAGTCACCATTCCCAGCCCTCCGGGACCGTCTCACTGCGCACCCTGCGCCCTCGGTTGGCATGCAGTTCGTCACGCGCCTTAGCCAGCCCGCATCTGCCACGTCAGCTGCCCGTTTGGCCTCAGTAAATGCCCCGCGGCCTTCGTCCACTGGGCATCCTCTCATAAGCGCTGCGTTCGCGTCGGCGACCGGCTCCGGGGGATACGAAAAAGGGACAAATTCCAAATAGAGTCTTTACTTGAAAAATGTTCCTTGCACATTGTGGCTGGGTTTATGCCTGTGCCAATCTGGCTGACCGAGGTCAATTTTTTGCAGCCTGTCATAGTCATTTCCTTGATCGACGGGATTGAGCGAAACCGGACATTATGTCGGCCACGACAGGCAGCAGGACTCAGATCACATGCGACGCGTCTTCATTTTTTTTGCCGGCCTGGACGCGCCGGTTTCGCCTTCACCGGCGTGGATTTCTGACTCGCCTGATCGAGCCACAGCAAGGTATCCACATGCGACAAAAAGCGTTGCAGGTAGTCGGGTGACAGCTTGCGCATCAACGCAAGGGAACGAAGCACGAGCATGTGCGAATTCAGCGGGCCGGCGTTGAGAGGTCCTCGGCCGACGGCCTGCTCCACCTGGTCTTCGGCCGCCATCCTGGACCACGTCTGCCTGAAGCGGCGAACGCTCGCCATTTCAGAACTGGCTGCCATGTCGCTAGCCAGACTGCCCCCAGGATCACTACCCAGGCGATGCTCGATGCTGTCCCGCTTCACGTTCTGGATGTACTGGTTCAGCTGGATCAACGGCCCGCAGGGTCTGTTGAACGCCGATTGCGCGCCCAGCCGGCGCATGCCCCCGTAATCGCCTGCAGCGAAAAGCCGGTGCAGTTCACGGGCCAGGTCCGGATGCCGGGCTGACAGGCTCGCCAGCTCATCGCTGGCCGCCTGCTGCGCCAGCTTGAAGCGTTCGCCGTAGTCCGACAGTGCCACTTTGAACTTGCCCTCCAGGATGCGCCGCACTTCGGCTGGCGCTGTGACCATGCGCTGCGACAGCACTTCCAGGTAATGAAAGCGCGCGGGGTCAAGGTGCTGGGCGCCTTCGTTTCGCAGGGACGCATGCCATGGCAGAAGAGGCTGTTCTCCATCCCGTTGCGAATGCGGTATTTCGGCCAGGCCCGACGCGCTCATGGGGTGGCGGGTTTTAGATTAGCGGACTTGGGCACCGGCGCCATTTCCACGCGCCGGTTCAACGCACGCCCCTTTTCATCCGCGTTGGAGGCTACCGGCTGCTCTGCGCCAAAGGCCGCGGCAAAGGCCAGTGACGACGGCATGCCTTCGTCGATCAGGGCACGGGTCACCGTCAGGGCGCGCTGGGCCGACAGCGCAAGGTTGTCCGAAAAGCGCGGGTTGCCTTCCTGGATGGGCTTGTCGTCGGTAAAACCGCTCACCATCAGCAACTCATCGCGCTCACCCAGGTACACCGTCAACGGCGGCACGAGGCTTTTCAACAGCAAGCGGCCGTCGGGACGCAACTGGTCCGAGTTCAGGGGAAACAACACGCTGCCACTGATGCCAATGCGCCCGTTGTTCAGCGTGACCCGGCCCGTTGCCAGCGGAATGGCCAGGGCCTTTTCCAGGGCCATGCGGCGCTGCTCTTCCACCCTGCGCTTTTGCACCTCCGACTCCAGGTTGGCCATCAGGTCCATCTGGACCACCAGCACCCCGACCAGGATCAGCACAAACGCGCCCAGCAAACCCGACATCAGGTCCCCGAAAACGGCCCAGACCGGCGCGGTCTGCTCCATGCCGTCGCCCCTTTCGTCAAGGTCGGTCATCCCGCGACTCCCTCGGACAGCAAGGCTTGCCTGGTGTGGAGCTGGCGCAGGTCTTCGACAATGCCCTGCTGCGACGTGATGCTGAGGTCGATGACCTCGCGCGCCTGCGCCACGTAGTAGGCGAGCTGTTCGTCACTGCGCGCCATCGACTGGCGCATGGTGCCGTCCATGCGCTGCAGGCTTTCCATCAGCTTCTCGTTGCTGGCGTTGAAAAGCTGCACGCCATGGTTGAACGATTCGCCCAGGCTGGCCAGCTCGACCGCGCTGCCGGCCACCTGCGCCGTCACTTCTGCGGACTGGCCCGCCTGCGCCCCCAGCGTGTCGGCAAACTGCTGGCTGGCCTGGTCCATCACGGCAGCCGCAGAAGCGGCCAGTGACTCAATGGCCGCCCGCTGTTCGCCCGAGGACTGGTTGATGGTCTGGAGCAGCGCATTGATCTTGCCCATCACGGCGGTGCGCTCCTGCAGCGCAAGGTTGTCCCGCTCGGTGAGCCGGCTCATTTCCTGGCGCAGTTGCGCGATCACGCCGGCCGCCGCCTGGGGCACCTCGGAGGCTGTTTGCATGAGGCGGGTCATAGGTGCTTCCAGCGCCGCGCCCAGCGCGGCCAGATGCGTGGCCATGGACGCCTGCAGCGCGCCCAGCCGCTCGACAGCGGCGTTGCCGCGCGTGGCCTCGTCGTCCCTGAGCGCGCCGAGTTCCGTCTGCAGCACGCCGGCCAGCTGGTCCATGCGGTCGCCGTGCTGCTTGAGCCACTGGGCTTCGGAGTCGATACGGGCGTGCGTCAGCTCCTCGGACTGCGCCAGCAGCCGCGTCATGCCATCCAGGGTCTGGCTGGCATGATGGCTGGCGCGCGCGTTGATCTCGCCAGCGGTTTTCTCCAGCGTCTCGCACACAGCCTGCTGCTGGGCCAGGGTCTGTGTCCCGACGCTGTGCCATTCGCTCTGGAGCGTGGCCGCCATGGATTCCAGCGCAAGCGTCCAGGCCGCCAGCCGCTGCCGGTCCGCCAAGGCCTGGTCCGATTGCGACCGGAATGCGGCCTCGTTGACCGTGGACAGCAACGTACTGGCGCGTTGCTCAAAGCTGTCCGTGAAGGTGGCCAGTGCCCGGTCCAGGCCCTGGACCTGGTGTTCGCTGGTGCGGGCATGGGTTTGCAGCGCCGTCGTCCAGGTCTCTGAGACCGTCCGGGCGGTAGCGCTGAACGCGCTGGCCAGGCCGTTCAACTGTGTCTGCGCTGCGCCGCTCACACGCTCGTGCAGGCGCTTCGATTCCTGCGCAATTTCTGTCATCGCCGCTTCGACCACCGGCTTGAGGCTCTCGCCCGCTACCCTGGCGCTGGCCGTCAGGCTGTCTTTCAGGGACTGCCCGACGGTGTCGGCCAGACCGGTGTAGGCGACGGTCACCTCACGATGGAACTGCGCCTGACTGCCCAGCAATTGCTCGTTCAACTGCTGGCTCCGGCGCTCGATTCCTTCTATCATGGCCTGCAACTTGTCGACCACGTCGGGCAAGGCGTGCGCCTGCAGCTGCAGCACCTTGAAGGTTTCCTGACGCTGGTGGGCGAGCGACAAGGGCCGAAAGACGGTCGCAATACGGGAATCCAGCTGCCGCGCGACGTCTACCCTCTCGCGGCGGCTGATGGTCGACAGCAGGCCCAGCATGGCCGACGCGGCCACCCCGGCCACCGAGGTGCCAAATGCAAGTCCCAGGCCCTTGATAGGTGCAGCCAGCGCCGAGCGGATGGCATGAAGATCCGTCGAGCCCTCAAGCGCGAACACGGCCCCCTTGAAGGTCACGACCATGCCCAGGAAGGTGCCCAGCATCCCCAGCATGACCAGCAGCCCGACCAGGTAGGGTGTCAGCGCGGGGCCCGGCAATGCGACCCGTTCACCCTCGATGCGCAAACGCACGGCGTTTTGCAGGGACGGGTGTACGCCGCCAAGCCAGACGCCGATGTCCGGCAGCGGCTGCGCAATGCCGGCAAGCGCCGCCGCCAGCGAGGCTGTGGCCGCGCGAAACTGCTTGAGTTCGAACGCGCCCAGCAAATAAACTCCGGCGATCACCGCCGTCATGACGAGTGCCATCCAGCTTGTGCCGACAAACCCCAAGCCCACCCAGGTCACGGTCATCAGACCGATGGCAAAGGCGACTGCAAAAAAAATCCTGTTCATTGGTACTTCTTAACCTCGTTGCTGAATGCTTCAATCAATCCCACGACCGGCTGGAGCCGGAACTCCAGTTCCGCCAGCAAGACCTCTTCCAGTTCCTTGCCGAAGACATCCAGCCACCCGCCCGCTTGTGGCCACAAGGCCGGATCGTCCTGCCGCTGCGCAGTGCGCAGGTGCTCGAAACGCCGCTCAAGCAGCACGGGCACGGTTGACAGCAGTTTTTGCTCCCGACCACCGAGCATCTGCTCCATCACGGTATCGAAGCCCGCCAGTTGCCCGAGTTGTGGAGAAACCTTTGTGATAGCTTGCCGGATATAGGCCCGTAGGGCATCAATCCTCAATGCCATCTGGCGTTGCTGATCGAGATAACGCTGATGATACGGTGCATAGCCAGCGTCCGTCTCCGTCGCGGCTCCTGGGTGGCGTACGGGGTTACTGAGTTGTTTTGAGCTGGCAGGGGATGCACCGCTTGCCGTGATGGACTTCACCAGGGCCGTTCGCACCCGATGGAATTCCTCTTCCGGGTCAAAGGGTCTGCCTGGCAGCACATCCAGTTGTTTTTTTTCGTCAACCGTATTGATCGACTGGTGCGCCGCATGGAGTGTGATGGCGTCGAAAACGCCAAGCCATCCGCCCAGTCGTTCCGCAACATCCTGCTTCGACGTCTCAACATCCACGGAGGCCAAATCACTGAGCAGGCGAACGAGTCTTGAACTGCTGAAAATCCTGTGCAAATACATTCCTTTGACAACGAAATAGGGGAGCAAGGTCCGTCAGAACCTGAACCGAACCATCCCCATGACCAGAAACGGCCTACAGTCGATCGGGGCAACCGCATGACAGCTTACAGGTCTACAGTTGTCACTAGGCGGTTCCGACGTCACAAACCACAGATGGCTCGACGCCAAAGTGGCACCGGCAGCGTTCCCTGTCCTTCATGGCATGGTAGTTTCAGTTGTCCCCGCCGCCTGTGGTCTACGCTGTTGATAACTTTCTGGATAAGTCACCAAAGAGGCGCCAGCACTGGGCTGCCAGATCGTGCTTAAAAATAAGGCAATACGGATGACCCGCCAACTCATGGTCAAATTCACCCGGGTGTTCTTCGTGTGGGTTCCGGGTATTGAGGTTGACTACCTCCCGGTTTGCTTCAGGTCTGCCGAACCACCATCACGCCTAAAATGCTTGTGCATGCCCTGTTGCGCCAAGAGGGTTTCCAGGCTGTAAAAAAGCCAGCCAGCTTTTAGCTGACTGGCCTCACACCTCGCGGTGGGGATCTCTTTGGTGAATGTCTTAGTTCAGGGCTGATTTTTTGCCGTCTTTGTACACGTACAAAGTGATGGCCGGATTTTTCAACTCGCCATTGGGCTCGAAAGCAATCGTCGTGGTCACGCCTTTGAAGTTGGCTTTGATCAACTCTGCGTTGTAGACCTTTGGATCGGTGGAGTTGGCGCGCTTCATGGCGTCAACCAGCAAAAGCGTCGCGTCATAGGTGTAAGGGCTGTAAACCTGGAACTGAGCGGGGTACTTGGCGTCATAGCGCTTTTTCCAGGCTTCGCCGCCTGGCATTTTGGCGAGCGATGCTCCGCCTTCAGCGCACACCACATTGCCGATGGTCTTGGCGCCTGCAGCCAGTTTGGCCAGTTCAGCGGTGCAGATGCCGTCGCCGCCAAAGTATTTGACGTTGCTCATGCCAAGTTGCTCCATCTGGCGCAACATGGGGCCGCCCTGAGGGTCCATGCCGCCGAAGAAAACCGCATCGGGGTTTTTGGATTTCACTGCGGTGAGGATGGCCATAAAGTCTGTGGCCTTGTCAGTCGTGAACTGCTCGTCCACCACCGTCATGCCTTTTGCAATGGCTGTCTTCTTGAAAACTTCTGCAACGCCTTGCCCATACGCTGTACGGTCATCAATGATGGCCACTCTTTTCAGCTTCAATGCATCCGCTGCGTAAAAAGCCAGACCGGCGCCCAGAGCGTTGTCGTTGGCAATGATGCGGTATGTGGTTTTGTAGCCAGGCTTGGTCAGATTGGGGTTGGTTGCCGCGCCCGTCACCATCGGGATGCCGCAGTCGTTATAGACCTTGGATGCGGGAATTGTTGTTCCTGAATTCAGGTGGCCCACCACGCCAGCGACTTTGGTGTCGCACAGTTTTTGTGCGGCCGCGGTGCCCTGTTTTGGATCAGCGGCATCATCTTCAGCGACCAATTCAAATTTGATTTTTTTGCCGCCAATGACGATATTTTGAGTGTTCAGGTCATCTATCGCCAGGCGCGCGCCATTTTCATTGTCTTTGCCATAGTGGGCTTGTGCTCCAGACATTGGTGCGACGTGACCAATTTTCACCACTGCATCTTGTGCGGAGGCAATACCTGCAACCATTGCAAGACTAGCCACTACCGTCAGCTTTAATTTCGTTTGCATAAACACTCCGATTTGAATTACCGTTTGAAGTTGAGACTGTTTTTTACTCAACGGAGCCGAACATAACGCAATTTTCGGGCCCGTGCCATAGCAACCTACCCTAGGTTGTTCTGGATAGGATGTTTACCCTCGGCGAACGATGGACTCGCAGCATGCGCTGGCCTGGCGACGCCGCCAAGCGCGTTCCAAACGGTGAAATCAGGCGGCCTGACGGATCAACGCATATCTTGCAGTGACTCAAGGCTGGAACGGCAGCTGAGTGACTTCCTGGTCAAACGCGTGGTTTACGGATTGGCGTACTACACGCTCGATCTCATCCCTGAGATGGGGCACCAGCGCTTCCGTGTGCTCCTGAATCAATTGCCCGACGGCCTCGTGCAAGCGCCGCTCCAGCGTCATGTCTATGCGCTGCAAGACGCGCATGATCATTTGCTCTTGCTGCTCTGGAGACAGCGTCCCAGGCGCTGCGGCTTCGCCCGACGCCAGTGTCGGCAACGTTGCAGGCGCAGGCTGGAAGACCTCTGTCAGCGTGGGAACGAAACGCGGTGGAACCGGGGCATGGCTCATGCACCCTCCCCGGCCGTCGCAAGGTCATGTCGTTTCATGGCGTAGCCTCTGTCGGTGTAATGTTTCCAGCGGCTGCGCGCAGCAAGGCGGTCTTCCTCGCCCTGCGCGACCACCTCAATAAAACGTTCAAACCGTTCAAACTCAGGCGGAACGGTCTGGCCGAGGTTCACCAGAATGCTGTAGCCCGCGCACGCCTTGAGCGACTCGGCCAGCAGCACGGGTGCCTCTGCCGGGCTGGATTCGCCTGCGCCAAGTCTGCCATGCGGCACAAAGTCGGTGGCGGAAAAGCTCCACAGCAACTGATCGAGTTCAGTCAGCAACCCGGGCTCTGCCGTCACCACCACGCTGGCGCCGCTGCTGTAGACCTTGCGCAGCAAGCGGCAGCCGTACAACAGCTTGTTGGCCACATTGAAGTGAAAGGCTATTTCAGTCATACCCCGGTTTTGGGCAGCAGCACGCGCCGTTTGACGGGCTTGGCTTTGGCAGGCGCTTTTTCGGCCTTGGCCAGAGAGACCTGACCAAGCAAATAGTCCAGCAACAGGGGAACAGGGCGACCGGTCGCACCTTTCGCGGCCCCGCCTTTCCAGGCCGTGCCGGCAATGTCCAGGTGCGCCCAGGCAAAGCGGGTGGCAAAGCGCTGCAAAAACTTGGCAGCGGTCACCACGCCTGCAGCTCTGCCGGCAATGTTGGCGACATCCGCAAAGTTTGTTTTGAGCCCCTCCGCGTATTCCTCATCCAGCGGCATTCTCCAGCACAAGTCCAGCGAGCTCTCGCCCGCCTGGGTCAGCGCCTGGGCCAGTGCCTCGTCGGTCGAGAAAAGTGCGCTGCGCACGCTACCGAGCGCGATCACGCAGGCGCCCGTCAGCGTGGCGATGTCGATCACGGCCTTGGGCTTGAATCGTTCTGCATATGTCAACGCATCGCACAGCACCAGGCGCCCTTCCGCATCGGTGTTCAGGATTTCGATGGTTTGCCCGCTCATGCTGGTGACGACATCACCGGGCTTGACCGCGCTGCCGCCCGTCATGTTTTCACTCGCCGGGATCAGGCCCACCACGTTCAGCGCGGGCTGCAATTCGGCCAGCGCCCGGAAGGTGCCCAGCACGCTCGTGGCGCCGCACATGTCGAATTTCATCTCGTCCATTTCCGCAGCAGGCTTGATCGAGATACCGCCTGAATCAAAGGTGATGCCCTTGCCGACCAGTACCACGGGCGCCTCGGCCTTGGCCGCGCCCTCGTAGTGCAGCACGATGAAACGCAGCGGCTCGTCGGAGCCTTGCGCCACCGCCATGAACGAGCCCATGCCCAGCTTGGCGACTTCCTTGGGACCCAGCACCTCGACCTTGATATTGGGGAATTTACCCAGCTCCCTGGCGGCGCCCGCCAGCATGGTGGGGGTTGCGTGGTTGGCCGGCCGGTTGCCCCACTCCCTGGCAAAGTCCATACCTTTGGCCAGTGCGATCCCTTTGTCGAATCCCGCCTGTGCGTCAGCAAGACTGCTTACGCCGATCACCACGCGCTGCAATTTTGCAGGGCTGGCCTTGGACTTGGTGGCGGTGTAGCTGTACAGCGCATCGCTGCAGGCCACAACGGCGGCGCGCACCACATCGGCCTGCTGGCTGTTCAGCACGCTAAGGCACACCACCACGCGTTGCGCGTTGCTGGCCTTCAGGGCGCCCAGCGCCGCATTCACGGCCGTCCGGATCTGTTTGGGGCTTCCATCACCCGCCCCCACCAGCACGGTTCGCGTTGCCGCAATGCCCAGTGTGCGGTAGGCACTCAGCAGTTTTCCCGGTTTGGCTTCAAAGTCACCGGATTTGAGCGCAAGCGCCACCAGCACTGACACAGGATCGGCTGTGGAGCTGAAATCCTGAGGGACGAGCACCACAAGCGCGTCACATTTTTCATTGCATATACGGGCGCGGGTCAGTGTTTTGAGTTCAAAGTCCATAATTCAGGGTCGGGTAGGTAAACAAAAAAATAAAACAACGCAAAGCGGCTAACCAGTCAATGTTATTCCAAACTTCAATTCGCAATGAGCTGGCGCGCAGTTTCGGCGCAACCCTCGTGGTGATCGTCACGATCGTCATGACCATCGTGCTGATTCGCACGCTGGGCCAGGCTTCGCGCGGGTTCATCAATCCCGAGGATGTCATGCTCTTCATGGCCTATTCGGCTTTGGGCCGTCTTCCCACGATCTTGACGCTGTCGCTTTTTATCGCCATGGTCAGCACCCTGTCCCGCATGTACCGGGACAGTGAAATGGTGGTCTGGTTCACCAGCGGCCAGGGGTTAGTGGGCTTTTTGAAGCCGCTGTTTCGCTTTGCCTGGCCGGTGCTGCTGGTGGTCACGCTGCTGTCGCTTTTTGTATGGCCATGGACCAACCAGCAAACCCGGGACATGCAAACGCGCTATGAGCAGCGCAGCGACCTGGACCGCATTGCGCCCGGACAGTTTCAGGAGTCCTCCAGCGGCAACCGCGTATTTTTTATCGACCGTGATCAGCCAGGCGCGCAAGCCAGCAACAACGTATTTATTGCGGCCACCGAAAAAGGAAAAAGCTCCGTCACCACGGCCCGCTCAGGCCGGCTTGAAACCAGGGACGACGGCCAGTTCCTGATCCTCGAAAACGGCCAGCGGCTGGAAAACGTGATTGGCCAAACAGCCCTGAAAGTCAGCAACTTTGAAGAGTACGGCACCAAAACGGGCGGCTCGAGTGCCTTTAGCCAGGACACGCCGGCCGCCAAGCTGTTGTCCACGCGCGACCTCATCAAGGCGCCCACGCCGGGCAACCTCAGTGAGTTGGCGTGGCGTTTCGGGCTGGCACTGTCGGCCATTAATTTTGTAATTCTGGCCTTGGCGCTGGCCAGCGGAAATCCACGCAGCGGGCGCAGTGGCAGCATGATTTTTGTGTTGCTGTCGTTTGTGGTCTACAACAACCTGATCAGCCTTGGCCAAGGCTGGATCGTTGCCGGCCTCATCGGTTTTGGCAACTTGCTGCTGCTGCTGCATGGGGGCGTATTTTTGATGGGTCTGGGCTGGCTGGCCAAGCGGCATTCCAACTGGGTGCTCAGGCTGGTGCCGCGCCTGCGTCGCCCGGCGCAGCTTGCGCGCGCTGAAAGGGGTCGCTTATGAAAACCATACGCCGCCTGATTTACGGTGAAGTGCTGACCGCCATTGCGCTGGTGGCGATGGGGTTTTTGTCGCTGTTTTTCTTTTTTGACCTGGTCGATGAGTTGCAGTACCTGGGTAAAAGCAGCGGCCTTGGCAGCGCCGACAACATTTACCAGATCAGGCACGCGCTGCTTTATGTGGCGCTGCTGATCCCGAACCATCTTTACGAGCTCCTGCCCATTTCGGTGCTGATCGGCACCATTTTTGTCATGGCGCGGCTGGCCCAGAGTTCCGAGTTCACCATTTTGCGTACCAGCGGACTGGACCCCTGGCGCGCGCTCAGGCTGCTGCTGGCGCTTGGGGCCTTTTTTGTGGTGCTGAGTTTTGTGGTGGGCGACTACGTAGCGCCCGCCAGCGAGCGCGCTGCGCAACTGCTCAAGGCGCGCTACCAGGGCCAGATCACCATCGGGCAGACCGGGGCGTGGCTCAAGGAGAAGCAGGCCTACAACAACTACGTGGTCAACGTTAAAACGCTGTCGCCTGACAACGAAATGAAGGGCGTGCAGATCTTTGAGTTCAACAACAAAGGCTTGATTATCTCGACCCTGCAGGCGCCCCTGGCGGTATTCACGGCCGAATCGGCCTGGCAGTTGTCGCAGGCCAACCGCGTGGAGTTTGAAGTCCCTGATACCGCTACCCCGGCCGAGAAAGCCCTGCAAGGGGCAAAAGTCACCCGAAGTACCGTGGAAAGCTTTCGATGGCCGACCGGGCTTAACGCGGAAATGGTGTCTGTGGCGCTGCTTAAGCCCGACCGCATGGGAACCGTGGATCTTTTCAACTACGTCCGTCACCTGGAAGCCAACAGCCAGACGGCCCAGCGTTACGAGATCGAATTCTGGCGAAAGGTTTTCTACCCGCTCAGCTGCCTTGTCATGGTGATGCTGGCCCTGCCTTTTGCTTATCTTCATTTCCGCTCCGGCGGCATCACCGGTTATGTTTTTGCCGGCGTCATGATCGGCATCAGTTTTTTCCTGCTCAACAACGTGTTTGGCTACGTTGGCAACCTGCGCAACTGGCAACCCTGGCTGGCGGCGGCGACACCCGGGCTGCTGTACATGGCGGTGTCGCTGGGTGCGTTTGGCTGGCTGGTTTTAAAGCGCTAGCGCAGCGCGACAGATTTTTTACGCCCTCCCTATGACCTTATTTTCCTCCGCACCGGCACAGGCCGGCACCGCTATCGTTCTGTTTGCCCACGGCTCGCGCGACCCGCTGTGGCGCGCACCGATTGAAGCCGTCGCCGCGCAGATACGCGTTCGCCAGCCCGATGCGCAGGTTTGCTGCGCCTATCTGGAGCTCTGCGCGCCTTCGCTCCCCGAAGCCGCCCTTGAACTGGCCGCCGCTGGCGCGCGCCGCATCAAGGTATTTCCCCTATTTTTCGGGGTGGGCAAGCACGCGCGTGAAGACCTTCCGCTGCTGATCGAACAGTTACGCGCTGCGCATCCTGATGTGGTGATTGACCTGCTTCCCGCCGCAGGCGAGTACGCGCAATTGACGGCGCTGATGGCCGACATCGCCCTCGCCTGAAAAAGGATTTCATTAGTAAAATATGGACATAATAAAATCAGCTATTAGCCAATAGTTCATATGAATCTTCACCAATTCCGCTTCGTCCAGGAGGCCGTTCGGCGCAACCTGAACCTCACCGAAACCGCCAAGGCGCTGCATACCTCGCAGCCGGGCGTCTCCAAGGCGATCATTGAGCTTGAAGAAGAACTGGGCGTGGAGATTTTTGCGCGGCATGGCAAGCGGCTCAAACGTGTCACCGAGCCCGGCGACCATGTGCTTAAAAGCATAGAAATCATCATGCGCGAAGTGGGCAACCTGCGGCGCATTGGCGAGCAGTTTTCGGCCCAGGACAGCGGCACCTTGTCGATTGCCACCACCCACACCCAGGCCCGCTATGTGCTGCCGCACTCGGTAGCCCGGCTGCGCGAGGCGTTCCCCAAGGTCAATGTCAGCCTGCACCAGGGCTCGCCCGACCAGGTGGCGCGCATGGTGCTGGATGAAGTGGCCGAAATCGGCATTGCCACGGAGTCGCTGAGCCAGTACGACGACCTGGTGACCCTGCCCTGCTACGAATGGCAGCACATGCTGGTGATGCCGCTGGACCATCCGCTGGCCAAAAACGAGCACATCACGCTGGAAGACCTGGCCCAGGAACCCCTGATCACCTACCACCCCTCGTTCACGGGACGCACCAAGATCGACCAGGCGTTTGCCGCCAAGCACCTGCATCCGCGCATTGCCCTGGAGGCGATTGACTCCGACGTGATCAAGACCTATGTGCGGCTGGGGTTGGGCGTGGGGATTGTGGCGGAGATGGCGCTCAAGGACGACGGCACCAACACCGACCTGCTGGCCCTGCCGGCGGGCGCGCTGTTTGGTGTGAACGTGGCCCGCGTGGCCTTCAAGCGCAGCGCCTACCTGCGCAATTTTGTGTACAAGTTTGCCGAGCTGCTCAGTGACAAGCTGAACCGCGATCTGATCATCAAGGCCATGTCCGGCCGCATCAACGACTACGAAGTATGACCCTCTCCATGCAAGACATCCCGCACACCCCGCTGCTGCACAGCAAGCTGCCCAAAGTGGGCACCACCATTTTTACCGTCATGTCAGGGCTGGCCGCTGAAAAAGGAGCGGTGAACCTGGGCCAGGGTTTTCCAGACTTTGACTGCGACCCCGCGCTGGTCAACGCCGTCACGGACGCGATGCAGCGCGGACTGAACCAGTACCCGCCCATGCCCGGCGTGCCGGTGCTGCGCGAGGCGGTGGCCGCCAAGCTGGCCAAACTGCATGGCCGCCAGTACAACGCCAACACCGAGATCACCATCACGGCGGGCGCCACGCAGGCCATCATCACCATCATCCTGGCCGTGGTCCACCCGGGCGACGAAGTGATTGTGCTGGAGCCCTGCTACGACAGCTATGTGCCCAACATTGAGCTGGCTGGCGGCACGGCGGTGCCCGTGCCTTTGACGCCAGGCACGTTTCGTCCGGATTTTGAGAAGATCGCAGCAGCCATCACGCCCAGGACCCGCGCCATCGTGGTCAATTCGCCGCACAACCCGAGTGCGACCGTGTGGACCGAAGCCGAGATGCTCAAGCTGCAGGACATTCTGGCGCCTACCGACGTGCTGCTGATCAGCGACGAGGTCTATGAACACATGGTGTTTGACGGCAAGCAGCATTACAGCGCGGCGCGCTTTGCCGGCCTGGCGGCGCGCGCCTTCATTGTCAGCAGCTTTGGCAAAACCTACCACGTCACGGGCTGGAAGGTGGGCTTTGTTGCAGCGCCCGCAGCCCTGAGCGCCGAGTTCCGCAAGGTGCACCAGTTCAACGTGTTCACTGTCAACACGCCCATGCAATACGGCTTGGCCAGCTACATGGCCGATGACCGGCCCTACCTCGATTTACCGGCTTTTTACCAGCGCAAGCGCGAGCTGTTTCGCAGCGGCCTGGCGGCAACGCGCTTCAAGCTGCTGCCCAGCGAAGGCACCTATTTCCAGTGCGTGGACATTTCGCCCGTCAGCGACTTGAATGAAGCTGATTTTTGCAAATGGCTGACCACAGAGATCGGCGTGGCGGCGATTCCGCTCTCGGCGTTTTACGGCGATGGGTTTGACCAGCGCGTGGTGCGCTTTTGCTTCGCCAAAAAGGATGAGACCCTGGTTGCTGCGCTGCAGCGGCTGGCCAAACTGTAGGAAGCCCCTGACGGCTGTAGGCGAATCCCGCCTGCCTGAATGGGCCGGGAGCCGGGCAACAATCAGCACACATTACAAGGAATAACTCAATGTCGATGATCTTACTTATTATTCTTATTTTGATTCTGGTTGGCGCATTGCCAACGTGGGGCCACAGCCGCAACTGGGGTTACGGTCCCAGCGGTGGTTTGGGTCTGATTGTCATCATCCTGATCGTGCTGCTGCTGATGGGACGAATTTAACCTTCGGGTTTCGTCTTCCCTGAAAAGGATCTTGCACGGCGCAAGGTCCTTTTTTTACGCCCGCAGTTCGGACATCAGCTGTTCAACTGCGCCCAGGCCTTGTCCAGCCGCTTCACGCTGACCGGCTGCGGCGTGCGCAACTCTTGCGCAAAAAAGCTCACCCGCAGCTCCTCCAGCAGCCAGCGGTATTCCTGCATGCGGGCATCCACCGCGCCCTTGCGGTCGGCCACCAGGCGCCAATAGCGCTGTTCCTGCGGCCGCAGTTCGGCCATTTTGGCGGCATCGCGGGCCGGGTCGGCACGCCACTTTTCCAGCCGTAACGTAATGGCCTTGAGGTAGCGCGGAAAATGCTGCAGCTGCCCGTACGGTGTGCTGGTCAAAAACCGTTTGGGCACCAGGCGCTGCAGCTGCTGGGCCGCGTCCAGCGCCGCTTCTGCTGCATTTTTGGTGTCCTTGATCTTGCGCTGGGCCACGGCAAACTCGGTCAGGATGCCTGCCGCCAGCCGCGCCACTTCGCTGGCAATCAGCGTCAGCCGGCCGCGCCCGTCGTCAATGCGCTTTTTGAAGTCCGCCTCGCAGGTGGGCAGCGGATCGAGCAAAAACGCCCGGTCCAGCGCCACTTCAATGATCTGCTGGCGCAGCTCTTCGAGCGTGCCGCCGCCCGAGTTGTCGGCGGCCCGGCCCACCAGCATGTAGGCGGTGGCGGTTTTTTGCAGGTCGGGCAGGTTTTTTTCGAGGTATTTCAGCGCGTCCTTGATCTGCAGCGAAAACAAGCGGCGCAGGCCGGCTCGGTGCTTGGCTGCGGCCGCGTCGGGCTCGTCAAACACCTCGATCGTCACCGCGTCACCCAGGTCGATCAGCGCCGGAAAACCAATCAGCGTTTGCGCGCCTTTGCGAATTTCCATCAGTTCCGGCAATTCGCCAAAACTCCAGCTGGTGTAGCGCTCCGGCGTCTTGATGGCCAATTTTTCAGGCGCGGCTTGTCCGCATCCCGCTTGCGCTTGAGGTCTGTTTGATGCTGAATTTGGCAGCGGCGCGGCGTTTTGGGGCGTAGCGGGCGCGGTTGCCAGGTTCTTGAGCCCGGCCAGCGCCTGAAACGCCCCCCTCGCCTGTGAACCCAGCTCGCCTTTCAGCGCGCCCAGGTTGCGCCCCGCGCCCAACTGCCGGCCGTGCTCGTCCACCACCCGAAAGTTCATGAACAGGTGGGGCTGCAGCATGTCGAGCTTCAGGTCGGCGCGCTTGATGTCCAGCGACGTGGCGTCGCGCACCCACTTCAGCACCGCATCCGTCAGCGAGCCGCTGCCAAACAGCTGCGGCTCGTTCAGTTGCTCCGCCATGCGCGCGGCGGTGTCGGGCAGCGGCACCAGCCGCGAGCGCGGGCGCTGGTGCAGGGTTTTGATCAAGGCCTGGATCTTGTCCTTGAGCATGCCGGGCACCAGCCACTCGCAGCGCTCCTCGTTCACCTGGTTCAGCGCAAACAGCGGCACCTCCACCGTCACGCCGTCCTTGACGTCACCCGGTTCGTGCAGGTAGGTGGCCAGGCAGTCCACGCCGCCCAGGCGCAGGGTTTTGGGGAAAGACTGGGTGGTGATGCCGGCCGCTTCATGGCGCATCAATTCATCGCGCGTGAGCATCATCAGCGTGGGCTGCCGCTTGATCTCGTCCTTGTACCAGCGCTCGCAACTGGCGCCGGTGCAGATGTCGGCCGGCAACTGCTGGTCGTAAAAGGCGTAAATTAGCTCTTCGTCCACCAGCACGTCCTGGCGCCGCGCCTTGTGCTCCAGGTCTTGCACCTGTTCAATCAACTTCAGGTTGGCGGCCAGAAACGGCAGCTTGGTGTCCCAGTTGCCTGCCACCAGCGCTTCGCGGATGAAAATTTCCCGCGCCGTGACCGGGTCTACCCGGCCAAAATTGACGCGCCGGCCGTTGTACACCACCAGGCCATACAGCGTGGCCCGCTCCAGGGCGGTGACCTGCGCCGCCTTTTTCTCCCAGTGCGGGTCCAGCAGCTGCTTGTTTAAAAGGTGGGCCGCCACCTGCTCAATCCAGAGCGGCTCGATGTTGGCAATGCCCCGGCCAAACAGCCGCGTGGTTTCCACCAGTTCCGCCGCCACAATCCAGCGGCCCGGCTTCTTGCTGAGCTTGGCGCCCGGGTGGCGGTAAAACTTGATGCCGCGCGCGCCCAGATACCAGTCTTCGTCCTCGCTCTTGCAGCCAATATTGCCCAGCAAGCCGCACAGCATCGACAGGTGCAGCTGCTCGTAGCTGGCCGGCTTGTCGTTCAAATGCCAGCCCTGCTCGCCCACCACGCTGTGCAGCTGGGAATGGATGTCGCGCCACTCGCGCACGCGGCGGATGTTGACGAAGTTCTCGCGCAGCAGGGTTTCGTACTGCCGATTCGTCAGTTTATGAATCGCGTCATGGCCGCCGCGCGCGTCGCCCAGCCATTTCCAAAGCCGCAGGTAACCGACGAATTCGCTTTTCTCGTCGTCGAACTTGGCATGCGCCTGGTCGGCCTGTGCCTGCTTGTCCATGGGGCGGTCGCGCACGTCCTGCACGCTGAGCGCGCTGGCAATCACCAGTACCTCGTCCAGCGCCTGCCGGTCCTTGGCTTCCAGGATCATGCGGCCCACGCGCGGGTCCAGCGGCAGCTTGGCCAGCGTGCGGCCGACCGGCGTCAGCTCGTTGTCGTCATCCACCGCGCCCAGTTCTGCCAGCAGCTGGTAGCCGTCGGCAATGGCGCGGCGCTGCGGCGGCTCGATGAAGGCAAAGTCCTCGATGGTGCCCAGGTGCAGCGCCTTCATGCGCAAGATCACCGAGGCCAGCGAGCTGCGCAAGATCTCGGGGTCGGTAAAGCGCGGACGGCCGGCAAAGTCCTGCGCGTCATAAAGCCGGATGCAGATGCCGTCGGCCACCCGGCCGCAGCGGCCGGCGCGCTGGTTGGCTGATGACTGGCTCACTGGCTCCACCATCAGCTGCTCGACCTTGTTCCTGAAACTGTAGCGTTTCACGCGCGCCGTGCCGGTGTCGATCACGTAGCGGATGCCCGGCACCGTGAGCGAGGTTTCGGCCACGTTGGTGGCCAGCACGATGCGACGTCCGCTGTGGCCGTCAAAAATCCGGTCCTGCTCAGCCTGGCTCAGGCGCGCAAACAGCGGCAGCACCTCGGCATTGCGCGTCAGCGGCTGGTGCGCCAGGTGCTTGCGCAGATGGTCGGCCGCTTCGCGAATCTCGCGCTCGCCGGGCAAAAAGATCAGGATGTCGCCCGCGCTGTGCGGGCTTTGCCACAACTCGTCCACCGCGTCGGCAATCGCGTTGTTCATGTCGTAGTCGCGCGACTCCTCAAACGGGCGGTAACGCTGCTCGACCGGAAACATCCGGCCCGACACCATGATCACTGGCGCTGGGCCTTTGGTTGACGCAAAGTAATCAGCGAAACGCTGCGCATCAATTGTGGCCGAGGTGATGATGACCTTCAAGTCAGGCCGGCGCGGTAGCAACTGGCGCAGGTAGCCCAGCAAAAAGTCGATGTTCAGGCTGCGCTCGTGCGCCTCGTCGATGATGATGGTGTCGTAGGCGCGCAGCAGCGGGTCGGTCTGCGTTTCGGCCAGCAAGATGCCGTCGGTCATCAGCTTGACGGACGCATCGCGGCTCAGCCGGTCCTGGAACCGCACCTTGTAGCCCACCACGTCGCCGAGCGGTGTTTTAAGCTCTTCGGCAATCCGTTTGGCCACGCTGGAAGCCGCAATCCGGCGCGGCTGGGTGTGGCCGATCAGCTTGCCCTGGCCCGGCGGGTAGTTGAGCTTGCCGCGCCCCATGGCCAGCACAATTTTGGGCAGTTGCGTGGTTTTTCCCGAGCCGGTTTCGCCGCAGACGATGATGACCTGGTGGGCGCTGAGCGCGGCAGTGATGTCCTCGCGTTTGCCCGATACGGGCAGTGACTCGGGAAAGGTGATGGCCAAAGGGGACAAGGAGGACAAGGCGGTATGCGCAGTCAAAGCTGGGGATTATCGGCGTTCTGGCCCGGGGCCGCCCTCCCTTACACTCAAGCCAATTTTATTTTTGGCCCGGAACAGCCCCAACACCAGGGCTGGCGCATTTTTTCCCGGCTGATTTCCCCTTGCCTCCTGAACCCGAAAGCGCGCCCATGTCTGCGGTCTTTAATTTCACCTTTGTGCCCTGGTTTCGCTCGGTAGCGCCCTATATCCACAAATTTCGCAACCAGTCCTTTGTGGTGGGCGTCTGCGGCGAAGCCATTGCGGCGGGCAAGCTGCAGCACCTGGCCACCGACCTGGCGCTGATCCAGAGCATGGGCGTCAAAATCGTGCTGGTGCACGGTTTCAGGCCGCAGGTCAATGAACAGCTGCGGGCCAAGGGCCATGCGGCCAAATACTCGCACGGCATGCGCATCACCGACGAGGTGGCGCTGGACTGCGCGCAGGAAGCTGCCGGCCAGCTACGCTATGAAATAGAGGCCGCTTTCAGCCAAGGCCTGCCCAACACCCCCATGGCCGACTCCACGGTGCGCGTCATTTCGGGCAACTTCATCACGGCGCGGCCAGTTGGCATTCTGGACGGCGTGGACTTCAAGCACTCCGGGCTGGTGCGCAAGGTGGATACCCTCGCCCTGGGCCGGGTGTTGGACTTTGGCGCCATGGTGCTGCTGTCGCCGATTGGCTTTTCGCCCACCGGCGAGGCCTTCAACCTGACCATGGAAGAAGTCGCCACCTCGGTGGCCATTGCCATACAGGCCGACAAGCTGATCTTTGTCAGCGAAATCCCGGGCATCCGGATCAACCCCGAGCTGCCTGCCAGCGACGACAACCCGATTGATACCGAGTTGCCCTTGGCCGCCGCTGAAAAGCTGCTGGCCAGCCTGCCCGCCAGCGAGCGTCCCACCGACACTGCCTTTTACCTGCAGCATTGCGTCAAGGCCTGCAAGGCGGGCGTGGAGCGCAGCCACATCGTGCCTTTCGCCACCGACGGCTCGCTGCTGCTGGAGATTTATGTGCACGACGGCATAGGCACCATGGTGGTCGACGAAAAGCTGGAATCCCTGCGCGAAGCCACCAGCGACGACGTGGGCGGCATTTTGCAGTTGATTGAGCCGTTTGAGAACGACGGCACGCTGGTCAAGCGCGACCGCACTGAAATTGAGCGCGACGCCGACCACTACACCATCGTCGAGCATGACGGCGTGATCTTTGCCTGCGCCGCGCTCTATCCCTACCCCGAGGCCAAGACCGCCGAAATGGCCGCGCTGACCGTGTCGCCGCAAAGCCAGGGCCAGGGCGACGGCGAAAAAATTCTCAAACGCATCGAGCAGCGGGCCCGCGCCGCCGGCCTGCAAAGCATTTTTGTGCTTACCACGCGCACCATGCACTGGTTTATCAAGCGCGGGTTTGTGGCGGTAGACCCCGACTGGCTGCCCGAAGCGCGCAAACGCAAGTACAACTGGGACCGAAAAAGCCAGGTGCTGGTGAAAAAGCTGGGCTAAGCGAAGGCCTGGCCCGGCGGCCGGATTCTTACCCGGGAACAAGAAAAGTCTGATGGCGCCTTGCGCTGGCTTTGCCTAAGCTGGGGCATTCGCAGGAGGCTTTTTCATGACCTATCCGACGCAACCCCCTTTGGCCCGTGAAGTTCGCTTGGCCTGCGGCGATGCCTCCCTTTATGGCGACCTGGTGTTGCCCGCGGACTTCTGCGGCCTGGTGCTGTTTGCCCACCGAAGCGGCAGCGGCCGGCACAGCGCGCGCAACCGGCAGGTCGCGCAAAAGCTGCAGCAGGCCGGTGTTGGCACGCTGCTGTTTGACCTGCTCACGGCGCAAGAGGAGCAAGTCGACATGCACACCCGTGAACACCGCTTTGATATTTCGCTGCTGACGCGCCGGATGCAGGACGCCACGCTGTGGGTGCTGGCGCAAGAGGACTTCAAGCAGGTGCCCATCGGCTACTTTGGCGCTAGCACCGGCAGCGCTGCGGCGCTGATTGCCGCGGCCCGGCTGGGCGACCGGATTTCAGCCGTGGTGTCGCGCGGCGGCCGACCCGACCTGGCCGGCCCGGTGGCGCTGGCGGCGGTCACGGCGCCTACGCTGCTGATTGTGGGCGGCGACGACCACGGGGTGATTGAGCTCAATGAGCAAGCCTTCGAACATCTGCAGTGCGAAAGGCGCCTGGCCATCGTTCCGGGCGCTACGCATCTGTTTGAGGAACGCGGCACGCTGGAGCAAGTCGCCGAATTGGCGGCCGACTGGTTTGTCGCCCACCTCCAGCCCAAGGCCGACGCGAAGCGGGCGGAAAAATCGGAGCAAACATCATGATGGACGTCAGGCTACCCTTTGAGGACCGCCACCATGCCGGGCGCGTGCTGGCTGAAAGACTCGCCCATTACCGTGGCCGGCCCAACCTGGTGGTGCTGGCCCTGCCACGCGGCGGCGTGGCCGTGGGGTTTGAGGTGGCGCGCGCGCTGCAGGCGCCGCTGGACGTCTTTGTGGTGCGCAAACTGGGCTTTCCGGGCCACGAGGAATACGCCATGGGCGCTATTGCCAGTGGCGGCGTGCGTGTGATGTCTCCCCTGCCCGGCCTGG
>JAUSDK010000222.1 GCA_030650875.1 Polaromonas sp.
TTGGACCTCTTGGACCTGCGCGCCAGCACCTGAGGAGAGTTACTCAGGAATGAAGAGTTGGACGGTAGGCCCGATTCAATTCGCCAGCCACTAACTCAAGTCGTTGGTCCATGGTCCAGATTGGAGTTTTGTCGCTGAGCAGCATTGAGGTGAGCAGGTTCCAATTAATGTTTCAAGTCCCGATAGAAGTTTTCATGGGCCCCACGGCTTCCAGGTACACCAGGCGAACACCTTTATCCAATGGGTAGCCCAGCAGATACAACTGTCCTGCGCTGTGAAACTTGAAGACACGCAGCGTGGCCAGATCGCCTTTCTTGCGCTCCCCGATTTCGGGATTTTGAGCCTCCTCATCGACTGCCACGTCCACATCACCGGCTGTGTGGTCATGCAACTTTTTATATTGCCGCGCAAATCGCCGGGTTTATATACGAGACCCCCACTTATCATGAGACCAAAGAAAGCGTCATGAGGTGCTATTCAAACGGGTTGAAAAACCCGGATGCGCGGCGTGATCTTGGCTTGAAGTTCGCGAGTGGTCATTCGTATGTCGTACTCGGATTGAAGGTTGATCCAAAAACGAGGCTCCATGCCGAAATAGATACCCAGACGCAACGCAGTGTCGGCCGTGATTGGCCGCTGGCCGTGCACCACATCACTGATCCGGCTGGGAGACACGTCAATGTCGGCCGACAGCTTGCGCGCACTGATGCCCATGGGCTTCATGAAGTCTTCCAGCAAAATTTCGCCGGGGTGAATTTCGTCAAGTAATTTCGCCATGTTTCACTCCTAGTGGTAATCCACAATTTCAACCTGATGCGCGCCGTCTTCACGCCAAGCAAAGCACAGCCGCCACTGGTCGTTGATGCGGATGCTGTACTGACCCTTGCGGTCATTCTTGAGGGCTTCGAGTTGGTTGCCCGGTGGAACCCGTAAGCTGGCCAACTCGGTCGAGGCATGCAATTGCAGCAACTTACGCCGTGCCACTCGTTCGATGTTCCTGAACCTGGGCACGGCGCGGCTTTGAAAAAGTGCCTCGGTATCAGGACAAATGAACGAATGAATCATGGTTAATGATATTCCGTAACGCGGAACCTGTCAAGCAGATGGGCACTTGCAGGGCTCTATAGCGGGCTTTATAGGACACCCACTCACTGAGACAAAAGTAGCCCGCACTGCTATCCTCAGACCAAGACTCAAGAAAGCCCGCCATGACCCGTCCCCGCTCTGCGTTGATCAGTCTGCTTGATACGGCCTGGTACCACTGCGTGTCGCGCTGCGTACGGCGGGCCTTTCTGTGTGGAGAGGACCGGGCCACCGGGCAAAACTTTGAACACCGGCGCGGCTGGATTGCCAGCCGCATCAAGGAGTTGGCGCACATCTTTGCGATTGACGTGGCGGCCTATGCGGTGATGAGCAACCACTACCATGTGGTGGCGCACATCGACCGCGACAGGGCGCTGGCCTGGAGTACCGAGGAGGTGCTTCAGCGCTGGACGCAACTGTTTACCGGCCCCCTGCTGGTGGGTCGTTATCTCTCGCCAGCGCGCGGCGATATGGGGCAAGCCGAGTTGGCCATGGTGCACGAGATGGCCGAGACTTACCGCGCCCGGCTGTTTGATTTGTCGTGGTTCATGCGCGTACTGAACGAGTCGCTGGCGCGCCAGGCTAACGCCGAGGACGATTGCACCGGGCGCTTCTGGGAGGGGCGTTTCAAGAGCCAGGCGCTGCTGGATGAGCAGGCGCTGCTGACAGCGATGGCCTACGTTGACTTGAACCCGGTGCGGGCGGGCATGGCTGAAGCCCCGGAGGCTTCAGACTACACGTCAATCCAGGAGCGGCTGGGCTGTGCACCTGCCGCCACGGGCGACGATGCGCCCCTTGCGCCGTCAACTGCATCACAGACACCTTTGCCGCAGGCGCCGCTGATGCCTTTTGACGCCACAGGCCGCACGCCTTGGGCGGTGCCGTTTGGCTGGCAGGACTATGCGGAACTGGTTGATTGGGCGGGCCGCCTGGTTCACCCCACCAAAAGAGGCTGCATGGCGGCAGGGCAGCCCAACATTCTGGCGCGTTTGGGTGTCAACGGCGAGGCATTCATCGCCATGGCGGCCACTTTTCTGAAGGAATTTGGCTCTGCCGTGGGGGCTCCGGCACAGCTGGTACGTCTGTGCGAGCGCCGCCAGACCAAGTTTCTGCACGGCATGCACGCTGCGCGCAAGTTGTTCCGGTGACCTTTCGGTAAGGCTGCTGTTAGCAATAACTTCCCTGCGTCATACCCGCGAAGGCAGGTATCCAGGGTATTGAGGGTCAGCTTCTAATTAAATTACCGGGCAATAGCGTTTAAGCCTGCACCGACAAAACGTATAAGAAAAAAGCCTTTGGCCTTCGTCAATACTGCTCAGACAGCTATGGAATACATAGCTATTGTTTTGACTGTGCACACCTTTTGGATTCCAGTTTCGGCGTTCCAGCCTGATTTTCAGGACCGTACTTGTGGATGCGTTTAAATTGTAGTAACGTATCTACAAATTTAAGGAGTTCACGGTCATGCCAATTACCACTCTTTCCAGTCGCGAATTCAATCACGATGCGGGTCGGGCCAAAAAAGCAGCACTCAGCGGGCCTGTTTTCATTACGGATCGCGGTCGCCCCAGGCATGTGTTGCTGTCTATCGAAGACTATCGCCAACTCGCGCACTGCCAGTCCAGCATCATTGATTTGCTGGCAATGCCAGGAGATGTTGACATTGAGTTTGAACCCGTTCGCATGAGCGGGCCACTGTACAAAGTGGCAGATCTGTCTTGATGTATTTGCTCGATACCAACGTCGTCTCCGAACTGCGCAAAGCCAAGTCGGGTAAAGCCGACGCCAAGGTGATTGCATGGGCGGGAAGCGTTTCTGCCTCAAGCCTTTTCTTGTCGGTGATCGCTATCCTGGAGCTTGAAACCGGGATTCTGTTGATTGAACGGCGCGATCCAGCGCAGGGCCGCGTATTGCGCGGCTGGCTTGAAGGCCATGTTTTGCCAGCCTTCATGGGCCGGATTCTTCCCGTGGATGTACCCGTTGCGCAATGCTGTGCGAAGCTTCATGTGCCAGACCCCAGATCTGACCGCGATGCCTTAATTGCCGCTACAGGTTTGGTGCATGGTATGACGGTCATCACGCGCAATATCGCCGACTTTCAGGCTACCGGTGTGGAGCTGCTAAACCCTTGGGGTTAAAGTATTAATCGAGGTTGGATTCCAGCGTGAGCATCGCCTCAAAGTGCGCGCCGGCATCGCTGTCGGGCTCGGGCTCGTTGTCAAAATACGGCGCCACCAACTGCAGCGCGGCCTGGTAATCGGTTTCCGTGCGAATCGGGTGAATTGGGTAAAAATCTTTTTTCATGTCTGCGTCTCCACGGTGGCGGCATTGACGGCGTCGTATTCAGCGTGCGTGCCAACAAACTTGATGTCCACGGCCGCAAAGCGGTAGGCTACGGCCACCACCAGGCGGTAATCGTTGCCCTTGATGCTGAACACCACCCGGTTGGCGGCCACGAAACTGGCGCTTGAATACCGAAGCTTGATGTCCTGCGGAGTCTTCCACTGCGCGTGGATGGCGTCCTCAAATCAGGTCTGTAAGGCCCGTTTTGCTGCAGGGTGCCTGATCCAGAACGCGATCAGCACCGCTTTTTAAATGACGCGCGTTTGTTGGTTTTAGTCCCATAGTGGGACTAAAGCAAGCTGACACCTGTGCAGGCAATTTCCTTGGGCCGTCCCCGTGTCGTTGGCTGCCCTGCATTGACTAAAATGTGTTTTGCTTGCCTTGGCCCGCCTTCCACCAAGTGCCCTCAGGTGACGCCAACGCGCATCGCCATTTCAACCAGGCCACCCTTGCCCTCCACCACGACCACCACCGAACCCCTGAGCCCAGCCCATTCCCCGGTGCCGCACGCGCCAAGCTGGGCGCTGGGTACCCTGCTCGTGCTGCCCTGGCTCACCGCCTACACCGCAGGCCCCCTGGCCAACGCCTGGCCGTGGCTGGTTTCGGCTTTTTGTGCGGCGCTGGTGTGGCTGTTCTGGCGCCGGCTCGACGCCAGGCTGATTGCCACCGCCTGGGTGCTGGCCGCTGCGGTCAGCGCGGTGATCGGCCTGGTGCAGTACTTCGGGCTGGCGCAGGTGTTCAGCCCCTGGATCAGCCAGACGGGCGCTGGCGAGGCGTTCGCCAATTTGCGCCAGCGCAACCAGTTCGCCACGCTGACCAGCATTGGCCTGCTGGCGCTGGTGGCCTTGCTGGCGCGGCGGGCGCCCGGGCTGCGCGTGCCCGGCTGGATGTATGCCGCGATGGCGCTGCTGGCGCTGGGCAATGCGGCCAGCAGTTCGCGCACGGGTTTGCTGCAGTGGCTGCTGATTGTGGCGTTGACGGCAGGATGGGCGCTGCGTGGCCAGCGGCGGACGGCGCTGTTTGCGCTGCAGGCGCTGCTGGCCTATGGGCTGGCGGTGTTCGCGTTGCCGTGGCTACTGAACGCGGCCACCGGGCTGAGCAGCGCGGGGCTGCTGGGCCGGCTGGCCGAAACGCCGGGCTGCGGCAGCCGGCGTGTGCTGTGGTCCAACGTGCTGACGCTGATAGCGCAAAAGCCCTGGCTGGGCTGGGGCTGGGGCGAGTTGGACTATGCCCACTTCATAACCTTGTACCCGGGCCCGCGCTTTTGTGAAATTCTGGACAACGCCCACAACCTGCCGCTGCAGTTGGCGGTGGAGCTCGGTATTCCGGCGGCCCTGGCGCTGTGTGCTGGCGCGGGCTGGTGGGTCTGGCGCGGCAAGCCCTGGCGCGAAGCCGATCCGGCGCGGCAGCTGGCCTGGGGCGTACTGGCTGTGATTTTGCTGCACAGCCTGCTGGAGTACCCGCTGTGGTACAGCTATTTTTTGCTGCCCGCCGCCTTTGCCTGGGGCATGGGCTTAGCCGCCCGCGCACGCCAACGCGCCTCACGGGGGGCCGACACGGCCCCGTCACCCCAGCGCACGAGCGTCAATCAGGCCTTGATGCTGGGCGGTTTGCTCATGGCCTTGGGGACCGCTTGGTGCGCGTATGACTATCTGGCCGCGTCCAACATTTACTCGCCGCGCAAGGCTGCTGGGCCCCTGGAGCAACGGATCAAGCATGGGCAAGGCAAGCTCTGGTTTGGCTACCAGGCCGACTATGCTGACGTGACGGGCGTCGACGAAGACGAGCCGTCCAAGCCGCCGCTGGCCTTTCGCCGCACGCTGCACAACCTGCTTGATGCCCGACTCATGATGGCGTATGCACGCTCACTGGCCGAACACGGTGAGGTCGACAAGGCCCGCTTTGTGGTGGAGCGCCTCAAGGAGTTTCACAACTCGGCTGCCGACGAGTTTCTGGCCGTCTGCGACGACGAGGACGCCGCACCAGCCACGCGCCCATTCCAGTGCCTGCCGCCGCAGCGCAGCTACACTTGGCGAGAATTGCTGCCTTACTGAGCAGGACTAAGCACCCGCATCGCGCTGCCAGTGGCCGCTGCGTCCACCTTGCTTTTCGAGCAAGGCCACATCGCCCATGACCATGCCTCTGTCCGCGGCTTTGCACATGTCGTAGATGGTGAGCAGGGCGAC
>JAUSDK010000232.1 GCA_030650875.1 Polaromonas sp.
GCCGTCAAAGAGGAGCAGGCCCGTGATGCTCTGCCTGGGGTTGTGCGGCGGGCTTTCCCGACAATGTCCGCAATGACGCTGGTTGGCGCGTGGGGGGCGAGGGTGCTGACGTAGATGACTTCGTGCAGGTCGGCGGTGGGATCGGTGTGCGGCATGGGTGCAGGCAAATGTAGCTGCCTGCGGTGGTTGTGGCAATGTGACTGGCCGGCAGCGCCCTCAGCCGTCCAGATCCAGTGTCGATACCATCGCCAGAAACTGTGCCAGTGCCGCTTCGGCGCCGACGTCCCGCAGCCGGGCCAGCACATCCACGTCCTCGACGGCGGTGTAACCGAGGCCAAAATGCCTGAAGCGGCGCTGTGCGAGCGGGCCGTGGTGCAGGATGTCGACGTCGACATGCCGCGGATCGTGGCGGATGCGTTCGGTCAGCGCCAGCACCGCCTTGCGGGGCCCCTCGATGTGCTGGCAAAACTGCATGCCGTCAAACACCAGCAGACCGGTGATGCCTGAGGTTTGGTTCGCCCGGCGTGCCCTGGCGGCGATGTCTGCGACGGTCTTGAGCGGTGCGCCAGGCGCAAGGGTGCTGAGGTACAGCACTTCATGTAATTCTGGTGCTTTATTCATGGATGGCGTGTAATGTAGCCAGCGGCCGCAGGCGCCACAATGTCAAAAGACACTGGATTTCAGTATTAAATTTTTCGTTGAACCTCATGCCTTTGTCCGGCACCAGTGCCTGTCCCCGCCGCTGTGCTGATTGCAGGCTACGCGCCGCCCACGCGTTCAAGCCGGTGTCGCCGCAGGAGCTGGCTTTCATCGAATCGTTCCGGAGCGGTTCGGCCCTTGCCCCGGCCGGCAGTGCCATCATTTCGGAGCAGAACCCCAACGGCAAGCTGTTCACCCTGTATGCCGGCTGGGCCTTTCGCTACAAGACCCTGAGCGACGGGCGGCGGCAGATCCTCAACTTCCTGCTGCCCGGCGACATCATCGGCCTGCAGCAGGAGTTTGCCGACGGGCCCTCGCATGGTGTGGAAGCGCTGACAGATGCAGCCCTGTGTGTGTTTCCTCGCGACGGCCTGTGGGAGCTGTTCCGCCGCTTCCCGAGCCTGGGTTACGACCTGACCTGGCTGGCTGCGCGCGAGGAGGGCATGGTCGATGAAAACCTGCTGACCACCGGGCGCCGCAATGCGACAGAGCGGCTGGCGATGCTGCTGATCCATCTCTATCGGCGCGCCGAGCGGCTGGGGCTGGTGCAGGACGGGTCCATGGCTTTTCCCATCAACCAGCAGCACATTGCCGATGCACTGGGCCTGTCGCTGGTGCACACCAACAAGACCCTGAGGCGCCTGCAGCAGCTGGGGCTGCATGAACTCAAGGGCGGGCAGCTGTCCCTGCTCAACCCCAAGGCCCTGCACCGGATTGCCGATTATTACGACCTGCCGATGCGCAAAGTGCCGATGCTTTAGGGGCTGTAGGACGTGTCTGACAGCAAGCGGCAGGGCGTGATGACAGGGCTGGCCGGCTCAGCTTTCTACGCTAGACCTTGAGGTGTCCTCGATGTGTTGTCCCGACACATGGATTTTCCGCCTCGGGAGTTTTTCTTGGACAGCAAAAGCATTTCCCCATTGCGCCGCCTGCAGCAACAACCGCAGTACCCCGCGAACCGTCAGCAGCAGCAAAGCAGTGGTTCCGGCGAATTCCAGCCACGTCGCCTCAGGCAGGCGGGTGAGTCCTCGTCTGCGTTCACGGGAAGCAGCAACCCTCCACAGCGGTGATGGTCGCCGGACCACCTGCCGCGCAGGTCGCCCGCCCTGCGGACCCCGTCGAAGCCGGAGCGCCGAAGCTGGCTGAGCAGGAAGGCCTGTCGCACGCCAGGTCCCGGGGTCATAAGGGCGGCGATGGGTGGCGGCCCTGACTGGCGCCCTGGCGTCAGCGCCCGGCGACCAGAATGCCGAAGTCCTGCGCGTAGCCCTGCAGCGTTTGCACCGCCCTGGCGCGTTGCGCCACCGTCGTGCTGTTGTGCAGCGCTGCAAAGGTTTTGCAGCTGTCGCGCGTCAGCCGCTC
>JAUSDK010000242.1 GCA_030650875.1 Polaromonas sp.
CGGCTTCAAGGCCGATTTGAACGTGGTGGATTGGGCCACGCTGATACAGCGCCGCGGCGACGCCAGGCTCTGGGACATTTACATCACGCATTCGGGCCAGTTCCCTGAACCCATGCTGTCGCCGCCGCAACTGGGCGAGGGTGCGCCGGGCTGGTGGAGCTCGCCGGCCAAGCAGGCCGCGCTGGCTGCGCTGAACCAGGAAACCAATCCCGCCAAGCGCGGCGCTTTGTGGGGTGCGGTGCAGCAAGTGATTTATGACGAAGTGCCATATATCAATGCGGGCAAGTTCAACAGCCTGTCGGCCAAGTCGCCTGTACTGCAGGGCTATGTGCCTTCCACCTGGCCCTTCTTCTGGAACACCGGCCTGAAAAACTAATGCCCCCACGCTTGCCGCTTCGCATACTGCGCTGCCCCCCAGGGGGCGGTTTCGCCTTCGGGCGGCCTGGCAGCGAAGTGGGGCTGGTTGCGTACGTCGTTGTATTTGGTTAAAGAAAGATCGTCATGACACGCTATCTGTTGTCACGCGTCATGGGCATGCTGCTGGTTATGGCGCTTGTGGCGGTCATTGTGTTTGCACTCACACGCGCCGCATCGGGCGACCCCATCACGGTGCTGCTGGGCGACCAGGCGACGGCTGAAGACATTGTCCGTGTGCAAAAAGAGTATGGCCTGGACAAGCCGCTGCCGGTGCAGTTTGGCTACTGGCTCAAGGAGTTGTCGCAGGGCAACCTGGGCCAGTCCATCTTCCTGCAGCGCCCGGTCACCCAGGCGCTGTGGGAGCGCGCCGAGCCCACCACCTTGCTGGCACTGATGGCCGTCTTCATTGCAGCGGCGATTGGGGTGCCCTGCGGCATTGTGTCGGCGGTGTTTCGCGGCAAGTTCATTGACCAGTTCCTGACCGGCTTTGCCATGCTGGGCGCCAGCATTCCCAGCTTCTGGTTCGGGCTGGTGCTGATGCAGATTTTTGCCGTGTCCATGGGCTGGTTTCCGGTGTCGGGCTACGGCGACCCAGGCGCCTCGCTGGCCGAACGCATTCACTACCTCGTGCTGCCTTCGGTGGTGCTGGGCGTGCTCAACTCCGCGCTGATCATCCGCTTCACGCGCGCCTCCATGCTCGATGTGCTGGGGGAGGACTATGTACGCACCGCGCGCGCCAAAGGCTTGTCTGAAGAGGTGGTGGTGCTGAAGCACGCGCTGCGCAATGCGCTGGTGCCCATAATCACTGTGCTGGGCCTCACCGTCGCGCTGATGATTGGCGGCGCGGTGGTCACCGAAACCGTGTTTGGACTGCCCGGTGTCGGCAACCTTGTGGTGAGCGCCGTCCTGCGGCGCGACTACCCGGTGATCCAGGGCGCCTTGCTGGTGATTGCCATGATTTATGTGGTGATCAATTTCCTGACCGACCTGCTGTACATGGTGGTTGACCCCCGGGTGAAGTATTGACTGTATGAAAACTCCGCTGCTTCTAAAAAAACTGTTCCGGCGCCGCATCGTGCTGGGCGCCGCCATCTGCTTGCTGATCGTGGTGCTGGTCGCCTTGCTGGCCAACGTGATCACCGGCTACGACCCGAATGAAACCGCAGTCAGCCAGCGCCTGTCGGTGCCTACGGCCACCCATCTCATGGGCACCGACGAACTGGGGCGTGACCTGTTTGCGCGCATTGCCTTTGGCGGCCGCTATTCACTCACCATCGCGGCGTTGACAGCCATAGGCGCCATTGCGTTTGGCACGCTGTTTGGCCTGGTGGCGGGATTTTTCCGCCGGCTGGACGCGCCCATCATGCGCGTGGTGGACGCGATGATGTCTTTCCCCGACATCCTGCTGGCCATTGCGCTGGTAGCCATTTTGGGGCCGTCCATGTTCAACGTGGTGCTGGCGCTGGTGCTGGTGTACACACCGCGCGTGGCACGGGTGGTACGAGCCTCCACGCTGGTGGTGCGTGAACTGCTGTTTGTGGAGGCGGCGCGGGCCGTGGGTGTGTCAACGGCGCGCATCTTGTGGCGGCACATTCTGCCCAACCTGATGTCGCCGATTCTGGTGCAGGCCTCCTTCATCTTTGCCTATGCCATTTTGGCCGAGGCAGCGCTGTCATTTCTTGGCGTGGGCGTGCCGCCCGAAATACCGACCTGGGGCACCATGGTGGCGGGTAGCCAGCAGTATGCGCACGACGCGCTCTGGGTGGTCCTGTTTCCCGGATTCGCCATCATTTTGACCGCGTTGTCATTGCAGTTGCTGGGTGACGGCGTGCGCGACCTGCTGGACCCCCGGCTTAAAAAGTCGATGTGAGACCCCATCCATGAATTCAAACCCCACTGCTCTGCGGCTCGATGTCCGCAACCTGAGCACTTTTTTTAACACCGATGAGGGACTGATACGCTCGGTGGCCGATGTCAGCTTCAGCATCCGTCCCGGCAAAACCACCGCGCTGGTGGGCGAGTCCGGCTCGGGCAAGTCGGTGACCAGCCTGAGCCTGATGCGGCTGTTGTCCCGCACCGACTCCACCCAGGTCAGTGGCCAAGCCCTGTTTACCAACCGCGCCGGTGAAACGCTGGATTTGCTGGCGCTGCCCGAGCCCGCCATGCGCCGGATACGGGGCAATGAAATCGCCATGATTTTCCAGGAGCCCATGACCAGCCTGAACCCCGTTTTTACGGTGGGCGAGCAGATCGCGGAGTCGGTGCGCCTGCATTTGGGGCTGGACCGCACGGCGGCCCTGGCTCACGCCCTGCGCATGCTTGAACTGGTGGAAATACCGGCTGCCGCGCAGCGCCTGCATGAATACCCGCACCAGCTGTCGGGCGGCATGCGCCAGCGCGTGATGATTGCGCTGGCCATGGCCTGCAACCCGACCTTGCTGATTGCCGACGAACCGACCACCGCGCTGGATGTCACCATCCAGGCGCAGATTCTGGAGCTGATGCGCCGACTTCAGCGTGAAACCGGCATGAGCATCCTTTTCATCACGCACAACCTGGGGGTGGTGGCCCACCACGCCGATGATGTGGCGGTAATGTATGCGGGACGCATTGTCGAGTCGGCCCCCGTGAGGGCGCTGTTTGCCTCGCCCCAGCATCCCTACACGCAGGGCCTGCTGGCCTGTCTGCCGGCACAGCAGCGCAAGCGCGAGCTGGCCAACGGAGAAACGCGCGGCAAGCGCCGCCTGTATGCCATTCGCGGCCAGGTCTCCAGCCCGCTGTCGCCACCGCCAGGCTGTGCGTTT
This sequence comes from Polaromonas sp., assembly GCA_030650875.1. Classification (GTDB taxonomy): domain Bacteria; phylum Pseudomonadota; class Gammaproteobacteria; order Burkholderiales; family Burkholderiaceae_C; genus Polaromonas. The sequence goes on from JAUSDK010000242.1 coordinate 3,222, forward strand.
GAGCCGCGCTGCGACCATGCCCTGGCGGCATGCAAGGAAGCCATGCCCGCATTGGAAAGTGCCGGACCGCAGCGTGCCGCGCGCTGCATTCGGGTGTCTGAAGCTGCTGTGACGGAGATCGCATGAGCGCGCCACTGATTGAAGTCAAGAACCTGCACCGCTACTTTGGCGCGCCTGCCAGGCCGGTGCGTGCGGTAGATGATGTGTCCTTTTCCATCCAGCCCGGTGAAACGCTGGGGCTGGTCGGGGAATCGGGCTCAGGCAAAAGCACCATTGGCCGCACGCTGCTGCGGCTGATTGAGAGCACCTCGGGCCAGGTGCTGTACCGGGGAGAAGACCTCGGGTCGGCATCAAGTTCCCGCATGCGCGCCCTGCGCAGCAAGCTGCAGATGATTTTTCAGGACCCCTACGCCAGCCTGAATCCGAAAATGCGCGTGAAGGACATCCTGGGGGAGGCCTTGCAGGTGCACGGCCTGGCCAAAGGCCGAAAATCCAGGGAAGCGCGCATCGCCGAATTGCTGGAACTGGTTGGCCTGCGCGCCGAGCATGCCAGCCGCTATCCGCATGAATTTTCCGGCGGCCAGCGCCAGCGCATTGGCGTGGCCCGAGCCCTCGCGGTTGAGCCCGAGTTCATCGTGGCTGACGAGCCCCTGTCCGCGCTGGATGTGTCGATTCAGGCGCAGGTGGTCAACCTGCTGTGCGACCTGCGCGACCGCCTGTCGCTGACCATGCTGTTCATCTCGCACGACCTGGACGTGGTGGAATACCTATGCGACCGGGTGGTGGTGCTGTACCTGGGCCGCGTGATGGAAGTGGCGCCCACGGCCGAGCTGTTTGCCCGGCCTCTGCACCCCTACAGCCAGGCCCTGCTGGCCGCTTCGCCCAAGCCCGACCCTGAGCAAAAAAGTGAACACATTGCGCTCACCGGCGACATTCCCAGCCCCGTCAACCCGCCTTCCGGTTGCGTGTTTCGTACCCGCTGCCCCCACGTGATCGACGCCTGCGCCAGCACCCGTCCCGAGTTACGGGACATGGGGCAGGGCCGTTTCAAGGCCTGCATCCGCGATGACATCGCGCTGGTGGCAACGACATAGAACTCAATAAAGAAGAACCCAGCCATGACCACTTTGCAAGACATTCTCGACCCGCAGATTGACCACTCTTTCAAGGGCTTTCCGCACACCAGCCCACCCTTGCGTCGCTCGCAGATTGCCGCCCAGAACTGGCGCGTGCTGGACGGTGATTTGCCTCTGCCGTTGGCGCTCGTCAAGCAGCAGGCGCTGCAGCACAACCTGTCGTGGATGCAGCGCTTTGCTGCCGATCATGGCCTTGACGTGGCCCCGCACGGCAAAACCACCATGTCGCCCCAGTTGCTCAAGCGACAGCTCGACGAGGGCGCCTGGGGCCTGACCTTTGCCACCGTGGCCCAGGTACGCGTCGGGGTGTCGGTGGGTGCGCGCCGCTGCATGATTGCCAACCAGGTGTTCGCCGCAGTGGATTTGGCCGGCATTCAGGACATGCAGCGCGAATACGACGGACTGCGAATTGCCTTCCTGGTGGATTCAGTGGCGCAGCTGGCGCTGATTGAAGCCTGGTACCTGTCGCCAAAAGAGCCCCAGGCACAGGTGCGTCCTTTTGAAGTCTTGCTGGAAATCGGTGTCGATGGCGGCCGTACCGGCTGCCGCAACCAGCACGATGCACTGGCACTGGCCGCGCGCATTCACGCCAGCCCGGCCTGCCGCCTGGTCGGCATCGAGTGCTATGAAGGCCTGGGCGCGACCGGGCAATCAGCGGCGGACGAGGCCTATGCCGCGGCGCTGATGCAGCGCGTGTGTGACATTGCCGTCGCCTGTGATCAGCAGGATTTTTTTGACAACGACGAGGTGCTGGTCAGCGCCGGCGGCTCGGCGATTTTCGACCTGGTGGCAAACCGGCTCAAGCCCGAACTCTCCCGGCCTGTGCGCGGCATCTTGCGATCAGGTTGCTACGTGACGCACGATCACGGGTTTTACAAGCGCATGGTCAATGCGGTCAATTCGCGCCTGCACTGCAGCGGCGGCTTGCAGGCGGCGATGGAGGTCTGGGCGTCTGTGCAGTCCTGCCCCGAGCCCGGTCTGGTGATCCTCGCCGTGGGCAAGCGCGACATTTCCTACGATCTGGATTTGCCCGTCCCGCTCACTTTTTGCAAGCCCGGTGGCGCGGCCATCACGGATGCGCCAGCCGACTGGAAGATCAGCGGCCTGAACGACCAGCATGCCTATTTGCGTGGCACCGGTCCCGAGCATGCGGCGCTGCAGGTCGGTGATCTGGTGGCGCTGGGCATTTCGCACCCCTGCACCACGTTTGACAAATGGCGCTGGATGCCGGTGGTGGATGAAAACTACAGGGTGTGCGATGCCCTCGTGACCTGTTTCTGATGGCCGTCCGGCCTTCATTACCACCCGCCTGATTCATTCCCATTCATGACCACTTCATGACTTCAAAAGTGCTTGCCAGAATTGCCGAGACCATGGCGAACGCACCGACCTCCAGGCGCAGCGTGCTGGCACTGATCCTGCAGGATCCCCAGCGTGTGCTGGATGAAAGTTTTGAACAGCTGGCGCAGCGGGCCGGCAGTTCGGTGCCCACCGTCATGCGCACCTGCCGCGACCTGGGTTACCCCGGCCTGCGCGAGTTCAAGCTGGCGCTGGCGCAGGAAATGGCCGTGAGCGGCTCGCCTCTGCATCGCCGGGTGCAGCTCCATGACGGTACGCAGGAAGTCATCTCCAAAGTTATCAGGGGCGCTGCCACTGCGGTCAACGGCGTGCAGGCGCAGCTCAGTGTGGCGGCGGTCGAGCAGGCGGCTGACGCCATCGTTCGTGCCAGCCGCGTGGACTGCTACAGCGTGGGCGTGACCTCCAGCTTCATGGCGTCCGACATGCAGGCCCGGCTGTTTCGGCTGGGGCTGGTTTCCAATGCTTATCTGGACATTCACCTGCAGCTGGTGTCGGCGGCGACCATGGGCACCCAGGGCGTGGTATTTGCCATTTCGCATGTGGGCGGCATGCCGTCGCTGATCGAAGCGGTGGACGTTGCCCGCTCCCAAGGTGCCACAGTGATTGCCCTGACCCAGCAGGGGACTGCACTGGCTGAGCACGCCGACATTGTGCTGGGCATCCATGTCCCGGAAGATCCGGTCATGCATGTGGGCACCGAGGCCTATCTGGTGCACCTCACCGTGATCGAAATCGTCACGGTGCTGGTGGCGCAGCGTCTGGGGGATCTGGCCGTCAAGCGTCTGGGTGGCGTGCGCGACGTGCTCAGCACGCGCGGTGTGGACATGCGGCACTACGCCAGGCTCGATTGGGACACGGAAGCCGCAGTCAGTGAAAGCAAACTCAAACTCAACGAAAGAAAACTCAAATGACGCGCGCTACCCTGCTTGAGAACGGTCTGGTGATTGATGGCACAGCTGCCGGCGGCTGGATCGGCGATGTGCTGCTGGTGGGTGACCAGATTGCGGCGCTGGGCAAGGATCTGCGCCACCAGTTGCCGGAGGGTCTGAGGCTTGAAGAGGTGAGCTGCGTGGATTGCAGCGGCCTTGCCATCACACCTGGCTTTATCGATGTGCATACGCACGACGATGCGATTGTGCTCAAGCACCCCGACATGCTGCCCAAGGTCTCTCAGGGCATCACCACCGTTATCACCGGCAACTGCGGCATTTCGCTGGCGCCTTTTGTGGTGGAGAAGCCCGAGCCGCCGCTGAATCTGCTCGGCACCGATTCATTCCAGTTTGATTCCGTGCAGAGTTATGAGCGCGCCGTGGCCGCCGCGCAGCCGGCAGTCAACGTGGCCGTGTTGATTGGCCACACTACCCTGCGTTTTGCCTGTATGGACGACCTGGCCCGCGCGGCCAGCGCCAGCGAGCTCGACGCCATGTGTGCGCTGCTCACGCGCTGCATGGAAGATGGTGCAGCCGGTCTGTCTTCGGGCCTTTTTTATGAACAGGCTTTTGCTGCGCCTGCCGAAGAAGTGGTGCGGCTGGCCCAGGTGGTTTCACGTTTCGGCGGGGTCTATGCCACCCACCTGCGCAGCGAGATGCAAGCCATCATTGAAGCGCTGCATGAGGCCGGCGACACCGCCTTTCGCGCTGGCGTGCCGCTGATCATTTCACACCACAAATGTGCCGGCCCGGCCAACTGGGGGCGCACGCTGGAAACCCTGCCGCTGATCGAGTCGCTCGCCAGCCGCCAGCCTGTGGCCATGGACGTCTATCCTTACGTGGCGGGTTCCACCGTGCTGCGTGAGGATCTCGTCGATGGCGTGATCGACGTGCTCGTGAGCTGGTCCACGCCGCATCCTGAAATGACGGGCCGCACACTGGCATCCATTGCCGCCGAGTGGGGCGTTGATCAGAAAGCCGTCTGCCGCCGGCTGCAGCCCGGTGGCGCCTGTTATTTCCAGATGAATGAGGATGACGTGAAACGCGTCATTGCCCATCCCTTGGCCATGATTGGGTCGGACGGTTTGCCGCACGACCAGCATCCGCATCCGCGGCTGTGGGGCGCATTTCCGCGCGTGCTGGCGCGCTACTGGCGCGAGCAAAAACTTTTTTCGCTTGAGACAGCCATCTACAAGATGACGGGCTTGTCGGCCCGCAATTTCCGGCTGCACCAGCGCGGACAGTTGCAGGTGGGCTGGCACGCCGACGTGGTGGTGCTGGACCCGGCCAGGGTCCGCGATGTTGCTACCTACGAGACACCGGTTGCGCTGTCCGAGGGCATTGAAAAAGTCTTCGTCAACGGCGTGCTGGCTTATGCCGCAGTTGGCTCCGACGTCGCCGAGCCCGGTGAAGCCCGTGTGCAAGCGCGCGCTGGCCGGCTCTTGAAGCGGCATGCGCCGCAGCAGGCTCCGAGCGAAGGATTCGGATATGCTGACCACCTTTCAAATTTAGGTGTGAAACGAGATGCTCGAAAGTTAGGTTGAAGTGCCGCGTGCTGCGATGAATCAAGCGAACACCGAGGCGGCTTTCAAGTTGCCGCAGACGCTGCGAGACGGCCGAAGCCGTCACGTCCATGCGCCGCGAGGCTTCGGCCAGGGTGCCGCTTTCGGTGAGCGTGACAAAAAACCGCAAGTCCGTGGTTTGTTCGATATTCGTTAGAATTTTTCGGGATAAGTATCCGTACTGTTTAGTAATTTTGCGCAATAGTGCTACCAAGGGAGCAGGAAACTACAAACATACCAGTTTCGTCATTGCGAGCGCAGCGCGGCAATCCACGGCGTTGGCAATCCTACATGGATCGCCACGGCCTGCGGCCTCGCGATGACGAGAAATGGGTGCTTTTGCAATTTCTACCTCCCTAAAAACTACAGTCTCTGCAATCAAGCGCCAAAGGGTAGACTTATGAATGAGCATTACGATGTTCTGATCCGCAACGCGTCAATCGTGGATGGCACCGGTGCCGCGCGTTATCGCGGCGATGTCGGCGTGAACGGCGATCGCATCGCCCGTATCGGCGATCTGCACGATGCCAGCGCGACGACCGAGATCGACGCCGTCGGCTTGGTGATTACGCCCGGCTTCATCGACGCGCACACACATGACGACCGTTTGATGCTTTCCGGCGGCGACATGGCGCCAAAAGTGAGCCAAGGCATCACCACGGTGATCGGCGGCAATTGCGGAATTTCGCTCGCGCCAATGCCACGGGCGATTCCCAATCCGGTCACGCCGCCACTCAACCTCCTCGACGAAAGCGGCGCATGGTTTCGCTTCACCAGCTTCGCCGAATACCTAGATGCGCTGCGCGCCCAACCGGCAGCGACCAATTGCGCCATGCTAGTCGGCCATACCACGTTGCGCGTCGCCACCATGGACGACCTGACGCAGGCGGCCAGCGTCGCAGAGACTGCCGCGATGCGTGACTTGGTCGAAGAAGCCATGACGGCCGGCGCCATCGGCGTTTCGACCGGGCTGTTTTACGAATCGGCGATTGCCGCACCGACCGAAGAAGTCATCGACATCTGCGAGCCTCTGCACCGCCATGGCGGCGTGTATTGCACCCACATGCGTGATGAAGGCGACGACGTCATCAAGTCGCTCACCGAAACCTTCCGCATCGGTCGCGAGGCCAAGGTGCCCGTGGTCATCTCGCATCATAAGGTCGTCGGCGTGAATAATTACGGTCGGGCAAGCGAGACGCTGCAGTTCATCACCGACCATATGGAGAAGCAGGCGATCTGCCTCGATTGTTATCCGTATCCGGCGGCGTCGACCATCCTGTCGGCGCACCGTGCGGTGAACGCCACGCGCGTAACGGTGACGTGGTCCAAGACCTTGCCCCAGTTCGCCGGCCGGGATTTGACCGACATCATGGCGGAACTCGGCGGCACGATGGCAGAAGTGATCGATCGTCTAACGCCGGCCGGAGCCATCTATTACATGATGGATGACGCCGACGTGCAGCGCATCCTCAAATTCGACCAGACCATGATCGGCTCGGATGGCCTGCCGCATGATGATGCGCCGCACCCGCGTTTGTGGGGTAGTTTTCCGCGCGTGCTCGGCCATTATGGCCGCGGCTTGGGGCTGTTCTCGCTGGAGACGGCGATCCATAAAATGACCGGGCTGACGGCGAAGAACTTCGGCCTCACCGGACGCGGCTTGGTGCAGGAAGGCGCGTATGCCGATCTGACCCTGCTTAATCCAGAAACGGTGAATGAGGGAGCGACCTATATCGCGCCCAAAACACCGGCCATCGGTATTGATACGGTCATCGTCAACGGCGCGGTGGTGTGGCGCTATGGCAAACCAAGCGGCGCGCGGCCAGGCCGCGTGCTGCGACGCGAACCAGCCTGACATTTTTTAGGTTCTGTCGCGTTAAACGGGGATGTCAATAGTTCTGGCGGACGATAGTGCCAGCCTCTCAAATTGGACGGATTTTCTCTGCCAACGCATAAAACGGTGCTCGACAGCGACTATCGAGGAGCAGTTGCCGACCCACAAGTGTCTGCTTCTATGAGGACTTGTTTGTCAAGCCCCTTTTTTTGAGGTCTGCATCGATTGGTGGGTGTTTACGGTCCTCTAATGTGGACGCGCAGTAGCGGTAGGGATGAGGCACGAGGTGGCGGGCGACTGGTCAGGGCTGGCCGAAGGGCTTGGCCTCCCGAGTTCGACCGTTAATGACGTAAGCCAGTAATTTCATTGGGGTTGAGTTCAAATTGCTTCCAATATCGGTCATGATGAAACCATCTGCCATCAAAAATGATGCTACGTCTTCCTACGCATGGAAGCGCCTGCTCATATCGCTAGCGCTGATGACTATTGGCGGCTCCGGTATGTACACGGTTACGGTTGTGCTGCCGCGCATTCAGGCCGAGTTTGGCGTGGCACGTGCAGACGCTTCGTTGCCCTATACGCTGACGATGGTCGGCTTTGGTTTGGGTGGCATTTTGATGGGACGGCTGTCGGACCGCTTTGGCGTAATGGTGCCGGTACTGATCGGAGCGGTGGGCCTGGGGTTGGGCTTCATTGGTGCGGGCTCTTCGGGCAGTTTGTGGCAATTCAGCCTGGCGCAAGGTATCTTGATCGGTCTGCTGGGCACCTCGGCTACTTTTGCTCCCCTGGTGGCTGACACCTCGCGGTGGTTCACCCGGCACCGTGGTGTCGCGCTGGCAATTTGCATGAGTGGCAACTATCTGGCGGGTGCCGTGTGGCCACCCGTCATCCAGCACTTCATTGACAGTTTCGGCTGGCGCCAGACATATATCGGCATCGGTATCTTTTGTTTCACGACGATGCTGCCCTTGGCGCTGTTGCTGCATCGTCGGCCGCCTGCAATTGAGTTTTTAGTTTCTACGAGCCCATCTGTACGGACCCTCGAAGGCCGGCATGCCGAGCGCCCATTGGGCCTGTCACCGGCCATGCTGCAAGGCTTGTTGTGCGTGGCGGGTGTGTCATGCTGTGTTGCGATGTCGATGCCACAAGTTCACATCGTGGCGTACTGTGGTGACCTCGGTTTCGGTGCAGCACGCGGCGCGGAGATGCTCTCGCTAATGCTGGGCATGGGTATCGTAAGTCGTCTCACATTCGGGTGGCTCTCTGACCACATTGGCGGCTTGCGCACGCTGCTGCTGGGTTCGGTGTTGCAAGGTGTTGCACTGCTTCTGTTCTTGCCCTTCGATGGTCTTGTCCCTTTGTATGTCGTATCAGGGATGTTTGGCCTGTTCCAAGGTGGCATCGTGCCCAGCTATGCGCTGATCGTGCGCGAGTATTTCAACCCCAGGGAAGCCGGAGCGCGCGTGGGCACGGTGCTGATGGCCACGCTTTTGGGGATGGCTTTGGGTGGCTGGCTGTCGGGTGTGATCTTTGATCTCACTGGCTCTTACAAGGCGGCGTTCGTCAACGGCATTGTGTTCAATTTCCTCAATGTCAGCATCGTCTTGTTTTTGCTTTATCGGGTGCGTCTGGTGTCATCCCATAGGATTTAAGGTTCTGTCGCATTGGCGGTCAAGCAGCCCGCTCGACTATGCTGGGCGCTTTGAACGAAAAGGCTTGAAACGGGATGCTGACATGCCGCAGATTTCAGCCAAGCCACTTGAAGAGCTCATCCCTGGCCCCGTGACCAAGAAGCAGTTTGAAGACATCTTCCAGATAAGGCAAAAACCAGCAACCCGCCCTGGGTCAATATTCAATCCACCCAAGTTAAGGCCCTTGCCCATCATTTTCAAGAAATAACAGATAAAACACTTGACATATAAAAAATTATATTTCTAGCGCTAATGAATTTTTTGTTCATTGGTCAACATGTCACTCAACTCGCTTTTTGGAGATCTTGCCGCACGCCTGCACTCTGCTGAATTTCTCTTGCACGCGGCCCATCCCGATCACCCCAGCGCCTTCACGCGCCAGCGTAAGCTGCCCTTGCCAGCCTTGGTGGCGCTGATGCTCACTGGCATGCGCAAGAGTATTCAGGCCGAACTCGATGAGTTCTTTGCCCATCTGAACAACCAGGCGCAGTTGGTGCGCAAGGTCTCCGCGCAAGCTTTTGCCCAGGCGCGCGCCAAGCTGTCCTTGAGCGCCATCCCGCTGCTCAACGACTGGCTGCACAGCGTGCACGAGAGCGAGCGCCAGATGCTGTTCGAGCATCTTGATCGCCTCTCGGGCCGCGACTTGTTGCTGCTGGATCGTGGTTATCCGGCGCGCTGGCTGGTGGCGGCATTGAATCAGCGGGGCATCCCGTTTTGCATGCGGGTCGAAAAATCAGGCAACTCGGGCTTTGCTTGCGTGCGCGAGTTCCTGCGCAGCGGGCTCGTCGAGCAAGTGGTCACGCTGCGTGCGCCTGAGCGGCGCGATGTCATTGACTTTGAATGCCCGAGCGCGCCTCAAACCGTACGGCTGGTGCGCCACATTGCGCCCAATGGCCAAGTGCGTGTTTTGATGACCAACCTGTTCGATGCGGTGCGCTTCCCGGCCGGCTCGTTCGCTGATCTGTACCAGCAGCGCTGGCGCATCGAGGAGGGATTCAAGCGACTCAAGCACCGCCTCAATTTGGAGCACGTCTCGGGCTTGTCGCAACTGGCCATGGTGCAGGATGTTGCCGCCAAAGTGCTGTGTGACCACTTGCAGGCGTTGACCGCACTGAGCGCCCACGACAATGCCGATCTGTCGCAATCGGCTCGCATCAACCGTGCCTACATGCACACCGCCCTCAAACCTTTGTTGCCTGCGCTGCTGCTGGGAAAGAAGGTCGCCAAATTGTTGCGCATGGTGTTGCGCCTGGTGGCTACGCACACCTATGTCCATCAAGAAAATCTGTCCAAACCCCGCAAGCCAAGACCCAAGCCGCACAAATACATGTCTCAAAAACATTGGTGATCACAAACGCTTTGGCTTAACTTGGGTGGATTGGGCACTGCTTGCCCACCCTTGGCCAGTCTGACCGCCTCCAGTTTGAATTCCAGGGTGTATTTGCCCCGCTCCTGACCGTCTTTGCGTTTGCTCATTTCGTAATCTCCAATGTCTGAATTTGACCATCAGCTATGGAGTACGTTTTTCAGGGGCAACATCACTCTGCTCAGGCGGCTTCAACCAGCAGTCCGTAGTGCTCGGGCCGGCGATTGAGCGCCAGGTCAAACTCGCCGCGCTTGCCGGGCGTGCAGGCATCCAGGTTGCAGTCGGCAACGACCAGCTCATCGCCCAACGTACGGGTCTGGACCACGATCTCGCCGGTGGGTGCGATGATGCAGGTGCCTGCCATCATCTCCACGCCTTCTTCAATACCCGCCTTGGCAACGCCAACGACCCAGGTACTGTTCTGGTAGGCGCCGGCCTGCATGCAGAGGTGGTTGTGAAAGCGGCGCTGCTCGGGGCTTTGCGTCTGGTCCGGGTTGAACAGCGGCGTGTTGTAGCCTAGGGTGATCAGCTCAACGCCCTTGAGCGCCATCAGGCGATAGGTTTCCGGCCAGCGCCTGTCGTTGCAGATGCACATGCCGAGCTTGCCGCCAAACGCCTCAAACACCGGAAAACCTAGGTCGCCGACTTCAAAGTACAGCTTTTCCAGGTTCTGGAACGGGTCCTGCGGGCGAATGTCGACGTGCCCTGGCAGATGAACCTTGCGGTATTTGCCGATGATGCCGCCGTCCTTGCCGACCAGCACCGAGCTGTTGAAATGGCGCGGGCCTTGCGGCGTGGTGGCCAGCTCCGCATAGCCCAGCGAAAAGCTGATCTTCAGCCGTGCGGCTTCTTCAAACAGGCGCACCACCGGTCCTTCGGGCATGGCTTTTTCGTAATAGCTTTCAAGTTCTGCGGGGTCGCTGACTTCCCAGTGCGGGAAAAAGGTGGTCAGTGCCATTTCAGGGTATACCACGAGGTCGCAGCGCTCTGCTGCGGCCTGCTGGAGCAGGGCGGTAAGCCGCTTGACGACCTGCTCACGGTTTTCCTGTTTGGCAATCGGGCCCAGCTGGGCCGCCGCTACACGTACGATTCGGGGCTGGTGGTCAGAGGCGATGGGTGGGTTGCCTAAATATTCGAGTGCGGACATGGCAGAAAGCTCCTGATTGGGTGAACAATAAGACGGACACCAGACTGGTACGCATGACAGAGCCCGGGTGCGCCAAGACCGTGCAGCTCAACTCTAAAACTGAAATATATTTTCATATCGCAGATTTATTTTAGGGTTTATACCAATTTTTTCTAAATTATTGCTGGCATATTCTTTGCGAGTTGAAGAATACTTTCACTTTTAAGGAGGTAAGCATGCTGCAAAAATTCTGGATCAACCGTCGCAATGCAGTGGCTTTGGCGCTCGTGGTGGGTAGTACGGCCTTGTTGCCGGTCGGTGCCCAGGCGCAAACACTTTCAAAGTCCGCCCTCAACCTGGCCATGATTGGCGAGCCGCCAACACTGGACCCCATGGCATCCCCCGCCGACTTGGTGTCCACCATCATGCAGCATGTGTATGAGCCACTCTATACCTTTGATGCCAACTCGAAAATAGTGCCCATGCTGGCTGAAAGCCTGCCCAAGGTGTCGGCCGACGGCAAGCGCTACAGCATCACACTGCGCAATGGGGTGCAACTGCACAATGGCCGCGAGCTGAATGCCGAAGACGTGGTGGCCAGCCTCAAGCGCTGGATGGAGGTGTCGCCGCGCGGCAAGGCGCTTTCCAAGGAGGTGGAAGACCTGTCCATCAATGCCAGCCAAGGCATCGAAATCACGCTCAAGGCACCCTATGCGCCGCTGCTGTCGCAACTGGCCATGCCTTCCGGCATGGCTGCGATCATGGCCAAAGAGTCGATTGCCACGCCGCTGAAAGAGTTCG
>JAUSDK010000247.1 GCA_030650875.1 Polaromonas sp.
TTGCGGGCGATCATGTCCAAAATCGCCTCGAACACCGGCGTGTCGATGCGCGCCGGATGCACCATGCCGCGCGCCCATTGCTGCCCCATGGCCCGCATGCCCCCGGTCCGGGCGCGCGCGAGCAATTGATAGCGCCCGGCACGCTCCTTTTCTCCAGCCTCTCCGGCGGCCAGGCCCTGAAAGCCGGTATCGAGCAAGGCCAGGCGGTCCACACGCTCGGGGGCCTGCCGAACCACCTCCAGCGCCACCCGCCCCCCCATCGAATGGCCCGCCAACGCGAAGCGTCCGGGCGGTGCTACCGTCAAGACGTGTTCGGCCATCGCCTCTATGCTGTCAAGCGTGCGGTAGACGGGGACCCGGCAGTCCGCAACGTCGGCAAGGTGGGCACATTGCGCGGCCCAGTTGGCTTCATCGCAAAGCAGGCCGGGCAATAAAAGAAGTACAGGTTTTGTCATCGTGTGCATGGTGTGCCTGGTGTGATTTGCCAAGGCAGAGGTTTTACCGCATGTTGTGTACGCATTTTGGAGGCGTGTCAGGGTTTCACGTGAGCCCGGCCTCTATCCATCCCCGCAAGCTGTTCAGGAATGCCCAGTCCTGCACCCGGGCCACCTCGTCCACCCGCACCACGCGCTCCGTCAGCCGGCCGCCCTGCAGCGCCAGCGCGCGGCCCACACCGGGCAGCAGGCCACAGGCCAGCGGCGGCGTCACCCAGCGGCCGTTGATGCGCATCGCCACGTTGCCGCGCGTGCATTCGGTGATCTCGCCTTCCTCGTTCCACAGCACGGTGTCGAACACGCCGGGCTCGACGGGAATGAATGCGTCGTAATGGGACCGGCGCGTGGTCTTGAAGCGCACAAATTCGCCGTGGGCCTCCATCAGCGGGCGGTCGGCCAGTTGCAGGCGCACCCTGGTGGGTGACGGCTCCATCGCAAAGGCCTGGGCGCTTGCATGACCCTGGGCATCCAGCAGCAGGCGCACGCGCCACCACCCTTGCGGGTGGGCTTGCACCCGTTCGTTCAGGCAATGCTGCACCCGGGCCACGTCCCACGGGGTGCCAAAATGCGCGGCGGCACTGGCCAGGCGCTGCAGGTGCTCGGCGGCGTGGCGCAGTTGTCCCTCTTGCAGCGCCAGGGTTTCAAGCAGATCAAACGGCTGGCTGGCCCGCTCCAGAAACTGGCGCTTGTTGCGCCATTCCTGCCATTCGGCATCCGGCACGGCGCCCGAGGTGATGCCGCTGCCAATGCCGCAGCGCAGCCGCCCGGCCTGCACGGTCACGGTTCGGATCGGCACATTGAACGTGGCCCGGATGCCCTGACCCTGCGCACCAGGCCGCACCACGCCGATGGCGCCGCAGTAGAGGCCGCGCGGCTGGGGTTCCAGCCTGCGGATCGTCTGCATGGCGCGCACCTTGGGCGCGCCGGTCACGGAGCCGCAAGGGAACAGCGCGGCAAACACGTCGGCCAGCGTGGTGCCGGGGCGAGTTCTGGCCTGCACGTCGGAGGTCATTTGCCACACGGTGGGCAGCGCTTCGGTGTGGAACAAGGCGGGCACCTGCACGCTGAAGGGCTCGGCGATGCGCGAGATATCGTTGCGCAGCAGGTCCACGATCATGACGTTTTCAGCGCGTTCCTTGGGCGAGGCGCGCAGGGCTTGGGCCTGGGCGGCATCCATTTCGGGCGTGGCGCCGCGCGCGGCCGTGCCTTTCATGGGCCGGGCCAGGATCTGGCCGTCCTCGCTCCCGTCTCTCCAGTCAAAAAACAGCTCGGGCGACACCGACAACAGTTGCTCGCTCCCCGCGTCGATGAAGGCCGCGTAGCCGCCCGGCTGGGCGCGCTGCAGTGCGGCAAACAGAGCCTCGGCTGCGCCGTCTGGCGGCTGGCCCACCCATTGGCCCAGCAGCGGCGCGGTGAAGTTGACCTGGTACAACTCGCCAGCGGCAATGGCGCGCTGGATCTGGTCCATGGCGGCGCCAAACGCGGGCCGCAGGCAAGTCTCGTTCCACTGCACCTTAGCGGCGCTGGCGGGGGCGTGGGCATCGTCGGGCCAGGGCAAGGCTTGGTCATAAACGGCAAACCAGGCCAGCGGGCCGTCGGGCGCATGCACGGCCAATGCGGCGTCAAAGGCGGGCGCGGCTTCGTAACGCACGTAGCCGACGCACCAGCGTCCCTCTCGCGCAGCGGCCTGCACGGCGTCGAGCAGCGGGCGCACCTCGGCCAGCGCATGTGCGACCAGCACCGCGCGCGGCGCGCCAAAGGCATGACGCAGGCGCGGCGCGGCGCTGTCGTACGGATCGGTGAAGTCGATACGTGAAGAAATGATGCTCAAGCCAGCCTCATGCCGCGCCGATATGGGGCACCAGCCCGGCCACAGGCTGGCCGTTTTTGAGCGCAGCGGTGAAGGCCAGCATGCGGTCAATCGGCAGGCGGGCGCGCAGGCCCAGCGCCGCATCGATATGCACTTCATTGGCGCCGGTTTCCAGCACTTGCGCCACGCCGGCCAGGCTGTTCATGGCCATCCAGGGGCAGTGCGCGCAGCTTTTGCAGGTGGCGCTGTTACCCGCCGTCGGCGCTTCAATGAAGGTGTTTCCGGGGTTCAGCGTGCGCAGCTTGGGCATCATGCCGTTGTCGGTAGCAACGATCTATTCGGGCGCATCCATCTCGCGCGCGGCCTTCAAAATGCCCGAGGTCGAGCCGACCGCATCGGCCAGCGCCACCACATCGGCCGGCGCTTCCGGGTGCACCAGCACCTTGGCCAGCGGGTGCTGCTGCATCAGCGCCTGCAACTCGAAGGCCTTGAACTCGTCGTGCACGATGCAGGCGCCGTTCCACATCACCATGTCTGCGCCGGTTTCACGCTGGATGTAGCCGCCCAGGTGCCGGTCCGGCGCCCAGAGGATTTTCTGGCCCTGCGCTTTGAGCGCCCGCACGATGTCGAGCGCGCAGCTGGACGTGACCACCCAGTCGGCCCGCGCCTTGACGGCGGCGCTGGTGTTGGCATAAACCACCACGGTGCGGTCGGGGTGGGCGTCGCAAAAAGCGCTGAACGCGTCAATCGGGCAGCCCAGATCGAGCGAGCAGGTGGCGTCCAGGTCGGGCATCAGCACGCGCTTTTCGGGCGACAGGATTTTGGCGGTTTCGCCCATGAAGCGCACGCCCGACACCACCAGCGTCCGGGCGGCGTGGTCGCGGCCAAAACGCGCCATCTCCAGCGAATCAGACACCAGGCCGCCGGTTTCTTCGGCCAGGTCCTGCAAGTCGGGATGCACGTAGTAATGCGACACCATCACCGCATTTTTAGCTTTGAGCAGGCTGCGGATGCGCTCTTTCAGCGCGGCCCGCTCGGGCGGCGCTGGCTCGGGGGGCACGCGGGCCCAGGCGTGGTGGGTGGAGCAGCTGCCCGCCATTTCGGGCTGCTCGTAGTCCACGTTGATGCGGGACAGGACTGAACTCATTGCGGGCCTCCTTGTGGCGCGTCAAAGCGCATCGAATAATCTATGGCCTGAACGTCCTTGGTCAAGGTGCCAATCGAAATGCGGTCCACGCCGGTGTCGGCCAGCGCGCGCAGCCCGGCCAGTGTCACGCCGCCGGAAATTTCCAGAATGGCGCGTCCGGCGTTGATGCGCACCGCTTCCTTCAGCGTGGCCAGGTCCATGTTGTCGAGCAACACCATGCGGGCACCAGCGTCCAGCGCCTGGGCCAGTTCGGCCAGGTTTTCGACTTCAATTTCCACGAAGTCAGCTTGGGCCGCGATGGGCGCGGCGCGCTGCAGCACCTGCGCGATGCCGCCGGCAGCGGCAATGTGGTTTTCCTTTATCAGGATGGCGTCGTACAAGCCGACCCGGTGGTTGGTGCCGCCGCCGCAGCGCACGGCGTATTTCTGCGCCAGGCGCAAGCCGGGCAGGGTTTTGCGGGTGTCCACGATCTGGGCCGGGGTGCCTGCAACGAGGGCAACATAAGCCGCTGTCTTGGTGGCGACGGCGCTTAAAAATTGTAAAAAATTAAGCGCCGTGCGCTCGGCTGTCAGCAGCGCCCGGGCCTGGCCCTGGACTTCAAACACCACCTGGTTGGCCGCACAACGCGCGCCGTCCCTGACATGCCAGACCAGCCGGGCCTGCGGGTCAAGCTGCTTGAACGCCGCCTCGACCCAGGCGCTGCCGCAGACCACGGCGCTCTCGCGGGCCAGCACCTGCGCCCTGGCCTGGGCGGCAGGGTCAATCAGGGCGGCGGTCAGGTCGCCAGCGCCCACATCCTCGGCCAGCGCACGCGCGACGTCGCTCTGGGCCAGTTGGCCCAAGGCCTCGGTAGAAAAATTAAATGACTTTGTCATAAGAAATCCGAATAAAGATGCGTGCGAAAAGCGCACTGTACAGTGCCCTAAACTACGGGCAAACCCGCAGCGGCGGCCCGAAATGTTACCGCCGCCTGAAAAACTCCATGTCCACCGGGGCCGGCCCGCAAGCCTTGCGCCCTTCCAGCAACTGACTTCAACCTCTTCTTGCCATGTTCAGAACCCTGCTCAAATCCAAAATCCACCGCGCCGCCGTGACCCACTGCGAGCTCAACTACGAAGGCTCCTGCGCCATTGACGAAGACCTGCTGGACGCCGCCAACCTGGGCGAAAACGAGCAGATCCATATCTGGAACATCAACAACGGCGAGCGCTTCATCACCTACGCGATCCGCGCCGAACGCGGCAGCCGCATCATTTCGGTCAACGGCTCGGCGGCGCGCCGTGCCGCCGTGGGCGACCTGATCATCATTGCGGCCTTTGCCCAGGTCCATGAAGACCAGGTGGCGGGATTCAGCCCCAAGCTGGTGTTTGTCGACCCCGACAACCGCATCAAGGAAGAGCGCTCGACCATTCCGGTGCAACTGCCCTGATTGCGCCGCCCGCTTTGGCCGCCCCCATGGACAACGCCGCGATGATGGCGCGCAGCCTGCGCCATGTGTGGCACCCCTGCACCCAGATGAAGCTGCACGAGGCGCCGGCAGGTGTATCGCAAGTGCCGCTGATTCCGATTTGCCGCGCCGAGGGCGTGTGGCTGCATGACTTCGAAGGCCGGCGCTACCTGGACGGCATCAGTTCCTGGTGGGTCAACCTGTTTGGCCACGGCCACCCGCACATCAAGGCGGCGCTGCGCGACCAGCTGGACCGGCTGGACCATGTGATGCTGGCCGGCTTCACGCACCAGCCGGTGGTCGAGCTGTCGGAGCGGCTGGCCGCGCTGACCGGCCTGGGCCATGCCTTTTACGGCAGCGACGGCGCCAGCGCCACCGAGATTGCGCTCAAGATGAGCGCGCATTACTGGCGCAACACCGGCCGGCCCGAAAAATGCCGCTTCATCGGCCTGGCGGGCGGCTACCACGGCGAAACCGTGGGCGCGCTGGCCGTCACCGACATCGCGATTTTCCGGGAAGCCTATGCGCCGCTGGTGCGGCTGGCCGCCACCGTGCCGAGTCCCGATGCGCGAAACGCCCAGCCAGGCGAAAGCGCTGCCGACGTGGCCAGGCGCGCCGCCGCCGGCCTGCAACAGTGGCTGGAATTGCACCATGCGCAGACCGCCGCGCTGATCCTGGAGCCGATGGTGCAGTGCGCCGCCGGCATGGCGATCTACGACGCTGCCTACCTGCGCGAGGCGCGCGCGCTGTGCGACCGCTACGAGGTGCACCTGATCGCCGACGAAATTGCCACCGGCTTTGGCCGCACCGGCACGATGTTTGCGCACCAGCAGGCGGGCATACGGCCCGACTTTATTTGCCTGTCCAAAGGCCTGACCGGCGGCACGCTGGCGCTGTCGGCGGTGCTGACCACCGACCAGGTCTATGGCGCCTTTTACGACGACGAGATGGCGCGGGGCTTTTTGCATTCGCACTCCTACACCGGCAACCCGCTGGCCTGCCGCGCGGCGCTGGCCACGCTGGAACTGTTTGAACAAAGCGACGTGCTGGCCCGCAACGCCGAACAGGCGCTGCTGCTGGACCAGGCCTTTGCGCCGCTGACGCAGCACCCGTCGGTGCGGCATGCGCGCCGGCTCGGCATGATCTGGGCCTGGGACATTGACGAGGCTGCGGGCGGAAAACCGCCCCCGCCGCACTTTGCCCGGCGCTACGCCCGACACGCAATGGCGCACGGCGTGCTGCTGCGGCCGATTGGCAACACGGTCTACGCCATGCCACCTTACGTGATGGATGCCGCGTCGGCCGACCACCTGGCGCGCGGCGCGCTGGCGGCGCTAGAGGCCACGCTGGCCGACGAAAGTCCGGCGCATGGCTGAGCGCGCCGGCCCGGCGCTGTCGCTGTTTGTCACCGGCACCGACACCGGCGTGGGAAAGACGCTGGTCAGCGCCGGCCTGCTGCACGCGCTGGCGCGCTACCACCCGCGCGTGGTCGGCATGAAGCCGGTGGCGGCAGGCACTGAATTGATCGACGGCGTGGCCGCCAACGACGATGTGCTGGCCCTGCGCGCCGCCTCCAGCTGCCGCGTGCCGCCCGAACTGGACAACCCGGTGCTGCTGCCCGATGCGCTGTCGCCGCACATCGCGGCCCAGCGCGCCGGCGTGCGCATCGACATTGAACACCTGGTAGCCTGCCAGCGCGCGCTGGCGCTGCGGGCCGACGCCGTGGTGGTGGAAGGCGCGGGCGGCTTCATGGTGCCGCTGTCCGCCCTTGAGACCGGCGCCGACCTGGCCGGGGCCTTGGGCCTGCCAGTGCTGCTGGTGGTCGGCCTGCGGCTGGGCTGCCTGAACCACGCACTGCTGACGGCCGAAGCGATTCGCGCCCGCGGGCTCACGCTGGCCGGCTGGGTCGCCAACCAGGTGGACGCCGCCATGCTGGCGCCCGACGACAACATCGCCTTCCTGCAGCGCCAGCTCCGGGCGCCGCTGCTGGCGCGCATTGCCTACCAGGCCGCGCCCGACCCGCGCGCACTGACCTTCAACCTTCCATCGGCATGGCAATGACTATCTCTTGGCTTGACGAATTCCCGGCGCGCATCGCCGCACTGGACCAGGCCCATCTGCGCCGCCAGCGCCGCGTCGTCACGCCCGGCAGCGGCGCCCGCCTGAACGTGAACGGGCAGGCCATGCTGGCCTTTTGCAGCAACGACTACCTGGGCCTGGCCACGCACCCGGCGCTGGTGCAGGCGGCCTGCGCCGGCGCCCAGTCCTATGGCGTGGGCTCGGGCGGCTCGCCGCTGGTCAGCGGCCACAGCGCGGCCAATGCGGCGCTGGAGCAGGAACTGGCGGCGTTTGTCGGCTTGCCGCGCGCGCTCTACTTTTATGCCGGTTACGCCACCAACACCGGCATCATTGCGGCGCTGGTCGCCGCGGGCGACGCGATTTTCTCGGATGCGCTGAACCACGCCTGCCTGATTGACGGCGCCCGGCTGTCGCGCGCGCGGATTCACCGCTACGCGCACGCCGACCTGGCCGCGCTGGACCGGGAACTGACCAGCAGCAGCGCGCCGCGCAAGCTGGTCATCACCGACGCGGTGTTCAGCATGGACGGCGACAGCGCCGATATTCCAGCGCTCTTGGCCCTGTGCGAACGCCACGACGCCCTGCTGCTGCTGGACGACGCGCACGGCTTTGGCGTGCTCGGCCCACAAGGGCGCGGCAGCCTGGCCGCCGCCGGGCGGATAGGCGCCCAGGCGTCCCGCCGCGTGCTCTACATGGCCACGCTGGGCAAGGCCGCCGGCGTGGCGGGCGCCTTTGTGGCCGGCGACGACGCGCTGGTCGAATGGCTGCTGCAGAAAACCCGCAGCTATATTTTTGCCACCGCCGCCCCGGCCATGCTGGCCAGCGCGCTGCGCGCCAGCCTACAGCTGATCGAGCAGGACGAATGGCGGCGCACGCAGCTGCAGCACTTGATCGCCCGCCTGCGCAGCGGCCTGGCCGCCGGCCTGCACGGCAGCGCCTGGCAGCTGTCCGACTCGCAAACCGCGATTCAGCCGCTGCTGATTGGCCGCAACGACGAGGCACTGGCCGTGATGGAAGGCCTGCGCCTGCGCGGCATCTGGGTGCCGGCGATTCGCCCGCCCACCGTGCCCGAGGGCACGGCGCGGCTGCGCATCGCCCTGTCGGCGGCCCATACCGACGCCGACATCGACCTGTTGATTGACGCCCTGAGCGCTTTGGCCGGGGCCGCGCGCTGCGCCTGACCGCATCAAAACGTCAGCTAGACTCAAAAACCACCTGATATGAAGGAAACCGCACCATGTCTCCCGCTGTAGAACAAACCATCACCCTGCACCGCTCCGCCGCCCCGCTGGCCGCCAAAACCGGCGCCCAGCGCTGGAGCGTGGACGCGATTGAAGCGCTGTTCAACCTGCCTTTTCCCGAACTGATGCACCAGGCGCAAACCGTGCACCGCGAGCACTTCGACCCGACGCGCATTGAATTTGCCACGCTGCTGTCGGTCAAGACCGGCGGCTGCGCCGAAGACTGCGGCTACTGCCCGCAGGCCGCCCGCTACGACACCGGGGTGGAAGCCAGCAAGCTGATGGAACCGGCCGACGTGCTGGCCGCCGCCAAGCTGGCGCAGGCCGCCGGCGCCACGCGCTTTTGCATGGGCGCGGCCTGGCGCTCGCCCAAGGAACGCGACATTGAAAAGGTGGCCGAGCTGATCCGCACCGTCAAGGCGCTGGGGCTGGAAACCTGCGCCACGCTGGGCATGCTGGAAGACGGCCAGGCGCAAACGCTGCAGGACGCCGGCCTGGACTACTACAACCACAACCTGGACAGCGCGCCTGATTTTTATGGCGACATCATCAGCACGCGCCAGTACCAGGACCGGCTCGACACGCTGGCCCGCGTGCGCAGCGCCGGCGTCAAGGTCTGCTGCGGCGGCATTGTCGGCATGGGCGAAACCCGCCGCCAGCGCGCCGGCCTGGTGGCCGAGCTGGCCAACCTCACGCCCTACCCCGAGTCGGTGCCCATCAACAACCTGGTGAAGGTTGAAGGCACGCCGCTGGCCGACCAGGCGGACCTGGACCCGTTCGAGTTTGTCCGCACCATTGCGGTGGCGCGCATCACCATGCCGACCGCCCGCGTGCGCCTGTCGGCCGGCCGCCAGCAGATGGGCGACGCGGTGCAGGCGCTGTGCTTTCTGGCCGGCGCCAACTCTATTTTTTACGGCGACAAGCTGCTGGTCACCGGCAACCCCGACACCGATGCCGACCTCAAGCTGCTGGAACGGCTGGGCATGACGCGCTCGGCGCCGCAGGCGACCTGATGCCGCGCGCCGGCCTTGATTTTTGAGGCCGGCTGTACAGCCCCCGCGGATTAAACTCCCGCTCATTCAGGAGAGTGACCATGACTTCAGCCCATGCTGCCCCGGCAGCTTCCGCCACTCCTTATGGCACGCTGCCGCCGGCTTCCACGCCCTCGGCTCGCAAGCCCATGAGCCTGCCGCGCCTGCGCGAAATGCACGCCCACGGTGAAAAAATCACCATGCTGACCGCCTACGACGCGACCTTTGCCGCCGTGGCCGATGCGGCGGGCGTCGAATGCATTCTGGTCGGCGACTCGCTGGGCATGGTCTGCCAGGGGCTGACCAGCACCGTCGGCGTGACGCTGGAGACCATGCGCCACCACACCGAGTGCGTGGCCAACGGCCTGCGCCGCGCGCATGGCGTGGCCTGGCTGATTGGCGATCTGCCGTTTGGCAGCTACCACGAATCGAAAGAGCAGGCGCTGCGCAGCGCCGTCACCCTGATGCAGGCCGGCGCCCACATGGTCAAGCTGGAAGGCGGCGGCTGGACCACGGAGACCGTGCGTTTCCTGGTCGAGCGCGGCATTCCAGTCTGCGCCCACCTGGGCCTGACGCCGCAAACCGTGCATGCGCTGGGCGGCTACCGCGTGCAGGGCAAAACCGGGGAATCGGCCGCGCTGCTGCGCCGTGAAGCCAGCGCACTGGAGGACGCCGGAGCCTCCATGCTGGTGCTGGAAATGGTGCCCGCCAGCGTATCGGCAGAAGTGACCGCGCTGCTGACGCACTGCCCCACCATCGGCATTGGTGCGGGCGACGGCACGTCGGGCCAGGTGCTGGTGCTGCACGACATGCTGGGCATGAACCTGGGCAAAATGCCCAAGTTTGTCCGCAACTTCATGGAAGGCGACAGCAACCGGAGCGCCAGCGTGCGCGGCGCCATGGAGGCCTATGTGCGCGCCGTCAAGGACGGCAGCTTTCCGGTCAACAGCGCCCACGCCTGGTAACCCGCCCCACCCTATTCAAGGAAAACCCATGCACATCGTTCACACCATCGAAGACCTGCGCGCCCACCTCAGCCCCTACAAGCGCCCGGCCTTTGTGCCCACCATGGGCAACCTGCACGCCGGCCATATCGCGCTGGTCAAGCAGGCCAAGCCGCTGGGCGATGTCACCGTGTCCAGCATTTTTGTGAACCGGCTGCAGTTTGCGCCGCATGAGGACTTTGACAGCTACCCGCGCACGCTGGACGCCGATGCCCAGCGCCTGGAAGCGGCCGGCTGCGACGTGGTGTTTGCGCCACGCGAAAAAGACCTCTACCCCGAGCCGCAAACCTTCAAGGTGCATCCGGCGACCGACCTCAGCGACATGCTCGAAGGGCATTTCAGGCCCGGCTTTTTCATCGGCGTCAGCACCGTGGTGCTCAAGCTGTTTTCATGCGTGTTTGCCGGCATGCCGACGGGCGTGGCTGCTTTTGGCAAAAAGGACTACCAGCAGGTGCTGGTGGTGCGCCGCATGGTGCAACAGTTTGCCCTGCCGATCGAGATCCTGGCCGGCGAAACCCAGCGCGCCGACGACGGACTGGCGTTGTCGTCGCGCAACAGCTACCTCAGCCCCGCCGAGCGCCAGGAAGCCGCGCAACTGGCCCAGGCCCTGCGCGCGCTGGGTGACGCCGCCCGCGCCGCCGGTGCGACCCAAGCCCCCGTTCTTGCAGCGCTGGAAGCCCAGGCGCTGCAGGCGCTGGCACGGCGCGGCTGGAAGCCCGACTACCTGACGGTGCGCCGCCGCAGCGACCTGCAGCCGCCGCAAGGCCCGCTGGCCGGCGTGCCGCTGGTGGTGCTGGGCGCGGCCAAGCTGGGCAACACCCGGCTGATTGACAACCTGGAAATTTGACGGCGGGCAGCTGCTCCTGTATTAATAGCTTTCATCCAATACCTCCATTGAGCAAAAGCCATTTTTTGTAAATCGAAGTACAAACCGATCTTCAAGGAGTTTCACCATGGCCATCTCGCACGCCGCCTCCGGGCAACTCGTGGACGTTCAGCCGCTGGCAGACCAGTTGGCCGAGGCCCGCACCACGGCCCTGTTCAAGACCGGCATGCTTGAAGTGATGCGGGTGGTGCTGCCGGCACATAAAACCATGCCGGCGCACCAGGTCAAGGGCGACATGACGATTCACTGCCTGGAAGGCGAGATTGACCTGACGGCGCACGGCCAGACCCAGCGCATGAAAGCTGGCCAGCTGGTGTGGCTGACCGGCGGTGTCGACCATGCGCTGACAGCGCTGCAGGACTCGTCGCTGCTGGTGACGCTGGTGCTGCAGAAGTAACCAGCTGCGGCGCCCCGGATTCAGGCTTGCTCGGTGGTTGGCTCGCGGTCCATCAGCAGCGCCACCGCCTCGGCGGGCTGGATTTTTCCATCCAGCAGTGCCACCACGCTTTGCGCAATCGGCATGTCCACGCCCAGGCTGGCAGCGCGCTGCACCACGGTGCGGGCGCAGTAAACCCCTTCCGCCACATGGCCCAGCGACTGCACCGCTTCGGCCAGGCTGTTGCCCTGCGCCAGCAGCAGCCCCACCTTGCGGTTGCGGCTCAAATCGCCGGTGGCCGTCAACACCAGGTCACCCAGCCCCGAAAGTCCGGTGAAGGTTTCAGCGCGGGCGCCAAGCGCCACGCCCAGGCGCGTCATTTCGGCCAATCCGCGCGTGATCAGTGCGGCGCGCGCATTGAGCCCGAGCGCCAGGCCGTCACACAGCCCGGTGGCAATGGCCAGCACGTTCTTGACGGCACCGCCGACTTCGGCGCCGATGATGTCGTCGTTGGCATAGACGCGCAGCGTCGGGCCGTGAAACGCGGCCACCAGCGCATCGCGCACTTCGGCGTGTTCGCTGGCGGCCACCAGGGCCGTCGGCTGAGCGCGCGCCACTTCGAGCGCAAAACTCGGGCCGCTGAGCACGCCGGCTCTTAAATGGGGCGCCACCTGGGCCCGTATCTCATGGACCATCAAGCCAAATGACGCGGATGACGCGGTTGATCCGGTGGCGGCAAGCGGCGCTTCAAAGCCCTTGCTGAGCCAGGCGACCGGCACGGTGGCGCGCTGCAGGCGTATCAGCATGGCGCGCGCAGCCGACACCGGCGTGGCCATGATGATGAGGTCTTGTCCGCTGAGCGCCTGGGCCAGCGAGGCGTCGCTGCCGCCCTGTACCCGCAAGCCTTCAGGAAAGGCAATGCCGGGCAGGTAGCGCGCGTTGGTGCGTTCCGCCTGCATGGCCTGGACCTGGGCCGCATCGCGCGCCCACAGGGTGACCTGATGCCTGCCCGGCGCGCGTGAGGCGCTGACGGCCAGCGCCGTGCCCCAGGCGCCCGCGCCCATCACGAGCAGGTTCACAACCGCAATCCGTCAGCGACGCGGGCGGAGTGATCGACGTGATCGACAACAGGCATCTGAACGCGCCTCAAACAATGATCTGGGGAGGCGCCACTTCAGCAGCGGCGGCTTCGACCTGCTGCTGCTCGTACATGGCCTGGAAGTTGATTTCAGCCATGTGCACCGGCGGGAAACCGCCGCGCTGGATGATGTCGGCCACATTGCTGCGCAGGTAGGGGTAGACGATCTGCGGGCAGGCAATGCCCAGGATGGAGCCAATTTGCTCGGCCTGGATGTTGCGGATTTCAAAAATTCCGGCCTGCTTGGCCTCGACCATGAACACCGTTTTGTCGGCGATCTGGGTGTGCACGGTGGCGGTCACCGTGACCTCGAACAGGCCGTCGGCCACTGGCGCGGCGTTCACGCCGAGCTGGATGTCCACGCTGGGTTGTTCCTGGTTCAGCAAGATTTCGGGCGAATTGGGTTGCTCGAGCGACAAATCCTTGAGGTAAACGCGCTGGATCTGGAATACGGGGTCAAGATTGGCTTCGGCCATGGTGCACTTTCGGGGGTTCTTGAAAAATGGAAATGAATCGCAAAGCCGCCCGCACTCAAAAGCGTGCGGCGGCTAGCGCTGCATTATCTCAGGGGCGCAATTGGGTCTGCCGCCCGGGCTCAGGCATTGAGCAGCGGCATCAGGCCGCTGCGGCCGTCGAGCGCGACCAGGTCATCACAGCCGCCGACATAGGTTGATCCGATGAAAATTTGCGGCACGGAACGCCGACCCGTGATTTCCGTCATTTTCTGGCGCTCGCCGGGCACCATGTCGACCCGGATTTCGTCAAGTTCGGTGACACCGCGCTCCTTGAGCAGCTGTTTGGCCTGAATGCAATAGGGGCAGGTGCCGGTGGTGTAGATTTTGACGGTTTGCATGATGTCTCCAGAAGATGCCGGCAGGTGCCAGGCACAGGGAATAAAAAATCAGGGTCAGCCCGGAAATTAACCGGTTTGCCGCCCTGAAGCTGTCTTGCAGACAGCTACGTTCAGCCTTGTCAGGCTTTTTCAACCGGTAGGTTAGCGTCTTTCCACGCTTTGAGCCCGCCGCTCAATGATTGGGCTTGCTCGTAGCCGAGCTTTTTGGCGATGGCGACAGCGCGTCCGGAACGCATGCCGCTGGCGCACACCAAAATCACCGGCAAGGCCTTGTTTTTCACCACGCCCGGCAGCCGGGATTCCAGCTCGCCCAGCGGGATGTGTTTTGCGCCCACCACGTGGCCAGCGGCAAATTCCTCGGCGCTGCATACATCCACCACCACGGCTTTTTCACGGTTGATCAGCTGCACCGCGCCGCTGGCCGTCAGGGCGCCCGCGTTCATGCTGCCTGAAATCATGGGCCATACCAGCATGCCGCCAGAGGCCAGTGCGACGGAAATCAGCATCCAGTTATCGATCAGAAATTTCACTTTGAACCTTTTGTGTGTTTTATGCCTAACCCGTGATTTTAGAATAGAGGCAGAAACCGGCCTGCTGCCGGCCTTTTATCGCCCCTCCCAAATACCGACTGCCCACTTTATGTACAAACTTGTGCTCATCCGCCACGGCGAATCGACCTGGAATCTTGACAACCAATTCACCGGCTGGACCGACGTGGATCTGACGGAAACCGGCATAGCGCAGGCCAAGAACTCCGGCAAGCTCTTGAAGCAAGAAGGCTATGACTTTGACCTGGCCTACACCAGCGTGCTCAAGCGCGCCACCCGCACGCTGTGGCATGTGCTCGATGAAATGGACCGGACCTGGCTGCCTGTGGTGCACAGCTGGCGGCTCAACGAACGGCATTACGGCGCCTTGCAGGGCCTGAACAAGGCTGAAACCGCCAGAAAATACGGCGACGAGCAGGTGCTGGTCTGGCGCCGCAGCTACGACACCCCGCCGCCGCCGCTGACCGCGGAAGATGAACGCTGCGAGCGCGGCGACCCGCGCTACGCGAAACTGCCACCCGAGCAGGTGCCCCTGACCGAATGCCTCAAAGACACGGTGGAGCGTGTCCTGCCGTTCTGGAATGAATCCATGGCGCCCGCAATCAAAGCCGGCAAGCGCATCGTGGTGGTGGCCCATGGCAACTCGATACGCGCGCTGGTCAAACACCTGGACAACATCTCTGACGAGGATATCGTGGGTCTCAACATCCCCAACGGCATCCCGCTGGTGTACGAGCTGGACGAGAACCTCAAGCCGCTGCGCCACTACTATCTGGGCGACAGCGAAGCGGCGGCCAAAGCCGCTGCCGCCGTGGGCGCACAGGGCAAAGCCTGAGATCCAGCCACCTCTAGCCAGCCCGGGCGCCATTTTTTGTAAAAGTCTTGTAAAACTGACAGGTGAACTGGCAGTTTCACCCCTTTTGCGGCACGGCATGGCCCTGCCAATGGAACTGTAGAGCGGCGCTGCTGTCCAAGGTGTATATTGCTCCAGTTCTGTAGGAGCAACGGTTCCTCAACAGACTTATGAAGGTATTTTTATGGGTCAAAAGCTCAAGACAGCAGGCTGGATTTCAATTGGCGTTGTGGCAGGCGCACTCACCACGGTACAACTTCAGGCCGTCGCACGCGGCGGGCTCACGCCTTTGCCGCTCGAAGAGTTGCAGCAGCTCGCTGCGGTTTTCGGAATGGTCAAATCAGACTATGTCGAGCCGGTTGACGAGAAAAAACTGATCACCGACGCCATCTCGGGCATGGTCGCCAGCCTGGACCCGCATTCCGTCTACTTCGACAAAAAATCGTACAAGGAATTCCGGGAAGGCACGAGCGGCCGCTTCGTCGGCGTCGGCATTGAGATCAGCCAGGAAGACGGGCTGGTCAAGGTGGTGTCTCCCATTGAAGGCTCGCCGGCCGACCGGGCCGGACTGAAACCCAATGACCTGATCACCCGGATTGATGACACGGCCGTCAAGGGCTTGAGCTTGAACGACGCGGTCAAGAAAATGCGCGGCGAGCCCCAAACCAAGGTACGGCTCACCATTTTCCGCAAGGATGAAAACCGCACCTTCCCCGTCACCATCACCCGTGAAGAAATACGCACCCAGTCGGTGCGCGGCAAGGTGGTGGAGCCCGGCTACGCATGGCTTCGCCTGAGCCAGTTCCAGGAACGCACGGTAGAGGATTTCGTCGTCAAACTTGAGCAGATTTACAAGCAGGAGCCCAATCTCAAGGGCTTGGTGCTGGACCTGCGCAACGACCCGGGCGGTTTGCTCGATGCGGCCGTGGCCGTGTCGGCCGCCTTCCTGCCTGAAAACGTCACCGTGGTGTCGACCAACGGGCAACTGGCTGAAAGCAAGTCCACGTACAAGGCAGCGCCCGAGTTTTACCAGCGCCGCAACGGGACAGACCCGCTCAAGCGCCTGCCTGCAGCGCTCAAGAACGTGCCGCTTGTAGTACTGGTCAATGAAGGGTCCGCCTCGGCCAGCGAGATTGTGGCGGGCGCACTGCAGGACTACAAGCGCGCCACCATCATGGGCACCCAGACCTTCGGCAAGGGCTCGGTCCAGACCGTGCGTCCGCTGGGTCCTGACACCGGCATCAAGCTGACCACTGCGCGCTACTACACGCCGAGCGGCAAGTCGATTCAGGCACGCGGCATTGTTCCCGATGTGATGGTCGATGAGACCGCCGAGGGCAGCCCGTTTGCCGCGCTGCGCACCCGCGAAGCCGACCTTGAAAAGCATCTGGGCAGCGGCCAGGGCGCTGAAATCAAGGACGAGGGCCGGGAAAAAGCCCGCGAGCAAGCCATGAAGCGCCTGGAAGAAGAAGCCAAGAAGACGCCTGAGCAGCGCCGCCCGCCTGAATTGGGCAGCGACAAGGACTTCCAGCTGGCGCAAGCCATCAACCAGCTCAAGGGTCGCCCTGTGCTGGTCAGCAAGACGGCCGTGGTCGAACCTAAAAACGAGAAAAAAGAAAACTAGGCCTGAACCAGGGCGAATCAGGCCCCAACCAGATCAGGCCGGCTTGTGTCATCGCACTCAAGCCGGCCTTTGCATGTGCACTTCCCAATTCCCAATTTCCTCTTCTTTTTTCTTCATGAACGACGACCAGCTGCTCCGCTATTCCCGGCATATCCTGCTTGACGAAATCAGCATTGAAGGACAGGAAAAACTCCTGTCGTCCCATGTGCTGATGGTGGGCGCGGGAGGGCTGGGCTCGCCGGTGGCCTTGTACCTGGGCAGCGCCGGCGTCGGCCGGATCACGGTCGTCGACCATGACCGGGTTGATGCCACCAACCTGCAGCGACAAATCGCGCACACGCTGGCGCGCATTGATCAGTTCAAGGCCGCGTCCGTGGCGCAGTCGATTGCCGCTATCAACCCGGATGTCGACGTCATTGCGATCACTGAACGGGCCGATGATGCGCTGCTGGACAAACTGATCCAGCAAGCTGACCTGGTGCTGGACTGCACCGACAACTTCGCGACGCGCCACGCCATCAACCGTGCCTGTGTCCAGCACCGCAAGCCGCTGGTGTCTGGAGCCGCCATCCGCTTTGACGGGCAAATCGCGGTCTATGACCCGCGGGACGCCTTGTCACCGTGCTATGCCTGCGTGTTCCCGGAGTCCGAGTGGCTCGAAGACACGCGCTGCGCCACCATGGGCGTGTTTGCACCGCTGGTCGGCATCGTGGGATCGGTGCAGGCCGCCGAGGCCCTGAAACTTTTGTGCGATATAGGGCAGCCGCTGACAGGGCGGCTGCTGATGCTCGATGGCCGCAGCATGTCATGGAACGAGATGCAACTGGCACGCAACCCCGCATGCGCCGTCTGCGGCGGCCATTGAAATTAACGCTTGGCCGCTGTGGGCTTGGCCGCTTTTGCCAGCACCGCCTGGCAATCCGCATCCTGGCCCGGGCCGGTTTCCACCGTGGCCGCCAGTGCCAGCAACGGGTTGATGGCGGCCAGCACCAGTCCGATTCCGACCCGACCCGCCAGCGCAGCCTTGTCCGGACCCACTGAGGGCGCAACAAAAGTACCGCCAATGAGCAGGGGCGAGCGTAGGCTCAAAATGCTGCGGTCTTTGGGCGAGGGTTCCAGAACAATGTCCAGAGTTTCCCTGGCCAGGCTGACCTGGCCCCGGCCATTGATCACGGTATCGGTGGTGTCCAGCACGATGGCCCGGCTGGTCATCAACCCATCCTTCACATCAAAGGCTGCCGCGGCGCAGCGCAGTTGCACCGTACGGTCACCGCGCACCAGAAACTTGATGATTTCGCCGCCGTCCAGGCCCATGTACTCCAGCAGGATGTTGCTGATTTCACCCTTGCCCATCAACACGGCCACATCCCCGGAGGCCGACCCGAGCATTTGGGCCGCCGAATTGCCACGCCCTTTCAGGTCAAACTGCCCGCTGATTTTCCCCAGGCTGCTCTTGGTGGTTTCGACGGCAGGAAGCAACTGGTTCAATTGCACCCCGCGCACGTCAAGCCGGGTGTTAAAGGCTGCAGGCGCCACGTTCGCGTCGATGTGAACACGTCCAGCAACGCTCCCCCCGGCAACCCCCAGGGACACTGGATCCAGATCCAGGACCCCACCCTTCAGCTTGACGTGAACACTACCCTTGTCGAGCGGCAGCGTCTTCACGTGCCGGATGTCCGCGGCGGCGTAGGTCACGTCCGCATTCATGGCCTTGAGCCTGTCCACGTCCAGCGTCGCCACGGGTAGCACCTTGCCGGAAGCGATCCCTGCGCTGCGGCCCGAACTGCCCGGGGGCGCCAGGCCGACCACCGGCCCCAAATCCGCAAAATCGAGCAGCTTGGACGCCACTTTTCCTGTCAGCATCGGCACCGCGGCCGACTGGTCAAAACTCAGCGCGCCACTGAGATCAGACTTGCCCAGCACCCCCTCGATCTGGCTGGCGGACCAGACCTTGCCTTTCTTGAGCAACTTGCCACGAAGCTTGTAGGGCGGCGTGGAAGGCAGTACCACGCCCAGCAGCTTGTAAAGCTCTCCAAGATTTCGCCCCTGCAGGTCAACCGTGGCGTCCAGGCTGGCGAACTCTGCAATATTGGCAATCGAGCCCTTGGCCTTGAGGGTGGTTCTTCCCGCCGTGGCATTCACTTCAATTGGGAACGGGGCCTGGATATTCTGATTCAGTTGCAGCACGCCCCCGCTTCGCCCCTCGGCGCTAAATGCCTCATTTTTCCATTTTCCCTTGGCGTTGAATCGCAGGGGAAGCTGGTCGGGCGCCTCCTCGGCCAGGGTAAATTGAGCGGTGATATTGGCGCCTTGCGCCGCTGCGCGGTAGTGAACGCTACCTTTGTTCACCAGCAAGGCGCCAATCGCAGGGACAGCACTGACGTCGGAGGTATCGCGCGACAGCGCCCAGGTGCGCCGCCCATCCGGCTCAATCTGCAGGCCAAGTTGCGCTTCGGTCAGCACAATCCGGGGCAGCACGACCTTGCCCAGCAACAGGGGCAACAACTCGATGTCGAATTCAGCAGCACTCGCTTTAACCAGGAAAGGCTCACTGGCCCACTCGGGATTGGAAAACTCCACACCCTCGGCCCGCACGGTGCTGGTCAGACCCGGGCGCACCGTTAAATGCTGCGTAATTGCGAAGCGACGCCCGAGCTGTTCCGAGACATAGCGGTTGATCGGTTCACGAAGTGAATCCCATGGAAAAAAATAAACCCCCATGGCCAGAACGATCAGCGAAGCGACGGCGCCCGCAAGCCACTTTCGGGCGGAAGCAGATTGAAACAGGGTATTTTTCATTCGTTGAAGGTGGTTACGGCCAGTTTCAAAAAGATTCTTTTCGTCGCAGCGGCCGACGGCACACCAACAACAAGGGCGGCAATCAACAGCGGCGGGCACTGACTTGCAGATGGTCGACTATCAGACAAAAAGACGCTGAAGGCCAGTCGGCAAGCGCCATGAAACGCTGTGGGCATGTACCTACAGTCCTTTGAACTCCGGACGTAGGAAACATCCTACGAAGATAGACTCGGCTGGCTGGCACAATCAACCGGCAGCAAAAGATACATTAAGTAATGGGGCAGGATTACATCCTCTGATTCTTGCCGGCAGCACCTGGCGGGTCTTTCGCAATGTTCCGAATCCCTGGAGTCGTTAATTAGGCAAGCGCAGTGAGACTTAAAACTTATATCGTCGAAGACAACCCGACCATTCGCGAAAACCTGATTGGCACACTTGAAGAATTGGCCAGTATCAATGCGGTGGGCAGTGCCGAAACCGAGAACGAAGGCAAAGCTTGGCTTGCTGAAAACCGGGATGAGTGGGACTTGGCAATCGTTGACCTGTTTCTCAAACAGGGCAGCGGGCTGGGCGTGCTTGCGTCGTGCCGGGACCGTCCATCCAGGCAAAAAGTGGTCGTGCTAAGCAACTACGCCACGGCTGACATACGCCAGCGATGCGCACAATTGGGTGTTGACGCAGTTTTCGACAAATCAAACGAAATCGATGCCTTGGTGGACTACTGCATCCAGCAAAGCAGTACTTCCGCTTGAAATCAGTCGATCAGCTTGTTCTTGAGCGCGTAATAGGTGAGGTCACTGTTGGAAGAAAGACTCATTTTTTCCATCACGCGGGTGCGGTAGGTACTCACGGTTTTGACGCTCAGGGAAAGCGCCTTTGCAATATCACCCGCCGTCTCCCCTTTGGCCAGCTTGAGAAACACCTGGAACTCCCGCTCCGACAATTGCTCATGGGCGGCCATGTCCTTGGGCCGGTTCAGCTGCTGCGCCAGCAACTCCGCCACTGCCGGCGTGATGTAGCGCTTGCCAAGGGAAATCACGCGAATCGCATCAACAATTTCCGACGGGTCGCATTCCTTGTTCAGGTAGCCGCTGGCGCCCTGACGAATCAGGTTGACCGCGTAATGCTCCTCGGGGTAGCCGCTCAAAATCAGGATCCCCACGTCAGGGGCTTTGGCACGGATCATGGCCAACGCGTCGATGCCGCTCTGGCCGGGCATGGAAAGATCCATGACCAGGATGTCCAGCTCGACATTGCGAACCAGATCAATAGCCTCGCGGCCACTGCCGGCTTCGCCGACGACCCGCAAGTCCACCTGGTCCGAAAAAAACTGCTTGAGCCCGGTACGGACAATAGCGTGGTCATCCACAATTCCGATTTTTATCATGTCGCTGTCTTTCTTTAACGGCTGCGCAAAGCGCGCCATCATCATTGATTTCCAGCGCTCATTATTGTCGAATTATTCACTGAAATACTGAATGGAGTTTGCCGTGAAAAGATTTGCAATATACAAAATGGCGATCAGCCTGCCCTTGGCGGTGCTGGCTGCAGCCCTGCTCATATTTATCAACGAAGCGAGTTTTCAGCGTTCTACGGCGGCGGCGGCCAACATTGAGGAGGCACAGCAAACCCGCGGTGCCATCAACAAGTTGCTGCAGCATGTGCTGGACGCAGAAACCGGGCAACGGGGGTATTTGCTGACTGGCGATCCTCGCTACCTGGAACCGTACACCACTGCGATGGCGGATCTTCAACAGAACCTTGGGGTTTTGAATCAGCTGTTCGCCCCCTACAAAGACCAACTCGCAGAGTTTGGCGTCCTGTCGGAGCATGTTTCACGCAAACTGGCCGAAATGGACTTGAGCGTACGGATGCGAAAGGAAGGCAACGAGGACGCCTGGAAATTCATCCTCACCACGGACGTCGGCAAATTGCACATGGACGCGATTCGTGCGCAGTCGGCCCGGCTGACGGCCAGCAGCATCAGCAAAATGGAACTGGGGCAAGCCCAGATCAAAAAGACATTGCTGCTGTCCCGCATCGGCATTGCCACCATGGCGCTGGCCGGGCTGCTGGCTTTTTACATGTACCTGCAGCAAACCAAGGCCCTGCTTGCCGCCGGCAAACGGGAGCAGGAGTCGCTGCAGCGTGAGCGCGACATGCTGGAATCCCAGGTGCGCGAGCGCACTGCCAGCCTGGCCAAACTGGCCACCCATCTGCAAAATGTACGGGAGGATGAACGGGGTCATCTGGCACGTGAGCTGCATGACGAGTTGGGCTCGCTGCTTACCGCGGCCAAGCTCGATGTTGCCAGGCTCAAGTCGCGCCTGGCCGGCAACGTGCCAGAAGCCACGGAACGCCTGGCGCATCTGACCAGCACCCTGAACAGCGGCATCGCCCTGGCGCGGCGCATTGTTGAGGATTTGCGCCCCTCCTCGCTTTCCCACCTCGGGCTGGTGGCATCGCTTGAAATTCTGGCCCGGGAATTTCAGGAAGGCTCGGAACTGACCATCACCACCGACCTGGAGCACGTTGAATTGGGCGGGGCCGCGCAACTGACCGTTTACAGGCTGGTTCAGGAGTCGCTGACCAACATCGGCAAGTATGCGGAGGCCAAGCAGGCTGAAATCAGCTTGCACACCTTTGACGGCTACATCTCCGTCGAGGTCAAGGACGACGGCAAGGGCTTCAAGCTGGACGACGTGGGTCCGACCAGTCATGGCCTTGCAGGCATGCGGCACCGTGTTGAAGCCGCTGGCGGCCGGCTGACCGTCACGAGCAGCGAAGGCAGCGGCACGCAAATTCGCGCGGTGCTGCCCCGGGACAGCTGAGCCTGGCGCGGCATTGAAGCGGCTTCGACATTTCCATGAAACCATGCACGCGTAACAAACTGTCAGCCGTCTCCTACAGTGCATCCACCCAGCAACTGACAGAGGCACACGTTCGCAGCCGATGAGAAAAAATCAGCTTCTTTCTTAAGCTAGTTGCAGGCGTTTCAAAAGAAGCCCGCAAGCCCAAGCAAGGAGATTGAGATGCTGCACTATTCCGTCGTTTTTCTGGTGATCGCACTGATCGCCGCCGTATTTGGTTTCGGTGGCATTGCAGCAGGCGCCGTGGAGATTGCAAAAATACTCTTTTTCATCTTCGCGATCATGGCCATCGTGAGCTTTGTCGTCAGCCTGCTCAAAAAGAAATGACCTGCCACTGCACGGTGCCAACCCATGCAGCGCCTTCTTGCCACCCATCGCACAATTTCCTGAAATTCCAACTCACCAAGGACTCAAAATGAACACACCAAACGCCTCCCAATTTGCCCACGATGCCCTGCCTGCCATGCGCCAGGCGTCTGATGACTTGATGCAAACCGCTGGAAAAGCGGTTTCGTCAAGCCGCAGCTACGCCAACGAGGCCCTCGACAAAGCCGAACACACCGTACGCGAATTGCGCGGCAACATCGACCCGGTTGTCGACATGCTGGCGTCCAAGGCACAAAAGCTGGCCCGCCACAGTCTTGACCTGGCCACAGAAGCCAAAGACCGTGCCGAGCACTCCCTCAAGCGGGCTGCGAACGTGACCACTCGCTACGTCGCCGACCAGCCCCTGCGCTCCGTGCTGATTGCCGCGGCCGTTGGCGCTGCGGTAGCACTGCTTATTGCATCTGCCCGCAATCGCGATCAAAACCGCCGCTAAGTCAATCATCTGCTGAACTGTTCATGATTTTTCAGGCCACGCGCTGACCCCTAACACCTACCCTGCTCATGCTGCATCCACTTTTTTCAACGCTTGTACAGAGACCCGATTTGGTCGTGGACCACCTTTCGGCCTACGCCGCGTTGTTTCATGATGAAGCCTCCTCCGCAGCCTCGGCGTTATTGACGCGCGCGGTGGCCTGGGTGCTGGTTGTACTGTCGGCCGTGGTGTTTCTGGGCCTGGCAGGCACAGCACTGATGCTGGGCCTGCTGCAAAACCAGTTCCATTGGGGTTTGGTTGCGGTACCGGGCTTTGCCTTGGGATTGCTGCTCATTGCGTTCCTTATGGCGAGAAAGCCGATGCAACGCGAGCGTTTTACCGAACTCAAGGCGCAGATGGACAGCGACAAACGGGCGCTGCGCTCGGTGGCCTGAAGGTATATCGGCATGAACTCCCTTTTAGAGCCAACACCCCAGGAGCGACTTGCAAGCAGCCGCAGGGCCATTCTCAGGCACATGACGCGGGACGACCGCCAAAGCCTGGACGACCAAACCGGCACAGACACCGGCGAACGCACGGACGCTGGCGCGGGGTCTGGTGGGAAGTGGAGCGTGTTCAAACATGCCGTACGGGCCTGGTGGCAACACCACCCGGTGCATGTGGCGCTTGATGTCGCCACGCCGGTGATCGGACGCTATGCTGCAGAAAAGCCTTTCAAGCTACTGGCGATTGCAGCCGGTGTCGGCGCCGCAACGGTCGTGCTCAGGCCGTGGCGCCTGGTTTCGCTGGGCGGGCTGCTGCTGGCAACCCTCAGGTCCTCCGAGCTTTCAAACGTCGTGCTGTCGGTGCTTTACAGCGCCCCGCGCGATGCGGAACAAACAAAGGAAACCCCATGAACACCAAAAATACTTCCTCCGCCGCGCTCAAGGGCTGGCTGGAAAAATAACCATTAACGCAGGTCGATGAGCGTGGTGCCGCTTATCAACAGGCTTTTTAAACTTGCACCAGTTCAGTTCAGTTCAGTCAAATCAAGAGGAAAACCCCATGAAATACGTTCGCGCAATTGCATTCGCCGCTCTGGCAGGTATCACCATCATCGGCAGCGGTTGCGCTGTTGTACGCGGCCAGGAATCCGCTGGTGCCTATGTTGATGATGCTGCCATCACGACCGCGGTCAAAGCCAAGTTCCTTGAGGACAAAACCGTCTCCGGCCTGTCCATCAGCGTTGAAACGCTCAATGGCACGGTTCAACTGTCCGGTTTCGCCAAATCAACGACTGAAAAAGCCCAGGCAGGAAATATCGCCATGGGCGTGAAGAACGTCAAAAGCGTTCGCAACGACATCGTCGTTCGTCCTTAAGCGTTGATCCTGCCTTTCGTTACTGCGGTAGCGAAACACCAGGCAGGCGATGGAAATTTCATCGCCTGCTTTTTTGCGCCTGTGCCATCCACGCGCCGTGGCCTAACGCATGCCGCAGCCAGCTTTCGCGGCCCGCGACGCGCTTAGCCTGGACTTACCAGTAATTTATTTTCCACCGAACTCACGCCTTTGACGGCTTTGGCCATGACGCTGGCCTTCTCACGGGCCGCCTCGCTGGGCGCTGAGCCACTCAGGCTCACAAGCCCATTGCGGGTTTCAACCTTGATCTTCAGAATGCTCAGATCAGAGTCTTTGGCGAAGCCTGCCAATACCGCGGCCGTGATGGCCAGGTCATCAAGCTTTTCACCGGCCTTGCTTGCAAGAGCCTGCGCTGAAGTCTCGGCATTTTGCGTGGCATCTTTCAACGCAGCACCCGTACTGGCCAGGGTTTGCTCGGTTTTCCCCCTGGCCTGTTCAGCCGCCTGCCCGGTTTTTGCAATGGCCGAGTCCAGTTGCTGACCCGCCGTTCTGCCATCGTCCTGCTTGCCGCAGGCGCTCACGGCAAGAACCAGTGCGATGGCGGTGGTCACCAACAAAGGGGCAGGCACCCCGCAACGGGCCGGTGAAAGCCTTGAGGCTCGATTTTTCATGATGATTCCTGTGGGATGTAAATAGGCGATCGGCGACAAATACGCCAATCGTGAGATCGCGCATGACGACCTTAGCCAAGCCACGGACGGGACCCCGTCAGCCGTCACCTAATAACCGTAGGATGGAAGGCCGTAAAACGCCCCTTTTTCCATTCTTGGCGTGTTGACGCGTCATGACGGGTAACAAGTGCCATGCTGCTTGCGGAACGTCCCTGGATACACCGCGGGCACCGCATGTGCTGGCGAAAAAACCCCTATCCCCGCCGCTTGGGCATGACGCTGCTGCACGGCGTAGGGGCCGGGATTTTTGCGGTAGCGGTAGGACCAGGCATACCCTTTCATCACCATCCACTTCCCCAGGTCGTCATCCTTTAAATCAACCCGCGCCAACAGCCGACCGTAGTCATCATGGCGCCGGCCGTACACCACGACATGCTGCCCCAGCGCCCGGTGCGTGAGCGCCTCGCGCGCCATGCGGCCTCCCGGCTGGCAAATCTCGGGGGCATCGAGGCCATTCATGCGAATGTGGACAGGTTTGCCGCCCGCTGCTGGACGCACATGAACGCTGTCGCCGTCCACCACATAGGTCACGACGCCCGACCAGCCGGGCGGCTCCCGTACCGATGAGAAGGCCGGAGAACACCAGGCCCCCAGAATGGTGAAGGCGGTAAAAGCGAGCACCGCCCGCAAGGCGATCCGGGAAGGCGAAGTCACATGTTTCATAGCTGAAGTAACCATCAACCATCTGACGCCTCGGCCGTGACAATCCAGCCTTCCAGCAGGTCCATCCCGGCCGGCAAGCCATAGCGCGGCGGACCCTGCCCTGCCGCCCACGCAGCCTGCATCAGGCACAAGACGGCATCCAGGCTGTCGCCGCTGGCATCGTCAATCAGCGCGTCGCGCTGCGCATGACTAACTTTCAGACGCAAACCCAGCCGGGTTTGCCCATGTTCCAACGCGGTGATCAGGTCTTTGCGGGCAATCAAGCGCTCGGGCGTCTGTTTGGCCTTGTCGTCGCTTTTGTAAGAACGCTTGCCCAGCACTTCGCGCGCGAGCAGACCGGGGTAGCCCTCCAGCGCAACACGCTGGCTGTCGCCGTCATGCAGACCCGGGAAATGCACGCCCGCCTCCAGCAGCCGCGGCACACCGGCGTGCAGCATATAGGCTACCGGCGGATTGACCCACTTCATGGAGGGGCTGGAGCCGGCCGGCCTGTCGGCGGCGCGATGAGAGAATTTTTGTCCTGCGGGACGCGCGTCGCAGAAAGCGGCAAAGACCGTGCGTATCTCGGGACGGCTCATGCCCGCGTAGTGGCGTATCAGTTCAGGCCAGAGCGCCGGCCAGGCCAGGTGTTCCACGAGTTCGCGCGGCAGGCCAAAGGGCAGGTCAAAGGCGGCTATCCAGGCCCGGTCCTGGCGCGCCCAGTGCGCAAATCCGTCCAGCGACTCAATGCGCTCCAGTCCCGCCAGCAACACGCGTGCGCCGGCGCACGAACCCGCGGCCATCACAATGGGTTTGCGGCGGCTCGGGCTGCTGGAAAAATCACAACCGATCAGCAAGGCGGCGGTCATGCGCAGGCCTGCCGGCAACCATGATGACGCGGTGTCAGGACCGGCCGATGATGGACGCGGTGGCCATCAGTTCTTCAAGCAATGCAAAAGATACCTTGCCCGACGCCGAGTAAGGGTCGAGTTCAGGCTTTTCGGAGTATTTCAGCAAAATGGACTGGTTCAGCTTGAGGATGTTGACCTGCCCCATGGTCCAGCCGCTGAAACGGCGCTCTGATATTTCCTCGTACTGAAGCAGCACGACATCCTTGTGGCGCGCATCCCGCTGTATATGGCCATACAAATCACTGATGGCCATTCGGCCGCCTTCAATGGCCTGCAGAAAAATACCCCCGCCGTAGCAGAGAATGCCGGTGATCCCGGAGGTCGGGTTGTACTGGCGGGACTGCGCCAAAATAGCATCGATGGCGGCAGGACTGGTGTCCAGCGCGCGACTCGCATAAAGCAAACGTACCAACATTCAATCAGCCTTTCCGGGGAAGTAATGCAAGGAATTCCCGGCGAAGGGTAGGATCCTTGAGGAACACGCCACGCATCACGGAATTGATCATTTTGCTGTCCATGTCCTTGACGCCGCGCCAGGCCATGCAGAAGTGACTGGCCTCCATCACGATGGCCAGACCATCAGGCTGCGTTTTTTCCATGATCAGGTCGGCCAGTTGCACCACGGCTTCTTCCTGGATCTGGGGCCGACCCATGACCCATTCAGCCAGCCGCGCGTATTTGGACAAGCCAATCACATTGGTGTGCTCGTTAGGCAGGACGCCAATCCATATCTTGCCGATCACCGGGCAAAAATGGTGCGAGCAGGCGCTGCGCACCGTGATCGGCCCAACAATCATCAACTCGTTGAGGTGTTCGGCATTGGGAAACTCGGTGATGTTGGGCGCCTCGACATAACGGCCCTTGAACACCTCGTTGAGGTACATCTTGGCCACGCGGCGTGCTGTGTTGCCGGTGTTGTGGTCGCCGACGGTGTCAATCACCAGGCTGTCGAGTACGCCCTGCATCTTGACCTCAACTTCATCCAGCAGCTTTTCCAGATCGCCCGGCTCAATAAACTCGGCAATGTTGTCGTTGGCATGGAACCGCTTGCGGGCATGGGCCAGTCGTTCGCGAATTTTGACGGAAACAGGCGTGCCTTCATCCGTCGCGTCCTGGGGGTGCGTGGTAGTTTTCATAAGCATGTTGGATATTACCAGCTTGTACGAAAAATAGACTCACCCGACATATTTCAAGGTTTTACACCCTTGGTCCAATAAACGCGGAGATGTTCAGCTACCATTTAAATAGCAATTTAAACCACTGGCAACGGGGCCCTGAGACCTCCAAACAGTTCAGTAACGCTGCCCGGTGACCAGCAACGCGAGCCGCATCAGGGCATACGCCAGCCAGCCCTGCAAACGCTGGCCAAGCGGCCGCTGGCTGTAGGCCGCCGGGTCCATGCGCCGCCCCTGCGTGGTCATGGCCTCACACAAATGGCCTCTCAGGACCTGTGCAAATGCGGGGTCGTCGACCACCACATTGGCCTCCCGGGCCAGCAGCAAGCTCAGGGGATCAAGGTTGGACGATCCCACGGTGGCCCAATGGCCGTCCACGACCGCAACCTTGGCATGCAAAAAACTCGCTTCGTATTCATGAATTTCCACCCCGGCCGCCAACAGGGCGCCATACACTGGCCGGGCAGCATGGTATTGAAAAAAGTGTTCATACTTGCCTTGCAGCAGCAGCGTCACGCGCACGCCGCGCCTGGCGGCCCGGACCAGGGCCCGGCGCAGCTTGCCGCCGGGCAGGAAATAGGCGTTGGAAATAATGATTTCGCGGCGGGCCTGGCCAATCGCCTTGCGGTAGGCGCGCTCGATGCTGGCGCGATGGCGCAGGTTGTCGCGCAGCACCAGCGCCGCCCGGGGGCGTGCCAGGGCAGATGATGCCGCCCCGGCGTTTGACGCAGACGCAAGTTGCGGGACATCGACAAGCCCGCCGTAGCCCGCGGCCTTGAACTTCTCCCACGCCTCGCCCAGATGCCGCTGCCGCGCGCTATACCCTACCTGGACGCGCCACCAGAGCAAGGCCATGGCGTCGGCGGCCTCCAGCGCCAGCGGCCCCGTTGCGGCGACTGCAAAATCAAAGCGCGGGGCCTGCAACTCGCCGTGGATCAGATCAAAAAAATCGTCCAGTACGTTGATGCCACCGCAAAACACCAGGCGCTGGTCCACCACGCAAAGCTTGCGGTGCAGCCGGCGCCAGCGTTCAGGCACCAGCAGCCCCAACCCGCCCAGACCGCCAAGTCCCGCCCCCAACGGGGAGTAGACGCACCACGCAACGCCTGCGCGGGCAAACTTCTGCTGCCATTCCGCAGGTAAAGGACTGGTGCCAATGCCGTCCACCAGCACGTGAACCGTGACACCACGCGCGGCAGCGCGAAGCAAAGCGTCGGCCACCTGCGCGCCGGCGCCGTGAAAATCAAAAATATAGGTTTCCAGCTGAATCCACCGCGTGGCAGCATCAAATGCCTGTATGAGCGCCGGGAAAAACGCCTGGCCACTGTGCAGCAACTGCAGTTCTTCAGCCCTCTTGCGTAGGATCATGGGTGGGTGGTGTTGCGTCATGCATGCGGCGTTTGCCAACCCGGTCTGGCAATACATGGGCGCCATGCGTAGGCCAACTCAAACGATGAACTGCGGCAACAGCAAAATGGCTTCGGCGTTGGAGGGCGAAAAACAGCGCTCGGCAGCGGTGAGATACGGCAACCACTGCCAGGCCGTGTGCTCGCGCGGACTGAGCGTGACGGCGCACCTATCAGGGATGCACAGGCCAAACACATGCTCGGTGTTGCGTGTGACGCCCGGCGCGTAGCGATGACGCCACACCGGGTAGATTTCATACACATTCGACAGCCCCCAATCTCGCCACTGAACAGAAGGAGCCGTTATGCCGGTTTCTTCCATCACTTCGCGCTGCGCGGTTTGCAGCAAAGGCTCGTCCAGCGAATCCTTGGCGCCCGTGACACTCTGCCAGAAACCGGGATGGTCGGCGCGCTCGATCAGCAACACATCGCGCTGGGGCGTGTAGATCACCACCAGCACCGACTCGGGGATCTTGAATGCTTTCAAGCGGTCCCCCTTGTCGCGACTTGGCCGCCGGGAATTACGCCGCTGGCTGCGGATTGCGCAGGCGGATATGCAGTTCGCGCAACTGCTTTTCATCGACCGGGCTGGGCGCATGGGTCAGCAGGCACTGGGCGCGCTGTGTCTTGGGAAAGGCAATCACGTCACGGATCGACTCGGCACCGGTCATCATGGTCACGATGCGGTCCAGGCCGAAGGCCAGGCCACCGTGCGGCGGCGCACCGTACTGCAGGGCGTCGAGCAGGAAGCCGAACTTCTCTTGCGCTTCCTCGGGGCCAATCTTCAGCGCATTGAACACTTTGCTTTGCACCTCTGCGCGGTGGATACGGACCGATCCGCCGCCGAGTTCCCAGCCGTTGAGCACCATGTCGTAGGCCTTGGCGATGCAGCGGCCCGGATCGGTGTCCATCCAGTCTTCATGCCCGTCCTTGGGTGCCGTGAAGGGGTGATGCACGGCGCTCCAGCGCTGGCCACCCTCGTCAAACTCGAACATCGGGAAATCAACCACCCACAGCGGCTTCCAGCCCTTGGTGAACAAACCGGTCTTTTTACCCAGTTCACTGTGACCGACCTTGACGCGCAGGGCGCCAATGCTGTCGTTCACCACCTTGGCCTTGTCAGCGCCAAAGAACAGCAGGTCGCCGTTCTGCGCACCGGTGCGCGTGAGGATTTCGGCAATCGCCGCATCGTGGATATTTTTCACGATAGGGCTCTGCAAGCCTTCACGGCCCTTGCTGACGTCGTTGACCTTGATCCAGGCCAGACCCTTGGCACCGTAGATCTTGACGAACTCGGTGTAGCCGTCAATCTCGCTTCGGCTCATTTCAGCACCACCGGGCACGCGCAGGGCGACCACGCGACCGCCGGGGGTCGTGGCGGGTGCGCTGAACACCTTGAAGTCCACGTCCGCCATGACATCGGTCAGTTCGGTAAATTCCATGCTCACGCGCAGGTCGGGTTTGTCGGAGCCGAAGCGG
>JAUSDK010000252.1 GCA_030650875.1 Polaromonas sp.
CGCACTCATGAAGAGGCCCCCGAGGTTGCCGCCAATGCGGCGGCGCGCAGGCGCGCGGCCGTGCCGTGGCCCAGATAAGCTTCGACCACTTTCTCGTCGGCGGTGACCACGGACGGCGTGCCCTGCGCAATCAGCTGCCCCTGGGCCAGCACCCAGACATGCTCGGCCAGGTTCATCACGGCCTGCATCACATGCTCGATCATGAGCACGGTGATGCCGCTTTGCGCAATACCGCGCACCACGGGAATCATCTCTGCGATCTCCTGTGGGTTCAGCCCGGCCAGCACCTCGTCGAGCAGCAGCAGACGCGGCCGCGTCGCGAGCGCCCGCGCCAGTTCGAGCCGCTTGCGACCCGCCACCGTCAGGTCGGACGCGGGCTTGTCGAGCAGGGCCGTCAAGCCGACGCGCGCGGCGACCTCCTCGGCCTGGCTCAGCGCGCTGCACCTGTCCTTGAGATGCAGGTGCGCACCGACAGCGATGTTCTCGCGCACGGTCTGCGTGGCAAACGGCTGCACGATCTGGAAGGTGCGCGTCATGCCCTGGCGCGCATTGAGGTGCGGTGCGCGGCCGGTGATGTCCTGGCCATCGAACACCACGCTGCCGCTGTCGGGTTTCAAAAAGCCGGACATCAGCGCAAACAGCGTGGTCTTGCCCGCGCCGTTGGGGCCGATCAGGGCCGTCAGGCTGCCGCGGGGAACCTCCAGGCTCACTTTCTGCACGGCCTGCAGGCCGCCAAAGGCGCGGGACAGGCCCTGGATGGAGAGCAGGGAATCAGCCACCGCGGCCTCCTTTCTTTTGTCCGCGCCCGCGCCACAGTGACCGGACCGTCGCGCCGAGTCCACCGATGCCGCGCGGCATGA
The DNA here is from genome assembly GCA_030650875.1 of Polaromonas sp. GTDB lineage: Bacteria > Pseudomonadota > Gammaproteobacteria > Burkholderiales > Burkholderiaceae_C > Polaromonas. The sequence goes on from JAUSDK010000252.1 coordinate 861, forward strand.
ACATCACGCTCGCCACCAGCACCACGCCATAACTCACCCTGTTGATGCCGGGCAGCTCGCCGAACAGGTTGCGCGTGATGTCGGCCAGCACATGCAGCACCAGCGCGCCCAGCACCGGGCCCCAGAGCGGTCCGAGGCCGCCCACGATGGCGGCGACCAGCGCCTCCACCGTGGTTTGGGCGCCATAGGCAATGCCGGGATCG
>JAUSDK010000259.1 GCA_030650875.1 Polaromonas sp.
CATCGGCAACGCTGGCAGCTTTTTCAAGAACCCGACGGTATCGGCTGAGCAATGCGAGGACATCATCCAGCGCGAGCCCAAGATTGTTCACTACCGCCTGGCGGACGGCTCCGTCAAGCTCGCGGCGGGCTGGCTGATTGACGCCTGCGGCTGGAAGGGCAAGACCGTGGGCAATGCCGGCGTCTATGACAAGCAGGCGTTGGTGCTGGTCAACAAGGGTGGCGCCAGCCACCCGGCCACGGGCGGCGAGGTGATGACACTGGCCAAGGCGATTCAGACCAGCGTCTACGAGCGCTTTGGCATTCGGCTGGAACCCGAGCCGGTGGTGGTGTAAGCCATAAAAAAAGCCGCCTCAAGGTGATTTGAGGCGGCCTGAATCGGCTCTTGCGAGCCGTACTGACTGAACTTACTCGTCGTTGCCCGTCAGGCGCAGCAAATCGCCGCCCGTACCCATCGACAGCACGCCGCTCTTGGCGTAAATGCCGAGCTTGGCACGCGTATCCACGATGTCCAGGTTGCGCATGGTCAGCTGGCCGATGCGGTCCAGCGGCGTGAACGCGCCTTCGACCTTTTCCATGCTCAGCCGCTCGGGCTGGTAGGTCAGGTTGGCCGATTCGGTGTTCAGGATGGAGTAATCATTGCCCCGGCGCAGCTCGATGGTGACCTCGCCGGTGATGGCGCTCGCGACCCAGCGCTGGGCGGTTTCGCGCAGCATGATGGCCTGCGAGTCGAACCAGCGGCCCTGATACAGCAGGCGGCCCAGGCGGCGGCCGCTGTCGCGGTACTGCTCGATGGTGTCTTCGTTGTGGATGCCGGTGACCAGGCGCTCGTAGGCAATGAACAGCAGTGCCAGGCCCGGGGCTTCGTAGATGCCGCGGCTTTTCGCCTCGATGATGCGGTTCTCGATCTGGTCGCTCATGCCCAGGCCATGGCGCCCGCCAATGCGGTTGGCTTCCAGGATCAGCTCGACCAGGTCGGTGTATTCCACGCCGTTCAGGGCGACCGGACGGCCTTCTTCAAAGCGCACCGTGACTTCCTCGCGCTTGACCTCGACTTCATCCTTCCAGAAGGCCACGCCCATGATGGGGTTGACGATCTTCATGCCGCTGGACAGCAGTTCCAGGTCTTTGGCCTCATGCGTCGCGCCCAGCATGTTGGAGTCGGTCGAATAGGCTTTTTCAGCCGACATCTTGTAGCCAAAGCCGTGCTCGGTCATGAAGGCCGACATTTCGGCGCGGCCGCCCAGTTCGTCGATGAACAGCTGGTCCAGCCAGGGCTTATAGATCTTGAGCGACGGGTTGGTCAGCAGGCCATAGCGGTAAAAACGCTCGATGTCGTTGCCCTTGTAGGTGCTGCCATCGCCCCAGATGTTGACGTCGTCTTCCTTCATGGCGGCCACCAGCATGGTGCCGGTCACGGCGCGGCCCAGCGGCGTGGTGTTGAAGTAGGTCACGCCGGCGGTCGTGATGTGAAAGGCGCCGGCCTGCAAAGCGGCCAGGCCCTCGGCGGCCAGCTGGCTGCGGCAGTCAATCAGGCGGGCTTTTTCAGCGCCGTATTCCATCGCCTTGCGCGGGATTTCTTCGTAGTCGGGCTCGTCAGGCTGGCCCAGGTTGGCGGTGTAGGCGTAGGGAACTGCGCCCTTGAGTTTCATCCAGTGCAGCGCGGCGCTGGTGTCAAGTCCGCCCGAAAAGGCAATGCCGACTTTCTGGCCGACGGGAAGGTGCTGAAGAATGGTGGCCATGAAATGGGTTCCTGCGTGAGCTTGAATTAAGGCGGGTTTAGGCGAAGTGGCAGATGTAGTGGTAGGGCGCGGCCACGCGGATCTCGAAGCTGGAATTGCCCGGCACGCCGAATTGCTCACCCGCTGACGACGTGCGCCATTGGTCGGTTCCGGCCAGCTTGTATTCGCAGCTGCCCGCCACGCATTCCATGATTTCGGGCGCACCGGTGTTGAAGGTCAGGGTGGCAGGAAGGATCACGCCGACCGACTTTTTGGTGCCGTCCGCCAGCAGGATGCCGTGGCTGATGCATTTGCCGTCGAAGTACACGCTGGCTTGGGTGCTGACGCTGACGTTGTCAATTTTTTCGGTAGTCATGGAGTGGATTGGTAAGCAGTGAAAAACAGGGCAGCCAGTGCACTGGCGCATAAAGCAATTATTTTAGGTCACAGCGCCGGCCGGGCCTGCGCTGCGGCCGATTCAGGGCGTTGAATCCGATACGACCTTGCGGGCGTATTCAGGAATATTGGACAATCATGTTCCATGAAGCCAGAAAGCCCGGATATTCAATTGATCGCACTCCTTGAACGTGTTGCATTGGCTGACGAGTCGGCCCTGCGCGAGCTCTACGCGTTGACCTCGTCCAAGCTCTACGGGGTGGCCGTGCGCGTGGTGAGCAACCGCGAATGGGCCGAAGATGTGCTGCAAGAGGCCTTTTTGAATATCTGGCGAATTGCCGGCGACTACAAAGCCACGTTGTCGCCGCCCATGGCCTGGATGGGCCTGGTGGTGCGCAGCCGGGGCCTTGATTTTTTGCGGCGCCGCACGTCCGAGCGTGCCGACGTGATGCAGGAACTGGACGACGTGATTTCAGACACGGTGGCGGGCGACTCGCCCAACCCGATGGACACCACCCAGGCCAGCGAGCAGGCGTGGGCCTTGCACCAGTGCCTGAACCAGCTTGAGAACAAGCAGCGCGAAGTGGTCAGCCTGGCCTATCTGCGGGATTTGAGCCACAGTGAACTGGCGGAGCAGCTCAAGCTGCCGCTGGGCACCGTCAAAACCTGGATTCGCCGGGGGCTGGAGCAACTGCGCGGCTGCATGGGGCGCTTCGCATGAACATCTTGAACAACCCTTCCCTGATGGATCAACTGGCGGCGAGCTACGCGCTGGGCACCCTGCGCGGTGGGGCGCGCCGCCGCTTTGAAACACTGGCGCGTGACCACGCCCCGCTGCGCGCTGCGGCGTTGATCTGGCAAAGCCGGCTGGGATCGGTGGCGGAACTGCAAGCGCAGGCCGCGCCCAGCCCTGCGGTGTGGCAGCGCATTGAAAACCTTGTCAACGCCGACAAGCAGGCGCGCGCCATGCAGGCCGCGCGCGCGGCGCCCGTTGCCGCCGCGGCGGCTGGCGGCTGGTGGTCCAGTCTGGGCTTGTGGCGCGGCGGGGCGGCAGCGGGCGCCTTTGCGGCAGTGATCGCCGTGGTCACCGGGCTGAACCTGAACACCCAACTGAGCGGCCAGGTGCAGGAACTCAGTGCCAAACTATCGGCTACGCCAGATATTCAGTACGTGGCGGTGCTGGCCGACGACAAGGCGTCGGCATCGATGCTGGTGACTTTTGATCCCAAAAATAAAAAGTTGCTGCTCAAGCGGGTTGGCGATTTTCATGAGCAGCCTGACAAGTCGCTGGAACTCTGGGCGCTGCCGCCCGGCGCGGCGCCGCGTTCATTGGGTGTGCTCTCGGGCGACCCGGTGGTGCGCCTGACGGCCGCCGGCAGCGACATGCAGGAGGTGCCCACGCTGGCCATCAGCCTGGAGCCCAAAGGTGGCGTGCCGGCGGGCAGCGGGCCAAGCGGGCCGGTGCTGTTCACGGGCGCATTGATTCAGACGGCGCAGTAGCAGGGCAACTGGGCAACTGGGCAACAGGGAAATGTGATTCAGCGCCAGCGGCGATGACCGCCATAACCCCGGCTGTAGCCAAAGTTAAGTGAAAGCCCGATCGGCGGGTAAATTGGGGCATACGCCGGTGCGTAGTAAGGCTGCGGGTAATAGACCGGGTAGGCGGGGTAGGCCGGTGCCGCGACCATGGGTTGCCCATAGACTGGCGGCATGGGGGCGGGCTGATAGTAGGCTTGCGGCGGAGCCGGCTGGAAGGTTTGGGGCGCTGTCGTCATGGCCCCAACCGGCGTCACCTGCAGCCGCACGTACAGACCCGGATCGTTCAGCATCTGCGCGGTGTACTGCGTTCCCTGGTATTCATACACCACGTTGTAGTGGCTGGCACGGTTTTCGTAAAAAGTCTGGGTCGTGCATTGCTGGACGTTCTGGACCTGGTTGCCGCCGCCCTCGATCCGGTCGCCCAGGATGGCGCCGCCGACCAGCCCGAGCATGGTGGCCGCTGCCCGCCCGCCGCCATCGCCAATGGCGTTGCCGGCCGCGCCGCCTGCCAGCGCACCCATCAGCGCGCCCGCGCCGGATCGGGGTGCCTGCGTGACATAGGCCTGGTTGTTGCAGACCTGCCGCGGCACCGCCACCTGCTGCACCACCGGCGTGCTGGAAACCACCCGCGCCAAAATGTCCATGGCAGACGCCGGCAAACCCAGCAGGGCTGCGGCGCCAGCGATGCTGGAGACAAGCAGGGTGCATGCGCGTGCTTTTTTCATGATGCAGATCCCTTTCGGCCTGTTGGCCTGTTGGTCAATGCATGAATAGAGGTGTTTTGGGGTCCAGAGTTCGATGAAATGTCTGTAAAGCTGGTGACTGGCTGCAGCATCGAATTTGGGAGGTCCAGACGCCTAAACGCGCGCGGCCCAAGCCGCTGCATCAAACCCCACCGTGATGTCCTGCCCCCAGTCGACCACCGGGCGCTTGACGACGCTGGCGTGGGCCTGCATCAGCGCTTGCGCTGTCGCATCATCGGTCACGCCGGCCTGCGTCACGGCGTCCAGCTTGCGCCAGGTCGTGCCTTTGCGGTTTAGCAGCTTGTCCCAGCCCACGGCTTGGGTCCACAGCGCCAGTTTTTCGGCCGGAACGCCTTGCTTCTTGAAATCATGGAATTCATGGGGCTGCCCCTGCGCGGTGAGCCATGCCCTGGCTTTTTTGACGGTGTCACAGTTGGCAATGCCGTAGAGAATGATCATGCGGCGAGTTTGCCATAACTTCAATAAAAAATGACTTGGCCTATAGGGAGTGGGAACAAGATGCTATTAAATAAGTAGCATTTGACAGGGGCCGGCCATGCGTTTAACGAGCCCGGCATTTGGACGCAGCAGCTGGCCGCAACCGGCCGCTTCGCGCGCTGAAAGGGCAAGTGGGCTGCCGCCCTAGGGTTTTCCGCCTTGCGCGACAATACAGGACTGTATGGAACACCTCATCACACTCGACGACTGGCTGGCCCACTGCGAGCGCCTGCATCCCAAAACCATCGACATGGGGCTGGCGCGCGTGCGGGCCGTGGCCGAGCGCATGGGGTTGCGGTTTAGCTGCCCCATCATCACCGTGGCCGGCACCAATGGAAAAGGCTCCAGCTGTGCCATGCTGGAGGCCATTTTGATGGAGGCCGGCTACCGCACCGGCGTCTACACCTCGCCGCATCTGGTGCATTTTGAAGAGCGCTGCCGGGTCCGTGGCGATATTGTCGGTGCGCCTGAACTGGTCGCCAACTTTGCGCGTGTTGAGAAGGCCAGGACCCTGAATGGCGATGAAATTTCGCTGAGCTACTTCGAGTTCACGACGCTGGCCATTTTGCAGCTGCTGGCCGATGCCCGGCTGGACGTGGTCATTCTGGAGGTGGGCCTGGGCGGGCGGCTGGATGCCGTCAATATCCTGGACGCCGATTGCGCCCTGATCACCAGCATTGACCTGGACCACATGGAGTTGCTGGGCAACAACCGCGAAACCATTGGCCTGGAAAAAGCCGGCATCATGCGCGCCGGCAGGCCGGTGGTGGTGAGCGACCCGGTGCCACCGCAAAGTATTCTCGATCATGCAGCCGAAGTGGGCGCTGACTTGTGGCGCTTTGGCCAGGACTTCAATTTTTCAGGCGACAAGCTCCAGTGGAGTTGGGCTGGGCGCGGCAGGCGTTATGCCGGGCTGGCGTATCCGGCGCTGCGCGGCGCCAATCAGTTGGTCAATGCCTCCGGTGTGCTGGCGGCGCTGACGGCCTTGCGGGACCGTCTGCCCGTCACAGCCCAAGCCGTTCGCAATGGACTGTCCCTGGTGGAGCTGCCCGGGCGCTTTCAGATTATTCCGGGCCAGCCGACGCTGGTGCTGGACGTGGCGCACAACCCGCATTCGGTCGCCGCGCTGACTGAAAACCTCGATGCCATGGGTTTTTACCCCTGCACCCATGCAGTGTTTGGCGCCATGGCCGACAAAGACCTGGCACCCATGCTGGCGCGCGTGGGGCCGCTGATTGACAAGTGGTATTTTTGCGACCTGCCCACGGCCCGTGCAGCCACCGGCGAGGCACTTCAGGCTAAATGGGCAGATGTAAAAATCCGTCCGGACGTGATGGCCCATGCCTACAAAAGCCCTGAATTGGCCCTGCAGGCAGCGGTCCAGGCCGCAGACCCCGCTGATAGAATTGTGGTCTTTGGCTCCTTTCTCACCGTGGGTGGCATTTTGAAGGACGGTGTGCCGCGTCTTTCGGCGCCTCATCTGGCGACTTGAAGTTCAATGAGGTCGCATCAAACGACCTGACCTCGTCTCTGGAATATCCGCCAGACCGCGTTAACCTTTAACGGATTCAAGTCTACATGTCGTTTTTCAACTTCCGCCGGGGCGGCTCCAACGCTGCTCCTCCTGCCGCGTCAGCGGTCCAAACGGACAGCGTGGAAGTCATGCGCAAACGTGCCAAGCACCGCCTGATTGGCGCGGCCTTGCTGGTTCTGATGGGCGTGGTGGGTTTTCCTTTGCTGTTTGACACGCAGCCGCGGCCCATCGCCGTGGACATCCCGATTGAAATTCCCGGCAAAAACACGGTCAAGCCGCTGGCGCTGCCAGCACCTGCTGCCAATGTGGCAACCCCCAAGGAAATTGCCCCGATTGAAAAGGTGACGGTCGACTCAAGCCTTGCGCCTGAAGAAGAGATCTTGCCATCCCGGCCTGCTGCAGCCCCGGTTGAGCGGGCGCCGGTTGCTGTTAAAAACGATGTCACGCCGGCTGTAAAAGCAGAAGTCCGGGCCGTGCCGAAGGCACCAGCCGAGGCCGAAGCCAAACCGGTAGCCAAGGCCCCCGTGCCGGACAGCGACGGTGCACGGGCCAAAGCGCTGCTCAATGCGACGGCGCCGCCACCTGCCAAAGCCGTGGTCGCCGAGACCGACGCCCGTGTGGTCGTGCAGGTTGGCGCCTTTGCCGACGTGGACAAGGCCCGTGAAGTGCGGGCCAAGCTGGAGCGCGCGGGTCTTAAAACCTACGCCCAGGTGGCTGACACCAAAGACGGCAAGCGCACCCGCGTCCGCGTGGGCCCGTTTGCCAGCCGGGCTGACGCCGAAAAGGCTGCTGCAAAGATCAAGTCGCTTGACTTGCCGGCGGCCATTCTCGCCCTGTGAGCCGCTTGCGGGTGCGTTGCGGTGCTTGACTGGATTTTGGCGAGCGTATTGTTTTTATCCCTGTTGCTCGGGGCATGGCGGGGGCTGGTGTACGAGGTGCTGATGTTGCTGGCGTGGGTCGCGTCGTTTTATGCGGCGCAGTGGGCCGCGCCGCCGGTGGCCGCGATGCTGCCCTTGTCTTCGGTTTCAGAGCCCGTGCGTTATGCGGCGGCCTTTGTGCTGGTGTTTATTGTGGCCGTGTTCGTGACGGGCTTGCTGGCGCATGGGCTCAAGAAGCTGGTTGAGGCCGTCGGCCTGCGCCCCGTGGACCGCACGCTGGGTGCGGCCTTTGGGCTGGTGCGCGGCGTGGTCGTGTTGCTGGTCGCCACCGTCGTGATGGACATGACGGCGCTCAAGTCCAGCCCCTGGTGGCTGGAGTCGCAGGGCGCCCCCGTGCTCACGGCGACGCTCAAGGGCGTGGCGCCGCTGTTGCCTGAGCCGTTTGCAAAGTATCTGAATTAGTTTTTGAATTTATTTTTGAGAGTAGACAACACCATGAGCAATACACCATGTGCGGAATAGTCGGCGTCGTTAGCAAGGCCCCGGTCAACCAGCTGATTTACGACGGCTTGCTGTTGCTGCAGCACCGTGGCCAGGATGCCGCCGGCATCGTCACCCAGCAGGGGCGCAAGTTCTACATGCACAAGGCCAAGGGCATGGTGCGCGACGTGTTCCGCACGCGCAACATGCGCGCCCTGCCGGGCAATGTCGGACTGGGCCAGGTGCGCTACCCCACGGCGGGCAATGCCTACAGTGAAGATGAAGCGCAGCCGTTTTACGTCAATGCGCCGTTTGGCCTGGTGCTGTCGCACAACGGCAACCTGACCAACGCGGCTGAGCTCAAGGCCGAGCTGTTCAACACTGACCACCGCCACATCAACACCGACAGCGACTCTGAAGTGCTGCTCAATGTGCTGGCGCACGAGCTTGAAAAAACCACGCGCGGCTTGCCGCTCACGCCCGCCGATGTTTTTGCCGCGGTGCGCGGCGTGCACAAGCGTGTGAAGGGCTCGTATGCCGTCGTGGCGCTGATCGCCGGCCATGGGCTGCTGGCGTTTCGCGACCCGTTTGGCATTCGCCCGCTGTGCATCGGCCATGGCCAGAATGAAGGCAGCCACACCGTGATGGTAGCCAGCGAGTCGGTGGCGCTGGAGGGCACGGCGCACCATTTTGAGCGCGATATTGCCCCCGGAGAAGCGGTGTTCGTGGACCTGGACGGCAAGGTGCACGCCGAACAATGCGCGGAGCATGCCAAGCTCATGCCCTGCATTTTTGAGTTTGTCTACCTGGCGCGTCCCGACTCGGTGCTCGACGGCATTTCGGTTTACCAGGCCAGGCTCAACCTGGGTGAGACGCTGGCCAAGCGCGTGATCTCCACCGTGCCGCCCAGCGAAATCGACGTGGTCATCCCGATTCCCGAATCCAGCCGCCCCAGTGCCAGCCAGCTGGCGCACCTGCTGGGCATTCCCTACCGCGAAGGGTTTGTCAAAAACCGCTATGTGGGCCGCACCTTCATCATGCCGGGGCAGGGCGTGCGCAAGAAATCGGTGCGCCAAAAACTCAATGTGATTGCCAGCGAGTTCAAGGGCCGCAACGTGCTGCTGGTCGATGATTCCATTGTGCGCGGTACCACCTCTAGAGAGATCGTGCAGATGGCGCGCGACGCTGGCGCGCGCAAGGTCTACCTGGCCAGCGCCGCGCCGCCAGTGCGCTTTCCGAACGTCTACGGCATCGACATGCCGACGCCCAATGAGTTGGTCGCGCATGACCGCACCGTCGAAGAAATTCGCCAGGTGATTGGCTGCGACGCGCTGATCTACCAGGACGTGGAAGGCATGCGGCGCGCCATTGGCTCGCTGAACCCCGGGCTTGATGGTTTTGAT
>JAUSDK010000291.1 GCA_030650875.1 Polaromonas sp.
GGGCAGGCGCTCGGTGACGGTAATGGGGTTCATGGTCGGCTCATATCCTGAAAAAAAACTACAGCTTGGCCAATTCGGCCCGGACATCATCGACGGACAAGATTTCTGACAGCACCACGGGTGCGCGGCCTGCTTTGTAAAACACATACACCGGCACGCCGTTGCGGCCCAGTTGCGCCAGCGCGGCGGTCACTGCCGGGTCGCGGCGGGTCCAGTCGGCGCGCAGCAGGGTGACGTTTTTAGCCGCCATGTCGGCCAGCACCGACGCATCGGCCAGCGTGGTTTTCTTGTTGTACTGGCAGGTCACGCACCAGGCAGCGGTGAAGTCAACAAACACGCTCTGGCCTTGCGCCGTGAGCTGCTCCACCCGGCCCGGTTCCCAGGCCTGCCAGAGGGCAGATTCCGCGGCGGTTGGCGCGGCTTTTTCGTGCGTGATGTTGGGGCCAATCGCCCAAATACCCACGGCCAGCAGCGCGATGGACAAGCTGGCCAGCAGCGTGCGGGTGCGCGGCCGTGCGTGGCGCAGGCCCAGCGCCCAGGCCGCCAGGGCCATCAGCACCAGCAGGCCCAGCAGCGCGCCCGCGCCGTCAATGCCGCTTTGCTGGCCCAGCACCCAGACCAGCCAGACCACGGTGGCAAACATAGGGAACGCCATCAGCTGCTTGAATGTCACCATCCAGGCGCCGGGGCGCGGCAGCGCGCGCCCCACCCCCGGCAGCGCGCTGGCGGCCAGGTAAGGCAGCGCCATGCCCACGCCAATCGCGCCAAACACCGCCAGCGCCTGCACGGCGGGCAGGCCCACGGCAAAGCCCAGCGCCGCCCCCATGAAGGGCGCCGTGCAGGGCGATGCAATGGCCGTGGCCAGCACGCCGGTCAGAAACGCATTGGCGCCCGGATTCTTCGCCTCGAGGTTGGCGACGCGGCCGGGCAGAAAGTTGCCAAATTCAAACAGGCCCGCCAGGTTCAGGCCGATCAGCGTGAACAGCGCGGCCAGCCCCGCCACCATCAGCGGGCTTTGCAGCTGAAAGCCCCAGCCCAGCTGCTCGCCGGCCGCGCGCAGCGCCAGCAGCAGGCCGCCCAGCGCCAGGAACGACAGCACCACGCCCGCGCTGTAGAGCAGGCCGTGGCTGAGCCGGGTCGCCTGGTTCTTGACATGCACAAAGCCCACCACCTTGATCGCCAGCACCGGAAACACGCAGGGCATCAGGTTCAGGATCATGCCGCCCAGCAGCGCACCCAGCAAGGCGGCCAGCAGGCCTACGGACGGCGCGCTTTGGGGCAATGCATTGGCCGCTGTGTTGGCTTGCAGGGCAGCCTGCAGCGCGGGCGACACCACGGCCGGCGCGGCCACGGCGGGCCAGTCGCCTTTCACGGGCGCTTCAATGCGGTAGGCGGCGTCATTGACGGCCACCACCAGCGGCATTTGCGCCGGGCTTTCAGTGCGCTGGCTTGAGAGCGGCAGCTGCGCCGTCCACAGCGCGCCCTGCCAGGCCTGCTGCCAGGCGCCGGCGGGCGCGATCACGCCGCTGGTTTCGGGGTAGAGCGCCAGCGTCTTGCCCTGCAGCGCGGCGGGCAGGCCGGCCAGCGACACCTTCAGGGCGTTGCCGCTGACTTCGAGCTGGCTGCTGCCGCTGGGCAGCGGCTTGGGCGTGGCGGCAAAAGCGGCCTGAAACGCCTGGCCGTGGGCCGCGCTGGAACTGCGCACCGGCAGGCTCAGCGTGAACGCGCCTTCCTGCGGAATGCATTCCAGGCGGCAGACCAGCCAGGTGGCCGTGAGCTTGATGTCCAGATTGGGCGCATCAAAGCCGGGCGCCACCATCAGCGGCACTGGCAGCAGCACCGTGCCCTCGTAGCCATAGTTGGCCAGCGAGCCGATCGCGATTTTTTTCGGCGTGGGCCAGGTCACGTCGCCCGCCGTGATGCCGGCCGGCAACTGCCACGCCAGTTCGGTCGGCAGGCCAGAGTCGCCCGAATTCTTCCAGTAGGTGTGCCACTCCGGCTGGTGCGCCAGCTGCAGGCCCAGCCAGACCGGCTTGCCCGCCTCCACGCCCTCGGGCGCCCAGGCCAGCAGTTCCGCGCGCACCTGCTCGGTGGTAACCACCGCAACGCCAGATGCCGATTTGATGAGATTGTTTTGGGCATTTGCCCCGGTGGAGAGTACGCAGGCAGCGATTAAAAACAGAGCGGACAGCAGGCGTTGAAATTTCATGATGTCAGTGTGAGCGGCGACCCCGCCGTTAGTTCCAGTGGCACGGCAGCCCCAGGCACCGTATAAAAAAATTAATCAGGGCTTCAATCCCCGTCGCCAGGCAACAGCGACGCCTGCGCAAACACGGCGGGCAGTTTTTTGGGCGCCCGGATACGCAGCTGCTTGTTGACGTTTTCCCGGCCAAACACCACCTCAATGTCGGCCACCGCCACGCCAAACAGCGGCGCCAAAAAGCGCACCATGTGGTCGGTCGCCTTGCCCGCAACAGGCGCCGCCGTCACGCTGATCTTGAGCTGCGTGCCCTTGGGCTTGCCAATCGCGTCCTTGCTGGCGCTCGGTTTGCCCAGGATGTTGACCACCAGCACCTCGCCGTCCCAGGCGAAGAAGGAGTCGCCGGTGGCGTTGCGGATACGGCTGCGGCTCATGCGGTGGGTTGCGGTTGTTGCACTGCCCGCTTGGGTGGGCCATTCTGGGTGAGGTGGGGCATGGTTTGCCGATGATAGAGGCTTGCCCCATCACCACTCTTGCCAAAGCAGATCAGTCCAGGAGCTTGTTCCAGGTTCCGACGTTATAGACTTTTTGGTAGCCCTTTCTCTTGAGCATCAGTTTTGCCATGCCACTTCGTGTTCCGCTCGCGCAGCAGAGCACCACCGGGGAGGACTTGGGTATCTCGCCGAGTCGGCTTCCCAGTTCCTGAAGGGGGATATTGATGGTTCCAGGGGCGTTCCCGCTTGCGAACTCTCCTGCAGATCTCACGTCGACAAAGGTGGCTCCGTCCTTCCTGAGTGCCGGCAGCATGGCAACGACTCTTTTTGAGTTCCACCACTTGTACGCAAACCAAAGGGCGAGCGCCATGAATGGCCAATACTGTTCAAAAAAAACCAGAATATCCATAGGACCCTTTGTCAGACTGATTGCGTGAAAACGCATGAAGGCGCGCCTATGGGCCACGCCATTGCATTGTCCTTCATCGCTGGCAGGCGTTTTTGATGAGGCGGTGCCCGATCCTGGGTTCGATAATGCGGCCATGATTTTCCGCCAAACGCCCGACTTCCCCGCCATCGTCCTGGCCACCCTCAACGCCAAGTACATCCACGCATCACTCGGCCTGCGCTGCCTGCTGGCCAACATGGACTTGCATGGCGGCGCCGGGCTGCGCGCGCGCACGCAGCTGCGCGAATTCGTGATCCAGCAGCGGCCGGTGCAGATTGTCGAAGACCTGCTGGCGCTCAACCCGTCTGTCATCGGGCTGGGCATCTACATCTGGAACGTGGTGGAAACCACGCAGGTGGTGCGCCTTTTGAAAACGCTGCGGCCCGACATCAAGATCGTGCTGGGCGGGCCGGAGGTCAGTTTTGAAACCGGCGAACAGGAAATCTGCCGGCTGGCCGACCACGTTGTCACCGGCTGGGGCGATGTGAGCTTTCCCAAGCTGTGCCGCGCGCTGCTCGACGGCCCGCAGCCGCTGATGAAGGTCATTGCGGGCGAACAGCCGCCGCTGGAAACGCTGGCCTTGCCCTACAACGAATACAC
>JAUSDK010000007.1 GCA_030650875.1 Polaromonas sp.
TGCTGCTGCCGCTGTTCACGGCGGCCGCGCTGCTGCTGATGGGCGACGACGGCGGCGAGGCCAACCACGGCCGCAAGCTGCTGAAGCGCCGGCGGCTGCTGAGCCTGGCCAGCGTGCTGCTGGGCGCGGTGCTGGCCGGGCGGCTGATGGCCGAGGCGGCCGTGGGCACGCTGACGGTCTACCCGCTGGGCGGCTGGCCCGCTCCGTTTGGCATTGTGCTGGTGATCGACCGCCTGAGCGCCATGATGCTGGCGCTGACCTGGACCATTGCCGTGCCGGTGCTCTGGTATGCCGCTGGCGGCTGGGATACGCGGGGCCGGCACTTTCACACCATGTTCCACTTTTTGCTGATGGGGGTGTCGGGCGCCTTCGTGACCGGCGACCTGTTCAACCTGTTTGTGTTTTTTGAGGTGCTGCTGATCGCGTCGTATGTGCTGCTGGTGCACGGCCAGGGGCGCGAGCGCTTCAAGGCCGGCGTGCATTACGTGGTGCTCAACCTGGTGGCTTCGGCGCTTTTCCTGGTGGGCCTGGCAATTGTTTATGGCGTCGCCGGCACGCTCAACATGGCCGACCTGGCGCTGCGCGTGGGCCAGCTCGGCCCGCAGGAAGCGGCACTGTTCAAGGCCGGCGCCCTGGTGATGCTGGTGGTGTTTGGCCTGAAGGCGGCGGTGGTTCCGCTCTACCTCTGGCTGCCCGGCACCTACGCCGCGGCCAGCGCGCCGGTGGCCGCCATGTTTGCCATCATGACCAAGGTGGGCGTCTACAGCATCATCCGCGTGCATGCGGTGATTCTGGGCGACGGCGCCGGGCATGCCGCCCTGGCGGCCGAGCCCTGGCTGCTGCCGGCAGGCCTGCTGACGATTGCCCTGGGCGTGCTGGGGGCACTGGCCGCGCACAGCCTGGCGCGGCTGGTGTCCTACCTCACGGTGGCCTCGGTCGGCACCATCCTTTCGGCCATTGGTTTGTTCACGCCAGCCGCCATGTCGGCCGCGCTCTACTACATGATGCACAGCACGCTGGTGGCGGCGGCGCTGTTCCTGCTGGTCGAACTGGTGGCCACGCAACGCGGCGAGTCCGGTGACCGGCTGCAGCCCGCAGCCCCGGTCGCCCAGCCGGTGCTGCTCGGGATCATGACGCTGCTCGGCTCGGCCTCGGTGGCCGGCCTGCCGCCGCTGCCCGGTTTTCTGGGCAAGCTCATGGTCCTGGAAAGCGCGGCCCCGACGCCGGCCCATGCATGGGTCTGGAGCATGGTGCTGGTGACCAGCGTGCTGACCATGGTCGGCCTGGCGCGTGCCGGCGCCATCCTGTTCTGGAACGTGCTGCCCGCCAGCGGCCAGCCGGTCCATGGCGGCCCCAGCGCGCGCCTGATGCTGGCCACGCTGGGGCTGCTGTCGCTGAGCCTGGTGCTGGCGGTGGCGGCCTCGCCGCTCAAGCGCTACACCGATGCCGCAGCGGCGCAACTGGCCGACCGCACCGCCTACGCCAAGGCCGTGATGGGCCCGGTTGGCGGCGCGGCGGCCCAAACCACCCGGCCCTACCGGGGCGGTGAAGGCGAAGTCCTACTGCCCGCCAAGGGAGACACCCCATGAACAAATCCCGCTGGTTCAGCCACCCCTGGCTGTCGGTGCTGCTGGCCGGCAGCTGGCTGCTGCTGCAACACACGCTGGCACCGGTCCACCTGATTTCGGCCGTGCTGGTGGGCCTGGTGGTGCCCCGCCTGCTGCATGGATTCTTGCCCGCCATGGCGCCGGTGCGGCTGGTGCCAGCGGTGCGCCTGCTGGGGGTGGTGCTCTGGGACATCGTGCTGTCCAACTTTGTCGTGGCGCGGCTGGTGCTGGGCCCGCTGTCACGGCCCAGGCCGGCCTGGGTCACGGTTCCGCTGGCGCTGACCCACCCCACGGCCATTTCACTGCTGGCCAGCATCATCACGACCACGCCGGGCACGGTGTCGTGCACCGTTGACGAAGAGCGCCGACACATCCTGGTCCACGCGCTGGACTGCAGCGATGCGGCGCAGATGGCGGTCGACATCAAGGCGCGCTACGAAGGCCCGCTGCTGGCTATTTTTGAAACCCCGCAAAAACAGGCAGGAGACAGCGCATGAGTTTCAATATTTTGGCGCTGGCACTGGACGTTGCCGTGGGCGCCGTGTCGCTGGCGATGGCGCTGTGTGCCTGGCGCCTGATACGCGGGCCCCACGTCACGGACCGCGTGCTGGCCATCGACACGCTCTACCTCAACGCCGTGGCGCTGGTGGTGCTGCTCGGCATACGCCTGCGCACCCCGATCCTGTTCGAGGCGGCACTCATCATTGCGATGCTGGGGTTCGCCTCCACGGTGGCGCTGGCGCGCTACCTGAGCCGCGGCGACGTCATCGAATGAAGCGGAGGACTTGACCATGGGTTTTCATCCTGTTATTGAATGGCTGGCGGCGGCGCTGCTGCTGCTGGGCGCTTTCTTCCTGCTGGTGGGGGCCATCGGGCTAGCGCGGCTTCCCGACTTTTTCATGCGGCTGCACGCGCCCACCAAGGCCTCCACGCTGGGTCTGGGCGGCCTGCTGCTGGCCAGCATGCTGCTGGCGGCGGCCCACGGGCGGGCCGGCTTTTCCGAGTTGCTGATCACGCTGTTTGTCTTCGTGACCGCGCCGGTGTCGGCCAGCATGTTGGCGCAGGCCGCACTGCACCTGCGCCTCCCAGGCAAGGCCGCGCCGCCCGAAGACGCCGTGCCAGAGCGCCGCGCGCCCTGAGCGCCCAAGCATCGCGGGCCCGATTCAAGCGTCTTGGGCCGCTCGCGCCCGAAACGCGGCTTTCAATTGCTATTTATTGAATGCCAACCAGACGCCAGCAAGCCGGATCTGGGCGTTTGCGGCGCGCAGCTTAGCAGGCTAAAGCCCTTAGCATTGACTTATTAATAACTAATCGTTATAGTTTGTACTTGTTTTACATCCTGCAACGCAGGTAATTGAACGCTTTAGAGCGATCTCCCCCGAGTCGGGCCTTGGCGCCCGTCACTCCGTCCGAATCTTCGGACCTGATGTCCGCGCCGTGCACTGCACAGCGCATGCGTGATTCAAGAGTCCTCTGCCCAGACCTCTTTTTTGAAAGCGCGCGGCATCTCCCGCATGGCCTTGCCGCCGTGCATGTCCATGGGCACTTCGACGTGTCCGCCCTATTGCCCTGCTGTCCCGGGTGCCTGAGCACCCCGGGCGCAGCCGTTGGCATGGGCTTTTCCGGCGTCTTTGTCCCGGCCACCGTGTCGGCGAAGACATTTTTCACGCATCAACCAAGAAAGACCCCCCGCGTGGCCAAACAAATCATCATCGACCATGTGTTCAAAGTATTCGGCGATGCGCCCGAAGCTGCCCTTGAACTCGTACGCCAGGGCTGCACCAAGGAAGAGATCCTGGCCCGGACCGGCGCCTCGATCGGTGTGTTTGATGCCAGCCTCACCATTGAGGCTGGCGAAATCTTTGTCGTCATGGGCCTGTCGGGCTCGGGAAAATCGACGCTGGTGCGCCTGCTCAACCTGCTGATCGAGCCCACGGCCGGCCACATCCTGGTCGATGGCACCGACATCAGCAAGCTGTCGGATTCGCAACTGCGGGCCCTGCGGCGCAAGGACATCAGCATGGTGTTCCAGTCGTTCGCACTGATGCCGCACATGACGGTGCTGGACAACACCGCGCTGGGCCTGGAACTGGCCGGCGTGGGCCGCGCCGAGCGCCATGCGGCAGCCGGGCAGGCGCTGAACCAGGTTGGCCTGGCCGGCTGGGGCGCCAGCTACCCCGACGAGCTGTCGGGTGGCATGCAGCAGCGCGTCGGCCTGGCCCGGGCACTGGCCTGCGACCCGTCCATCCTGCTGATGGACGAGGCGTTTTCAGCGCTGGACCCCATCATCCGCACCGAAATGCAGTCGGAACTGCTGCGCCTGCAGCAGGTCAAGCGCCGCACCATCGTTTTCATCTCGCACGACCTGGACGAGGCCATGCGCATTGGCGACCGCATTGCCATCATGAAGGATGGCCAAGTGGTGCAGGTCGGCACGCCCGACGAGATTTTGCGCAACCCGGCCGACGACTATGTGCGCAGCTTCACCCACGGCGTCGATGCGGCGGCAGTCTTCAAGGCTGGCGACATTGCGCGTAAAACCCAGGTCGTGGTGTCCGAGCAGCCCGGCAAGGGCTCGCGGGCCGCGCTCAAGATGCTCGAAGACCAGGACCGCAACTACGCCTACGTGGTGAGCCCGTCCCAGCAGTACCTGGGCGTGGTGTCGGCCGACTCGCTGCGAGCGGCGCTCGACGGCCATGTCGGCCCGCTGGGACTGGCGCACGCCTACCTGCCCGATGTGCAGCCGATTGCGGCCGACGAAGCGGTCAACGGCCTGTATGGCCAGGTCGCGCAGTGCCCTTACCCGGTGCCGGTGACGGCCCCTGGCGGGAAGTTCCAGGGCGCCATCAGCAAGACCACCCTGCTGAAATTCCTTGACCGCGACACCCCTTCCGTGCCCGGCCAGTGATCCTGAAAGAATGCCCATGAACGACACCAACAACTCCAGCACCTCGGCCGCCATTGACGGCGTAGCCCCTGCAACCGCACCGCCCCAGCTCGACGCCTGGGGCATGCCGATGGAAGCTGCCGCCGCCATCGTTCCCGCCGATCCTTGGCAAACCGCCGCGCAACCGACCGAGACCGCGGCGGGCGCCACCGACTGGCTCAGCGCGCCCGCCATCGACACCGAAGCCGTCACTGGCTTTCAAATCCAGCAGCTGTGGGACGGCTCACTGCCCGTGGAAAGCTGGATCAACCAGGGGCTGGCCTGGATGGTCGACAACTTCCGCCCTTTTTTCCAGACCGTGCGCGTGCCAATTGACAGCACCCTGACCGGCGTTGAAGGCCTGCTGCAAAGTGTGCCCTCGCTGGCGATGATTGGGTTTATCGGCCTGCTGGCCTGGCAGTTTGCCGGCCGCGCGCTGGCCATTGGCGCCATCGTGTCGCTGCTGCTGGTGGCGATGCTGGGCATCTGGCCCGAAGCCATGGTGACGCTGTCGCTGGTACTCACGTCGCTGGCGTTTTGCCTGGTCGTGGGCCTGCCGGTGGGCATCCTGCTGGCCAGCAGCGACCGCGCCCAGCGCCTGACGCGCCCGCTGCTGGACGCGATGCAGACCACGCCAGCCTTTGTCTACCTGGTGCCGGTGGTGATGCTGTTTGGCATTGGCAACGTGCCCGGTGTGATCGTCACCATCATCTTTGCGCTGGCGCCGCTGATTCGCCTGACCAACTTGGGGCTACGCCAGGTGCGGCCCGACCTGATCGAAGCGGCCCGCGCCTACGGCGCCTCGCCGCTGCAGCTGCTGACCAAGGTGCAGCTGCCGCTGGCCATGCCGTCCATCATGGCCGGCGTCAACCAGACGCTGATGCTGTCGCTGTCGATGGTGGTGATCGCCTCGATGATCGCCGTCGGCGGCCTGGGCCAGATGGTGCTGCGCGGCATTGGCCGGCTGGACATGGGCCTGGCCACGGTGGGCGGCCTGGGCATTGTGCTGCTGGCCATCACGCTGGACCGCATCACCCAGTCCCTGGGCCAGCCACGCCGCGGTGTGCGCCACTGGTGGCAGACCGGACCGGCCGCCCTGGTCTGGGCGCTGGTTCGCCAGGCCCTGAAAGCCGCCGGCACGGCGCCCGCCTTGCCAGCAACCGCCTTGCCCGCAGCGCTTGCACCCCTGGCCCCTGTTGCACCGTAACGCCCTAGCGGCCACGACCTCTTTCTTTTCACGCACTCCAAAGGAACGCACCGAATGATGAATACCCGAAACTTCACCCGCACCCTGATTGCCGGCAGCCTGCTGGCCCTGGGCCTGGCCGCACATGCTGCAGCCGACCTGCCCGGCAAGGGCGTCAAGGTTCAGCCATTGCAAAGCGCGATTGCCGAGGAAACCTTCCAGACCCTGCTGGTCAGCCGCGGGCTGCAAAAGCTAGGCTACGACGTGCAGCCGATCAAGGAAATCGAAGCCGCCACCGGCCACGTTGCGATTTCCAACGGCGACGCCACCTTTCTGGCCGACCACTGGGACCCGCTGCATGCGGACTTCTATAAAAACGGCGGCGGCGACGCCAAGCTGTTCCGCAAGGGCGTCTACTCCAGCAATGCGGCCCAGGGTTACCTGATCGACAAGAAGACCGCTGAAAAGTACAAGATCACCCACATCGACCAGCTCAAAGACCCCAAGCTGGCCAAGCTGTTTGACGCCACCGGCGACGGCAAGGCCGACCTGACCGGCTGCAACCCTGGCTGGGGCTGCGAAGTCGTGATCGAGCACCAGCTCACCGCCTTCGGCTTGCGCGACACCGTCTCCCATGCGCAGGGCAGCTACTCGGCACTGATCGCCGACACCATCACGCGCTTCAAGAAGGGCCAGCCGGTGCTGTACTACACTTGGACCCCGTACTGGGTCAGCGGCGTGCTGCGTCCCGGCCAGGATGTGGTCTGGCTAGAAGTGCCGTACTCCTCCCTGCCCGGCGAACAGGCCAAGCTCGACACCAAGCTGCCCAACGGCAAGAACTACGGCTTCACGCTGAACACCCAGCGCATCGTGGCCAACAAGACCTTCACCGACAAAAACCCGTCGGCAGCCAAGCTGTTTGAAGTCATGAGCCTGCCGGTCGGCGACATCAACGCCCAGAACCAGCGCATGAAGAACGGCGAAAACACGCAGCAACAGATCGAAGTCCACACCGACGCCTGGATCAAGGGCCACCAAAAGACCTTTGACGGCTGGATCGGGCAAGCCCTGGCCGTTGCCAAAAAATAAGTAGAACCCGCCTCCAGCGCAGACTCATCAAGCGCCAAACGCTGTTTAATCAATAGCGGTTGACGCTTTTTTCATGGGCCGGGTTCACACCATGCGCTGCGGCACCACCCAGGCGTCGAACTGCGCGGCCGTGACATGGCCCGAGGCCATCGCCGCCTCGCGCAGGCTGGTGCCTTCCTTGTGCGCTTTTTTGGCAATGAAGGCGGCCTTGTCGTAGCCGATGTGCGGGTTCAGCGCCGTCACCAGCATCAGCGAACGGTCCACCAGCTCTTTGATGCGTTCATGGTTGGGCGTGATGCCGACCGCGCAGTGGTCGTTAAAACTGACCATGCCGTCGGCCAGCAAGCGCACGCTTTGCAAAAAGTTGTGGGCAATCATGGGCCGGAACACGTTCAGCTCGAAGTTGCCCGATGCGCCGCCGAAATTGATCGCCACGTCGTTGCCAAACACCTGCGCGGCCAGCATGGTCAACGCCTCACTCTGCGTTGGGTTGACCTTGCCCGGCATGATGGACGAGCCCGGCTCGTTCTCGGGAATGCTCAACTCGCCAATCCCGCTGCGCGGACCGCTGGCCAGCCAGCGCACGTCGTTGGCGATTTTCATGAGGCTCGCGGCCAGCGTTTTCAGCGCACCGTGGGCATGCACCAGCGCATCGCAGCTGGCCAGCGCCTCGAACTTGTTCGGTGCCGTCACAAACGGCAGGCCGGTCAGCCGTGCCAGTTCCGCCGCCGCCTGTTCGGCATAGCCCCTGGGCGCGTTGAGCCCGGTGCCCACCGCCGTTCCGCCCAGCGCCAGCTCATACAGATGCGGCAGCGCAGCCCGCACATGCGCCTGGCCGTGCGCCAGCTGCGCCACGTAGCCCGAGAATTCCTGGCCCAGCGTCAGCGGCGTGGCGTCCTGCAGATGCGTGCGGCCAATCTTCACGATCTCTTCAAAGTCCTTGGCTTTTTGCGCCAGCGTGACGCGCAACTTTTCAATCGCAGGCAACAGTTTTTCCGTGATGGCAACCACCGCCGAGACATGCATCGCCGTGGGAAACACGTCATTAGACGACTGGCTGCGGTTCACGTCGTCGTTCGGATGGACGAGCCGCGCATCGCCGCGCTCGCCGCCCAGCAGTTCACTGGCCCGGTTCGCCAGCACTTCATTGACGTTCATGTTGGTCTGCGTGCCCGAGCCTGTCTGCCAGACCACCAGTGGAAACTCGTCCGGATGTTTTCCGGCAATGACCTCGTCGGCAGCGGCCACGATGGCGCTGGTTTTTTTCTCGTCCTGCAAGCCCAGCGCATGGTTGACGAGTGCCGATGAGCGCTTGATCTGCGCCAGCGCCCAAATCAACCCGTCCGGCTGGCGCTCGCCCGAAATGTCGAAGTTCTGCAGCGAACGCTGGGTCTGCGCGCCCCACAGCCGGTCAGCGGGAACGTCAATCGGGCCAAAAGTGTCGCGCTCGGTGCGCGTGGGGGTGGTAGTACGCATGGTGTAAGGCCTGACCTGTCAAAATGGAGGGTGATAGTTTCAGCATAAGCCGTTAATGAAAGCAGCGCTCCGTCAAGGGGAGTTGCCCCACCTCAAAAAAGCCATGACCACGATCAAACAAGCCGACCTCATCGAATCCGTTGCCGCCGCCCTGCAGTACATCAGCTACTACCACCCGGCCGACTATATTGCCCACCTGGCGCGCGCCTACGAGCGCGAGCAGAGTCCGGCGGCCAAGGACGCGATTGCGCAGATTCTGACCAACAGCAAGATGAGCGCGACCGGGCATCGCCCGATCTGCCAGGACACCGGCATCGTCAATGTGTTCCTGAAAGTCGGCATGGACGTGCGCTGGGGCGGCTTCACCGGCAGCCTGGACGACGCCATCAACGAAGGTGTTCGCCAAGGCTACAACCACCCCGACAACACCCTGCGTGCCTCGGTGGTGGCCG
>JAUSDK010000042.1 GCA_030650875.1 Polaromonas sp.
GGGCGACACCTACATTGATGATGATTTTGCCTTTGCCACGCGTGACGGATTGATTGTGAAGATCGAGAAAGATGTCGCACCCGCAGGTTACGAGTCCTTGGGTATCACCGCACCCTTCACGCGCTCACGGTTTGACTTCGTAATGCAAAAGGCCGTTAACGAAGACGAAGCGTCGCCTGCAGCCCGCATGGCGCGCGTGACCGCCTGATCGCCTGTGTAGCCGTCAGGCCCAAACCGGCATGAATGCATAAAAAGCCGCCCTCGAAAGAGCGCGGCTTTTTTTCGAAACTCAGCGCAAACTTCGAGGCACCTGCCATGACCCCCACTGAACCCCTTCATTCTTCAGAGTCCCTGCAATGGGGCGACCAATTCCTGCTGGGCTATACGCCCATTGACGAGGTGCACCAGGAATTCGTTGACCTGACAGGCCAGATGCAGCGCGCCGAAGACGCCGCGCTGCCCGCCTTGCTGGCAGAGTTCACCGTGCATTTAAAGCATCACTTCGAGATGGAAAACGAATGGATGATGACCACCGAATTCCCGCCTCGGGATTGCCACATGGACGAGCATGCGGCGGTCATGCAGTCGGTCGAGGAAGTTCAGGCGCTCTTGGCGCAAGGCAACGTGGCAATCTGCCGCGATCTGGTGGAGCATCTGGCCCAGTGGTTTCCCCAGCATGCGGACCAGCTCGATTCGGCCTTGGCGCACTGGATGTTCAGTAAGACCATGGGCGGAAAGCCGGTGGTGCTCAGGCGCGGCTTGTCGCTGCGGTAATCAGCTTGGAGTGCTGCCAGGCGGATTCTGGCTTTCACTTTCAGCCAGCAGTTTTTCAGCCGCCTGGGCGCGGTACACCTCGTCAATCAGCGACCTGAGCAGCGCGATGTCTTCTGACTGATCGTTCAGCCGCGTACACATGATGATGGGCGAGACCGCGCTGGGTTCGAGCAGCGGGCGGTACACCACCTCGTCGCGCCGCAGCCGCTGCGCGCTGGCAGGCACCACGGACACGCCCATGCCCGATGCGACCAGGCCCAGCGCGGTCTGCATTTCCTGCACCTCGTGGACCGTCATCGGCTCGACGCCCTTGTCACGAAACAGCGACAGCACCTGGTCGGCGTAGCTCGGCCGGGGTGAGCGCGGGTAAATGAGCAGGGTGTAGGGCACGGCCGCCATCAGGCTCAGGGGCGTGGTGGCGTCGGCCAGCGGGTGCTCGGCCGGTATGGCGAGCACCAGCGGCTCTTCCCGCAGCACCTCGCGCCTGACGCGCGGGTCGTCCAGCCGCAGGCGGCCAAAGCCCACGTCGATCTGTCCGGCGTTGAGCGCCTCGTTTTGTTCAACCGACAGTTTTTCCACCAGCACCAGCTCTGTTTGCGGCTTGAGGGCGCGAAACAGCCGTGCAATGCGCGGCAGCGCGCCGTACATGGTGGAAGGCACAAAGCCGATCACCAGCCGCCGCTCAACCTGCGCCACGCGCCGCGTCATGGTGACGGTCTCGTTGACCTGCTCGATCAGGCGCACGGCACGCGCATAAAAAAAGCGGCCCGCTTCGGTCAGCCGCAGCGGCCTGGCATCGCGGTCCAGCAGCTTCATGCCGATCTCGTCTTCCAGCTGCTGGATCTGCCGGCTCAGCGGAGGCTGCGAGATGTGCAGCCGCTCCGCCGCCCGGGTAAAGCTGCGCTCTTCAGCCACCGCCACAAAGTATTTGAAGTGTCGAAAATCCATAGCATGCTTTTTAGGTATGGAGTGAGTCTAAAACGGTCTTTGATGTCCGTGCCGCTTTATTTCAGAATTGCGACAAGAAAAAATGAAATCGGGCCCCGGGACGGCAAGACGCAGCAGCCAGACGCCAGCGCCAAGCATGCCCAAAACGCATCGTTTTTTCTGGGGGCGACGTCTCGTGACGGTATCGCCGCCGGAGTTCCATGACAACGAGAAAAGAACGGAGACTGTTTATGAGTACCCCTACGCACCCTTCCAACGTCCAGGAGCGCCTCGCGGGCATGCTGGTCGAAGACAAAGAGCAGCACATCTACCAGCTCAACCGCAGCGCGTTCACCGATCCCGAGTTGTTCGAACTGGAGGTCAAGCACCTGTTTGAAGGCAACTGGATTTACCTGGCGCACGAAAGCCAGATTCCAGGCAACAACGACTACTTCACCACGTACATCGGTCGCCAGCCGATCGTGATCACGCGCAACAAGCAGGGCGAGCTCAACGCCCTCATCAACGCCTGCTCGCACCGCGGCGCCACGCTGGCCCGCCGCAAAAAGGGCAACAAGGCCAACTTCACCTGCACCTTCCATGGCTGGACGTTCAACAACAGCGGCAAGCTGCTCAAGGTCAAGGATGGCAACGGCGAGGCGGGCTACCCCGCGTCGTTCAACAAGGAAGGCAGCCATGACCTGAAGAAGGTCGCGCGCTTTGAGAGCTACCGTGGTTTCCTGTTCGGCAGCCTGAACGACGACGTCAAGCCGCTGTCGGAATTCCTGGGCGAGGCCACCAAGATCATCGACATGATCGTGGACCAGTCGCCTGAAGGCCTGGAAGTGCTGCGCGGCGCATCCACCTATACCTACGACGGCAACTGGAAGCTGCAGACCGAAAATGGCGCTGACGGCTACCACGTCAGCTCGGTGCACTGGAACTACGCGGCCACCACCAACCACCGCAAGCAAAGCGAAGCCGGCGACAACGTCAAGGCCATGGATGCGGGCAGCTGGGCCAAGCAGGGCGGCGGTTTTTACTCGTTCGAGCATGGCCACATGCTGCTCTGGACCAAGTGGGCCAACCCCGAAGACCGCCCGGCCTACGCCAT
>JAUSDK010000049.1 GCA_030650875.1 Polaromonas sp.
CGGCGAACCCCGAGCATGTTGGCGATCAATTCCTGCGTCATCACGAGTTCGTGGCCGACCAGGCGGTCCAGGCTCAGCAATAGCCACCGGCACAGTTGCTCGTCCAGCGAGTGGTGCCGATTGCAGACGGCTGTTTGCGACATCTGGGTGATCAAGGCCTGGGTGTAGCGCAGTAGTAAATTCGTCACCGGCCCGGCTTTGTCGAACTCGTCCCGCATGAATTGCGCTTTCAACCGGTAGCCCTTGCCCCCGCTTTGCACCACGGCACGGCTTGGCGTGGAGTTGCCGCCCATGAAGAGCGATATCCCCACGAGACCCTCGTTGCCGACCACGGCGATCTCGGCCGAGTCGCCGTTTTTCATCACATACAGCAGCGAAACGATGGAGGAGGTTGGGAAATACACGAAATGTTCGGCTTTGCCGGACTCGTACAGCACCTGGCCCAGCGGCATATCCCACGGCTCAAGATTTGGCAGCCAGCTCATTAACTGGGCATGCGGCAACGCAGCGAGCAGGCGATTGAGTTTGACCTCGCCCGGAATAGCGGTCTCGCCCTTATGGGGCGAGGCAGGCAAGGAAGCACCCGCAGGATGCTTCGCTTTGGTTGGAGAAAGAGGCAATATGGAACCCTGTGGCGAGCTTATCTTCAAAGATTGCCCATGCGGCACTTGAATAAACTTCACCTCCATCGTAGGCAGCTCAGGTCAACCTGTATGTGCGATAGCGCACACTACACCAGGCATTCACGACGGCGCCAGCGCATCGCACGCGGCCCTATTCGTTCACAACTTCTGCGAACAAGTTGGCGCAGCACTCCCGGCAAAACCCTTGCATGCCTTGCCTGATTTGTCACTAAAACCGGGCCGGGCCATAGCAGCCCGGTGATTCGCATTATTTTTTTTCCTGTTCAGATCGCTAACGTTGGCGACTGTTCAATCATAGGGTCTGTCACTGGCGAACGCAGGCATTCCAAGGTCGCTGGCGCTAGCGCCGGCGGGCCACACATGAACCCAAACTGGAGACTTATTTACAGGTTATAACCATGAAAAAAATACTGCCTCCCGTCTCCTGGCGCATAATTCACATGTGCGCGTTGCAAAACACGTGCACAAGTTAGGTGATCGGTAAGTTTCGCGCTACAGCGGTACATTGAAGATTTGTTGTGCTTTCGGGACCCCCATCGCTTTTGTTTTTATGTTTTAGAGGAGTCCCTTCATGGGCAACAAACTATACGTCGGCAACCTTCCTTACACAGTACGTGACGAAGATCTGCAACAGTCTTTCGGTCAATTTGGCTCTGTTACCAGCGCCAAAGTCATGATGGAGCGCGACACCGGCCGCTCAAAAGGTTTCGGCTTTGTCGAAATGGGCAACGATGCTGAAGCGCAAGCCGCAATCGCCGGCATGAACGGTCAGTCGCTTGGCGGCCGTAGCATCACCGTGAACGAAGCCCGTCCGATGGAGGCACGTCCTCCACGTACCGGCGGCTTCGGCGGCGGTGGTGGCGGCTACGGCGGTGGCGATCGCTCCGGTGGCGGCGGCTACGGCGGCGGCGATCGTTCCGGCGGTGGCGGCTATGGCGGCGGCGGCGGTCGCGGCGGCTACTAAGGCCTGCAAACCCAGCCAACGGCAGAAATGCCGTTGCCAACCAGCTTTCTCAGCCTTGCGCTGAGCCAAGCACAAAAGGCTTCAGAACTTCGGTTTTGAAGCCTTTTTGCTTGGGCGATACCCATCCCTCAGCCCGTAACCGCTTCTACTCCCGGCGCCAGCGCCCCCATCCGCTCCAGCGCCGCCGCCAGCTGCCCCACGGTCCGGTCCACCTGGTGCCACTTCTCCAGCCCGAACAGCCCGACGCGAAAGGTCATGAAGTCCGCGCCTTCGTCGCATTGCAGCGGCACGCCGGCGGCGGTCTGCAGGCCTTGGTCCAGGAATTTTTTGCCCGACTGGATCTCGGGGTCAGTGGTGTAGCTGACCACCACGCCGGGCGCCTTGAAGCCTTCGGCGGCCACGCTGGGCAGGCCGCGGCTTTCAAACAGGGCGCGCACCCTGGCGCCCAGCGCCTCCTGCTCGGCCTTCACTTTGGCAAAACCATAGGCCTGCGTTTCCTGCATGGCGTCGCGCAGGCGCGTGAGCGCGTCGGTGGGCAGGGTGGCGTGGTAGGCGTGGCCGCCTTTTTCATAGGTTTCCATGATCTGCAGCCACTTCTTCAGGTCGCAGGCAAAGCTGGTGCTGATGGTGCCGTCGATGGCGGCTCTAGCGCGCTCGCTGAGCATGACCATGGCGCAGCACGGCGAGCTACTCCAGCCTTTTTGCGGCGCGGATATCAGCACATCGACGCCAGTGGCCTGCATGTCGACCCACATGGCACCCGAGGCGATGCAGTCGAGCACGAACAGGCCGCCCACGGCATGCACGGCGTCGGCCACGGCGCGCAGGTAGTCGTCGGGCAGGATCATGCCGGAGGCGGTTTCAACATGCGGGGCAAAGACGACGGCGGGCTTGTCGCGGGCGATAGCGGCTTGCACCTCGGCGATGGGCGCGGGCGCCCACGGGGCCTGGGCACCAGGGCCGGTCTGGCGAGCCTTGAGCACGGTGGACGCGGCGGGAATGTGCCCCATGTCGAAGATCTGCGTCCAGCGGTAGCTGAACCAGCCGTTGCGGATGACCAGCACCGGCTTGCCCGTGGCGAACTGGCGCGCCACGGCTTCCATGCCGTAGGTGCCGCTGCCGGGCACCAGCGCCACGGAATGCGTGTGGTACACGTCTTTCAAGATGCGGGAGATGTCGGTCATCACGCCCTGGAAGCTGCGCGACATGTGGTTGAGCGCGCGGTCGGTGTAGACCACCGAGAACTCAAGCAGGCCGTCGGGGTCGATGTGGGGCAAAAGTCCGGGCATGGTGTGGTCTCCCTATCGTTGGAAAAATGAGTGGCCGTGGCAGCTTAGCACGCGCTGCGTTTTTGCAGAAATAACTCACTTATTGATAGCTGCCAGCGCTTACTGAATATGCGCCAGATGGCTTTTTCATTAAAAAAATGACACCCTTCAGGCCAAACCGGCGTCCGGCCACGGGGCAGGCCTTTGGCGTCAGCCCTTGGCGGCGCGGCGCGCGGCATGGGCCTGCTGGTGCGCTTGCAGCGTTTCAACCGGAGCGCGCTGCTTTTTCCACGCGGTAAAACCGCCGTCGATGTGCGCGACGTTGGCCATGCCCATGTCCTGCAGCGTCTTGGTGGCCAGCGCGCTGCGCCAGCCGGCGCCGCAAAACAGGATGAATTCGGTGCTGTCGTCGCCAAACACGGGCTTGTAATAGGGCGACGCCGGGTCAACCCAGAACTCCAGCATGCCGCGCGGCGCCAGCAGCGCGCCCGGCACCGTGCCCTCGCGCTCGAGTTCGCGCGGATCGCGGATGTCGACGATCTGCACCTTGGGTGCATCCCGCCGGGCTAGAGCCTCTTCGACCGAGTAGGTAGTGACTTGCGCCATGGCCTCGTCGACGAGAGCCTGGAAACCTTTTGTAATCGGCATGCGTGTATCTCCTGAAATGAGGGATGGCTTTAAGCGAGCGCCCGCTGAATAATGATCTTCTGCACATCGCTGGTGCCTTCATAAATCTGGCAGACCCGCACGTCGCGGTAGATGCGCTCGACCGGAAAATCGGTCACGTAGCCATAGCCGCCCAGCGTCTGGATGGCGGCGCTGCAGACTTCCTCAGCCACTTCGCTGGCGAACAACTTGGCCATGGCCGCTTCCTTCAGGCAGGGCCGGCCGGCGTCGCGCAGGCTGGCGGCGTGCCAGATCAGCTGGCGGGCGGCCTCCAGCTTGGTCGCGCAGTCGGCCAGACGGAAACCCACCGCCTGGTGGTTGAAGATGGCGACCCCAAAACTCTGGCGGTCCTTGGCATACGCCAGGGCCACCTCGAAGGCGCTGCGCGCCATGCCGACGCTTTGCGCGGCAATGCCGATACGCCCGCCCTCCAGCCCGCCCAGCGCGATCTTGTAGCCTTCGCCCTCGGCGCCAATCAGGTTTTCAACCGGGATGCGGCAGTCGTCAAAGTTGACCTGCGCCGTATCGCTTGAATGCTGGCCCAGCTTGTCTTCAAGCCGCGAGGCCGAATAGCCGGGCGCGTCGGTCGGAACGATGAAGGCGCTCATGCCCTTCTTGCCGGCGCCCTTGTCGGTGACGGCAATCACGATGGCGACCTGGCCGTTCTGGCCGCTGGTGATGAACTGCTTGACGCCGTTCAGCACATAGGCGTCGCCTTGCCTGACGGCCGTGGTGCGCAGTGACGAGGCGTCGCTGCCAGTGTGCGGCTCGGTCAGGCAGAAGGCGCCCAGCAGGTCGCCCTGCGCCAGTGGCACCAGCCATTGCTTTTTCTGCGCCGCGCTGCCGTAACGCATCAGGATGGCGTTGACCGGGCAGTTGGTGACGCTGATGGCGGTGCTGGTGCCGCCATCGCCAGCGGCGATTTCTTCGAGCACCAGCGCCAGCGTGAGGTAGTCGAGGTTGGCGCCGCCGAACTCCTCGGGCACGCAGATGCCGTAGGTGCCCAGCGCGGCCAGGCCCCGGTGCGCTTCCTTGGGGAAATAGTGTTCCTTGTCCCAGCGCGCGGCGTGGGGCCAGAGTTCCGCCTGGGCGAAAGCGCGAACCGCGTCGCGCACCTGTTCCTGGTCTTGTGTCAGTAGCATGGTTGTTGTGTCCGGATTTTGAGGAAGAAAATTACCACCCGGCAAACGGCCGGCCGTCGTGGTGGAAAAACTGGCCCCGGTGGGCCGGCGTGAGCTTGGCGAGCGTGGCGCGCATGGCGCGCACGCTGCCTGAAGCACTCAGGGGTGCGTTGGGTCCGCCCAGGTCGGTGCGCACCCAGCCGGGACACAGCGCGACCAGAATGGCGGCCGGGTAGTCATGCTGGGCCGAGGCCACCGCCATGTTGAGCGCGGCCTTGCTGACGCGGTAGGTCCAGCCCTGGCTGGATTCCACGCTGCCGATATGCCCCATGCCGCTGCTGATGAAGCCAAAGCGGCCCTGCGCCGCTTCGACCAGCGGCGCCACCTGCGGCAGCACCTGCATGGCGCCCAGCACGTTGGTGTGCAGCGTCTGGTCAAACAACTCGCGCGTGGGCGGGGCCAGCGCCGTGCCGGACGCGTAAACACCGGCGACGTACAGCGCCGTGTCAATCTTTTCCCCGTCGAGTTGCCAGGCCAGGCCGCTCACGCTGGCAGGCTGGCTCACGTCCACGGTCAGCACTTCAGCCCCCAGCGCCTGGACGCGCGCCCGCCCGGCGGCGTCGCGCACGGTGGCGATGACGCGGTCGCCCGCCTCGGTGTACTGACGAACGAATTCCAGGCCGATCCCCCGGGAAGCGCCGATAACCAGAACAACAGACATGATGCTTGGAGGCCTGAATGCCGCGTCGGGCTCAGACGATTTCAATCGCGAGCGCGGTCGCCTCGCCGCCGCCAATGCACAACGTGGCAACGCCTTTTTTGAGGTCCCTGGCCTTCAGCGCATGGATCAGCGTGACGATGATGCGGGCGCCGCTGCAGCCAATCGGGTGGCCGAGCGCGCAGGCGCCGCCGTTGACGTTGACAACGTCGTGGCTGATGCCCAGATCAGCCATCGCCGCCATGGGCACAACCGCAAAGGCTTCGTTGATTTCCCACAACTCCACATCCTTGACGCTCCAGCCGATTTTTTTCAAGAGCTTGTTGACGGCGCCGACCGGGGCGGTCGAGAACCATTCAGGCGCCTGGGCAAAGGTGGCGTGGCCGACGATCCGGGCAATCGGCGTGGCGCCGAGTTCCTTGGCGGTCGATTCGCGGGCCAGCACCAGCGCAGCGGCGCCGTCGCTGATGGACGAGCTGGAGGCAGCGGTGATAGTGCCGTCTTTCTTGAACGCGGGCTTGAGCGAAGCAATCTTGTCGAGCTTGACCTTGCCCGGGCCTTCGTCGCTGCTGATGACGGTGTCGCCGGCCCGGCCCTTGACGGTGACGGGCACTATTTCGGCGCTGAAGGCGCCGGAGGCCATGGCGGCCTTGGCGCGCTGCACGCTGGCCGTGGCAAAGGCGTCCTGCGCCTCGCGGGTGAAGCCGTATTTGGCGGCGCAGTCTTCGCCAAAGGTGCCCATGGAGCGGCCGGGCTGGTAGGCGTCTTCCAGGCCGTCGAGCATCATGTGGTCCATCACGCGGTCATGGCCGATGCGCATGCCGCCACGCGCCTTGGGCAGCAGATACGGGGCGTTGGTCATGCTTTCCATGCCGCCGGCGACCATCACGTCGCGGCTGCCGGCCACCAGCTGGTCATGCGCCAGCAGGGTCGCCTCCATGCCCGAGCCGCACATCTTGGACAGCGTGACGGCGCCGGCGCTGGCCGGCAGGCCGCCCTTGAAGCCGGCCTGGCGCGCCGGCGCCTGGCCCTGGCCGGCCATCAGGCAGTTGCCGAACAGCACTTCGTCGACGGTTGCAGGCGCCACGCCCGAGCGCTCGACGGCGGCCCGGATGGCGGCGCCGCCCAGATCGTGGGCCGACAGGCTGGAAAACTCGCCCTGGAACGCGCCCATGGGGGTGCGGGCGGCAGCAAGGATGACGATGGAATCAGACATGTTTTTCTCCTGGAAAATTTAAATAAAAAATTTTTTTCCGTTGCGCAGGTTCAGCCGGCGGGCGCCTTGGCATGCATGACCGCGAAACGTTTTTGCTGGTCATACGGAAACACGTCAAAGACATGGCCGGCCTGGATGCGCGCCTGGTGGCTCTGCCAGAAGGCCGCATCGAGCAAGTCGGCATGGTGCTTCATGAACACCGCGCGCACCGCGTCGTTGCCCAGCAAAAAGGGCGCAAAAGTTTCGGGGAACACGTCCTTGGGCCCGACCGAATACCAGACCTCAGCGCTCATTTCTTCTTCTTCGTTGCGCGGCGTCGGCACCTTGCGGAACTTGCAGTCGGTGATGTATTCGATCTCGTCGTAGTCGTAGAACACGACCTTGCCGTGGCGCGTGATGCCGAAGTTCTTGAACAGCATGTCGCCCGGAAAGATGTTGGCGGCCACCAGGTCCTTGATGGCGTTGCCGTACTCGACCACGGCGCGCTCGATCTGCGCCTGGGCGGCGGGCTCGCTCAAGCCGATGTCGAACGCTTCCTGCAGGTAGATGTTGAGCGGGATCATGCGCCGCTCGATGTAGACATGCTTGATGATGACTTCCATCCTGCCGTCGCCGTCGCGGTCGCTGATCTCCAGCTGGCTGGGCGCGAACTTCTGGATCTCGGCAATCAGCTCGTCGTCAAAGCGGTCGCGCGGAAACGCGACTTCGCTGTATTCCTGCGTGTCGGCCATGCGGCCCACGCGGTCATGCTGTTTGACCAGCAAATACTTGCCCTTGATCTGCTCGCGCGTAGTGTCCTTGGGTGGCGGGTAGAAGTCCTTGATGACCTTGAACACATAGGGAAACGAAGGCAGGTCAAACACCAGCATGACCATGCCCTTGATGCCGGGGGCGATGCGGAACTGGTCGGTGGAGTGGCGCAGGTGGTGCAGAAAGTCGCGGTAAAACAGCGTCTTGCCCTGCTTGGCCAGCCCCAGCGCGTTGTAGATTTCGGCGCGCGGCATGCGCGGCATCATGCTGCGCAAAAACTGCACGTAGGCCGACGGAATGCCCATGTCGACCATGAAGTAGGCGCGTGCAAAGCTGAACAGCATCAGCAAGTCGTCCTCGCCAAACAGCGCCGCGTCAATCACCAGCCGGCCAGAATCAGCCAGGCCGAACATGCCCTCGCGGCCGCCGGCCGGGGCCTGGCCCGGCGCGGGCTGGCGGTGCAAAATCGGCAGGGCAAACGGGATCTCGTTGAATCCGTTGATGATCTTGCCGACCACGTAGGCGCCCTTGTTGCGGAAAAACAGGCTGGAAAGCACCTGGATCTGGAAATTGGCGCGCAACTTGACGTCGCCCAGGCGCCGCGTCATGGCCTCTGACACGTAACCGGCATCGCGCGCGAGGTCTTGAAACTCCAGCCGCAAATCAAAGTCGCGCACCAGCGTGACGACGGTGTCGTGCATGCTGTCCCGGCTCGGGTAGTAGGCGCGGTAGGTAGGCCGGGCCGTGGGCTCGCTGTTTTCGATGTACTCGGTGCTGACGGCGGGCCGGACAAAAATGAAATCGTTCTGGAAATAGCTGCGGTGCAGGATTTTGGTGGTGACCGAGTTGAAAAAGGTCTCGGCCAGCTCGGGCTGGTGGTGGTCGATCAGCAGGCCGATGTAGTGCAGCTTGACCTGGTGCCAGACGTCCATGGACTGCTCGCCGGCCTTGAATTCACGCTCCAGCCGCGTCGACGCTTCGCGCACCCGCAGGTCGTAAAACTCAATGCGCTCGCGCTGGGCGCGCTGCTGGCCGTGCCAGTCCGAGGTTTCGAACCGGTGCTTGGCCCGCGCCGATTCGGTGCGAAACAGCTGGTAATGGCGGTTGAAGCCGTCGATCATCGCCTTGGCGATGTCGTAGGCCATCGTGGAGTCAAGGCGCTGCGGAAACATGTTTTCTCCGGTTTTTTGACGGCCAAGCCCGGCAGCCTACCGCCGGGCCGCCGACACCCCCGCAATGGCGGCCCGGTACAGGGGCTCGATCCCCTCCAGGCTGTCCAGCGTGATGTGCAGGTCTTGCAGCAGCCCGTCTTTCAGGCCATAGACCCAGCCGTGCAGGGAGACCCGCTGCCCGCGCGCCCAGGCATCCTGCATCACGGTGGTTTGCGCCACATTCATGACTTGCTCGATCACATTGAGCTCGCAGAGCATGTCAAGCCGCGCTTCGGGCGGCGCTGCCTGAAGAATCGTGCAATGGCGGTCCCGCACGTCCTTGATGTGGCGCAGCCAGTTGTCGACCAGCCCCATACGCAGGTTGTTCAGGGCCGCGTTCACGCCGCCGCAGCCGTAGTGGCCCACCACCATCAGGTGCTCGACCTTGAGCTGGTCCACCGCAAACTGAATGGTGGACAGGCAGTTGAGGTCGGTGGGCACCACCACGTTGGCGACGTTGCGGTGCACGAACACCTCGCCCGGCTCCAGCGCGGTGATCTGGTTGGCCGGCACCCGGCTGTCGGAGCAGCCTATCCACATGTACTTGGGGTTTTGCTGGCTTTTCAGGCTGGTGAAAAAGCCGGGGCGTTCGCGCTCCATTTGCGCGGCCCAGGCGCGGTTGTCGGCAAAAAGGTCTGAAATTGATTTGATCATGCGCAGTATTTTCGCTGGCCTCAGCAGGTCTCGGCAAACAGCTCGCGGCCAATCAGCATGCGGCGGATTTCGCTGGTGCCGGCGCCGATTTCATAGAGCTTGGCATCGCGCCAGAGGCGGCCCAGCGGGTAGTCGTTGATGTAGCCGTTGCCGCCGTAAATCTGCACGCCCTCGCCGGCCATCCAGGTGGCTTTTTCGGCGCACCAGAGAATGACGGAAGCGCAATCCTTGCGCACCTGGCGCACATGGTCCACGCCCAGCAGATCCAGGTTTTTGGCCACGGTGTAGGCAAACGAGCGGCCGGCCTGCAGCACGGTGTACATGTCGGCCACCTTGCCCTGGATCAGCTGGAACTCGCCAATGCTCTGGCCAAACTGCTTGCGGTCATGGATGTAGGGCAGCACGCTGTCCATCACCGACTGCATGATGCCGAGCGGGCCGCCGGTGAGCACGGCGCGCTCGTAATCGAGCCCGCTCATCAGTACCTTGGCGCCGCTGTTGAGGCCGCCCAGGATGTTTTGCGCCGGCACCTCGACGTTGTTGAACACCAGCTCGCCGGTGTGGCTGCCGCGCATGCCGAGCTTGTCGAGTTTTTGCGCGACGGAAAAGCCGGGCATGCCTTTTTCAATCAGGAAGGCGGTCACACCGCGCGCGCCGAGCTCGGGTTCGGTCTTGGCGTAGACCACCAGCGTGTCGGCATCGGGGCCATTGGTGATCCACATCTTGCTGCCGTTCAGGACGTAGTAGCCGCCCTTGTCTTCGGCCTTGAGCTTCATGCTGATGACATCGCTGCCGGCGCCGGGCTCGCTCATGGCCAGCGCGCCGACATGCTCGCCGCTGATCAGCCTAGGCAGGTATTTCTGGCGCTGGGCGTCCGTGCCGTTGCGCTTGATCTGGTTGACGCACAAATTGCTGTGCGCGCCATACGACAGGCCGACCGAGGCGCTGGCGCGGCTGATTTCTTCCATGGCGATCATGTGGGCCAGGTAGCCCATGCCGGCGCCGCCGTATTCTTCCCCCACGGTGATGCCGAGCACGCCGAGCGCGCCCATCTTTTCCCACAGGTCCATCGGAAACTGGTCGTTTTTGTCGATCTCGGCGGCGCGCGGCGCGATTTCGGCTTGGGCAAAATCCCGCACCGCGTCGCGCAGGGCGTCGATGTCTTCGCCGAGCTGGAAATTGAGTCCGGGCATGTTGTTCATGATGGAAGTCTTTCTTGAAAAGAGGATGGCGCCGCGCGGCGATTAATAGGTCAATAGGTCTTGGGCACGGGAACGATGGTTTGCTGCATCAGCGCGCAGGCGCTTTGCTTGCCACTGGCGTCCAGGTGCAGCACTTCCGCCGTGGTCACGATGATGCGCTTGCCGGCCTTGGCCACGCGGCCAACAGCGCGCAGCTCGCCGCCCTTGAAGCCGGCCAGGAAATTGATCTTGTATTCGACCGTCGTCACCTCGGAATCGGCGGCGACCACCGTCAGGGCCGCATAGCCACCGGCAATGTCGGCCAGCGCGCCCATGGCGCCGCCATGAAAGCCGCCCTGCTGCTGGTTCACGCGCTCCGAATACGGCAGCGCGACTTCGCACAGGCCCGGCTCCACGCGCACCAGCCGGGCACCCAAATGCTGCATCAGGCCCTGGCGCAGAAAGCTCGCTTCGATGCGCTGAAACAAGTCTGACGGGGCGGCAGGCGCAGTAGGTACAACCATGGGGAGAGCCTTGTCTAAAGAGTTTTACAATTGACGTTTACGTAAACGTCAATTATGGACTATTTTGACTTTTTGGCCTTGCCCAGCAGCACCCGGGCTTCTTTTTCATGGGTCCGGATCTCGTCCAGATTGGCTTGCAGGTCCAGCATCTGGTCTTCGAGCTTCTTGCGGTGCTCGGCCAGAATGGCCAGGAACTTCTGGAGCTGCGGCGCCGTGTCGCGCGGGCTGTCATAGGAGTCGATGATCTCCTTGGCCTCCACCAGCGACAGCCCCAGCCGCTTGGCGCGCAGCGTCAGCTTGAGCCGGGTGCGGTCGCGCGCCGTGTAAATGCGGTTGCGCCCGCCCGGACCTTCGCGCTCGGGTTGCAGCAGGCCCATGTCTTCGTAAAAGCGGATGGCGCGCGTGGTCAGGTCAAACTCTTTTGCCAGATCGCTGATGGTGTAAGTGGTGGCCATGGTGTGTTCAAGAAATGGGAAGGGCAGCGTTAAATGGGCGACATCGCCGGGTGGGCGCGTTCCTCATGAAAAGGGCCTTATGGCGTTTACGTTTACGTTTACGTCAACGTCAACGTCAGATATGGCGCGAATATTACATGAACCTCCAGGCGCTTGAACTTGTCTATCCCGGGGCCGACACCTTGCCCGCGTCCAACGCCCTGGCCATCGCGGCTGCGCGGTCAGGGCGCGGGAGGGGCGCCCTGCGGCAGCGTCATGAAAAAACTGGCGCCGGACGGCCCGGCGGACTCCGCCCAGACCTCGCCGCCATGCCGGGCGGCAACGCCCTTGACGATCGCCAGCCCCAGTCCATTGCCGGGGAAGTCGGCCGAGGAGTGCAGGCGCTGAAATGCCGAAAACAGCTTTTCGCCATACGCCGCGTCAAAACCGGCGCCGTTGTCCGACACCACCAGGACCAACTCATCGTGCCGCTTTCCTGGCAGCAGCGCCACCTTGACCCAGGCCTCGGTCTTTTTGGACGTGAACTTCCAGGCATTTTCAAGCAGGCAGGCCAAGGCCAGCCCCAGCAGCCGCCTGTCGCCCACGACCGGCAGCGTGGCCGCCATCTCTATCGCCAGGACGCGGTCGGGGTCGCGCCTGGTCAAATCAGCGACCTGCGACCGGCACAGCGGCACCAGATCGATGGTTTCAAGATCGCAGGACAGTTGCGACAGCTGGGCCAGTGTCAGCAGGTCATCGACCAGCCTGGCGAGTTGCCGGGTGCTGGCCTGAATGCGGCTGACGTAATGCATCCCCTGCCCGTCCAGCACCGAGGCATATTTTTCAGCCAGCGTGGTCGCAAAACCGTTGGCCACATGCAAGGAATCCCGCAAGTCGCTCGATACCGCATGCGTGAACGCGTCCAGCTCATGCCTGGCGGTGGCCAGCTCGGTTTGCTGCCTGGCCAGCGCCTGCTCCAGTTCGGCATTGACCCGCCGCAGGGCGCTGTCGCCCAGGTGGCGCTGGGTGACATCGGCCAGACTCACCAGCACCGCCTGATGCTGGTTCCAGTTCATGTGGCCGCAGGCCAGCTCCACCAGCACCAGGTCCCCATCCGCTTTTCGCTGCTTGCACAGCCGCAGTTCAAACCGAACCTCCCGGCCGGCTTCGCGGGGCGCCAGATCGCTGAGCAGCGCCGCACCCTCGCCATCGGCGAACAAAGCGTCCAGGCTAAGCGTCACAAACTCCTTGCGCGAAATTCCGTAAAAGCTGACGGCGGCGTGATTGGCGGCAAGAATCTGCAGCGAACTGCTGTCGAACATCCACATCGCCGTGGGGTTGGCATCAAAAAGCAGCTGGTTATAGCGCTCGCTGTCTTCCAGCAAGTGCTGCAACCGCTGCGTGGAGGATGCGTCGCTGAGGCTGACGACATACCCCGACGCGTCCCGCCTGAAGGTGTATTCGATCCAGCGGCCTTCAAACCGCTGATGGGCCACAAAGGCATGGCGCCCCGATGTCTGCAAGGCATTGATGGTCGCGCTTTCATGCTGCTCGGCGATTTCTTCAGGCACAGCATCCCAGATATCGCGTCCGGACACTGCCGCGAGCGTGCACTGCAAAAGCTCAAGTGCCCGGGCATTGGCATCGGTGATGCACCCGCGCCCGTCAAGCCGTACCGTCCCGTCGTTGGCAAGACCCAGGGGGCTCCAGCCGAGCGCTGCCAATCCGGCCGACGAGGCCTTGCCAGTCAGCTCGTTGCCTGGAAGCACCCGTGCGGGCATGTCATTTGCGCCACTTGACGTTGGCCGTGACGAGCGCGGTCACGTAGCCCTGCAGCCAGTCAAAGTTGACCGGTTTTTTCTGCAGGTGGGCGTGCACCGGAAGTCCGCCGCGATCAGTAATCGCCTCCAGCGGCAAGCCGCTGATGACCACGATCTGCATATCTGCCAGTTGCTGGTTGCGTTTGAGGGCTTTGAGCATCTCGATACCGTCGACCCCAGGCATGGACAAGTCGGTGATCAGCAAGTCAGGCCGCATGCTGCCAATGTCCATCAAGGCCTCCAGGGCCGAAGGCATCCAGGTGCAGTCGACCGGCAGGTCCCACTCGTCAAAATAGGCCCGGTACAACTCACGGGTGATCTCGTCGTCCTCGACGATCAGCACACGCAGACGGTGTTTGGGATTGGTATCGGCCCGTGAAAGTTGCGGGCTGTGCTTGGCCAGATAAGCGTTGATGGAGTGCAGCGCAATGCGACGGTGTCCGCCCAGCGTTTTCCATGCTTCTATTTCGCCCTTTTCAACCAGCGACTGCACCGTGGCCACCGACAAGCCCAGCAGCTTGGCCGCGTAGCTTGTGCCGCAGTAGTCCGAACTGGAAAAGTCGTCCGCGGTGATGGCGGCTTCAAAAGTTTTGGGCTCACGTGACATGGACGTGGGCAAAAGAAGTTACGTTTATCATTTTTCCCATTTTAATTGACTCCGTCCGCTTTGGGACGCTCAAAGCACATGCAGCACCCTGGGTAGCGTGAATAGAAAAGTAGCCCCGCGGCCCAGCGCGGCATCCGCCCAAAGACGGCCGCCATGCCGCGCAATCACCCGGCTCACCGTGGCCAGGCCAATGCCTGTTCCTGGAAACTCGGACACCGCATGCAGTCGCTGAAACGGGCTGAACAGCTTGTCGGCATAGGCCATGTCAAAACCGGCGCCATTGTCACGCACGAAAAATACGGGCCCGCCTGCGGCGTCGGACTGTTGTCCTATGCAGATTTCGGCCATGGCTTGTTGCGCGCTGAACTTCCAGGCATTGCCCAGAAGGTTTTCCAGGGCCACCCTGAGCAGCCGCCCATCGCCATGGACGTGCAGGCTGCTGTCAATCTGCACGCTGACCGCGCGCTCGGGCTGGCGCAGCTGCCATTCGTCCAGAATATTGCGGGCCATCTCCGACAGATCGACAGGCTCGATACGCAATTGCGCCCGCGCCACTTGCGCCAGGGACAGCAAGTCTTCGATCAGCTGCCCCATCTGCGCCACCCCCATTTGAATGCGCGACAGGTAGTGCTGCACCTTCTCGCCCGTCTCGCCCGACAACTGTTTGGCCAGCAAACGGCTAAAGCCATCAATCGTGTTGAGCGGCGAGCGCAGGTCGTGCGACACCGAGTACGAGAAGGCTTCGAGCTCCTCGTTGGACAGGCGCAAGGCGGCTTCAATGGCCTTGATCTCGGAAATATCCGCGTCGATCCCGACCCAGAAGGCGACCGCACCGTGCGCATCCAGCACCGGGGAGGCCCGGTAGGCCATGGTGTGGCAGCTGCCATCCCGGGCCAGCAAGCGGCGGATGCCGGAAAAAGATGATTGCGTGGCATTGGCGGCCTGCCAGTTGGCCCGCACATCCGCCACATCGTCGGGATGAAGCACGGCAAACCAGCGCTGGGTGCCGGTCCAGTCGTCCAGGGTGCCGCCCACCAGGTCAAACCATGCACGGTTGACGTAAGTCACCGCCCCATTGGGGTTGGCGGTCCAGACCACCTGCGGCGCCTGCTGGGCCAGCGCACGAAACAAGGCCTCCTGGCGCGCCAGTGACGCGGTGCGCGCCACTACTTTTTGCTCCAGCCGCGCATTGAGCTGGCCGACTTCTTCCAGCAGACGGGCATTTTCCATGGCGGCAGACGCCAGGTGGGCCAGTTCCATCGCGACATACTCGTCCTCCTGCGTGAACTCGCCCTCGTATTTGTCAGACAACTGCAGCAGCCCTATATTTTCCCCATTTCGCCCCACCAAGGGTATCGCCAGCCAGCCCCGCATGGGTAGGTAGGCGCTGGCGTTGCTGCCGCCGCCGTGCCAGCGCGGATGCGCCAGCAATTCGGCCTGGGTGATACGCAGCGAATGGTTGGTCTGGCACACCATCGCACGAATTTCGGCGCCGTCGGCGGGCTCAACCACATCACGGTAGGCCGCATATTTCTCGGACAGGGACCGCGCATGGGTGGCCTGCGCCCAATCCTGGCCGTGCGTCAGGCTGACCACCGACTGGTGCGCGCCAATCACCCCGCGCGCCTGCTCGGCCACCTCCTGCATCGTGCCCTCCAGCGTCTGGTGCCAGGTAATCGCCTGGGCGGCATCGGCGGCGCGCTGCAAGGTAAACAGATGCGCCTGGACCTCATGTTCGGCCTTGACCTGCTCGCTCATGTCCAGCGCCACCACAAAGCGCGCGTCCCGGCCGGCATACTGAACCGGCTGCGAAACGATGTTGACCGGAAAAAGCGACCCGTCCTTGCGGCTGTGCACCCAGCGGCCTCGTCGCAAGGTCATGGCATCGATCAATTCCTCGCGCAAGCGGCCCGCCTCTGACTCGGTACGAATATCGAAGATGCTCATCGCCCGGAATTCGTCGGCCGAATAACCGTAGCTCTGCTGGGCCGCGCGGTTGACCGTCAGAAACTGCTTGCTGGCCATGTCAAATACCCACATCGGCAGGGGCGCCGCCTCAAACAGCGCCGCGTAGCGCTGCTCGCTGTCCATGACGGCCTGTTCGGCCAGCTTGCGGCGGGTGATGTCCCGCTCCACGGCCACCCAGTGCGTGAACCAGCCTCTGGAGTCGGTAATCGGCACCATGTCGATCTCAACCCAGAACTCCTGCCCGCTCTTGGTGTAGTTGATCAACTCGGCGCGAACCGGCTCCCACTTGATGATCTTGGCGCGAATCCGGTCGAGTTCGGCACGCTGCGAGCGCGGACCCTGCAAAAAGCGCGGCGACCTGCCCAGCACCTCTTCACGGCGGTAGCCGGTGTGGCGCTCAAACGCGTCGTTGACAAAAACGAGGCGATGGCCGGGCTCGTCAACAGGCCCTGCCTCGGTGATCAGCACCATATCGTTCAGGCGGGCAATACAGGTTTCCAGCAACCGCAAATGCTCTTGCGACGCATGCTGCTCGGTGATGTCCCGGATCACCCCGGAGCGGCGCCCGGTTTGCTCACCCGCTCGGCCCTGAACCCGGTCGAGTTGCTGAATCCAGCGCACCGCGCCAAGCGGCGTGATGATGCGAAACGCCAGGTCCAGCGGCAGGCCTTCCCCGACAGCGGCATCGCGCCGGGCTTCAAAGGCGGCGCGATCGTCTGGATGGATTAACTCGATGAAAGCGTCATAGCTGCTGCCAACCCGCGGGCGATCCGTGCCCAGCACCTCGCAGGCCTCATCGGACCATCCCATCACGCGAGTTTCGAGGTCCATTTCCCAGTAACCTATGCACCCGAGACGCTGGGCATCGCGCAACTTTTCCTGGCTCGCCTGGCTCTGCGCCAGTTCGGCGGCCAGCGCATCATGGTGCTTTTGCAGTGATTCAGCCATGCCGTTGAATCCGGCGGCGATGGTGAAAAGCTCGTCCCCGCCATCCTGCCCGCGGGTCGGGATGCGCACATCCAGCCGGCCTTGCTCGACCTGGCGGGTGGCGTCAAGGATTTCCCGGGTCGGCTTGACAATGGTGCGCGCACCCATCGTCCAGGCAATCCATCCCCCCAGAAAAGCCATCAGCAGCAACACCGCCAGTTCCAGGCCAAACTGACGCTGGCTGGCGCCAATGGCCTGGCTGCGGTCCGCGCTGACCACCACGAAAACCGCCGATTCGGCTTGCGCGCTGCTGGGCATGAAGGCCCATAGCCGCTGCTGGCCCGCGCCATCCAGACCCGCATGCACTCCCGTGCTCAAGGTTCTTATCGCCTCCTGCAACACAGGGCTGGCGGCTTTCTCCCCAACGGGCAAGGGCAGGTTGGCGGTCCCGGCAAGCAAGATGCCATTGCGGTCATGGATTCCCAGCGCAGCACCGGCAGGCACATGGATCGCCGCGATCGACTCGGCCATCTTGGTCAGATCAAGCGCCGCATAGGCGACGAAGGCAACGCGGCCCTGCGCGTCAAACACCGGCAGCGCAAAGGTGGTGGTCGGCTTGCCGGTCACGCGCCCCACAAGGTATTCGCTGGACACAAAGCTGCGGCGGCTGACGGCATCACGAAAATAAGCACGGTCACCGAAGTAGAGCGGCGAAGGCGCGCCAGGACCGAGGCAGCGCGCATAACCATCGGCGCCGATGATGCCCAGATTGG
Organism: Polaromonas sp.; assembly: GCA_030650875.1. Lineage (GTDB taxonomy): Bacteria > Pseudomonadota > Gammaproteobacteria > Burkholderiales > Burkholderiaceae_C > Polaromonas. The sequence goes on from JAUSDK010000049.1 coordinate 17,447, forward strand.
CATAGTCGGAAAACTGCCGTTTGAGATCACCCAGAAAACGGCTGCATCCCGCCTCCTGGCCGCCCGCGATGTCGGGCACATGGGCAATCACCGTCAACACCTGGTGCGCCGTCTCGGTCAGGCGCTGCTGGCTCGAAGCGGCCAGCGAGACCGCGAACCGCAGGTCGCTCTGCGCCCGCTCGATGGCGGCATCGGCATTGAGCCATGCATTGACCGCAGACAAACCAAAAAGGGGAACCATCGCGGCCACCACCAGCAGGACCAGGCGGGTCCTCAACGTCCTCTTCATGGTTTGTCTTTATAAAAGGCGCCCGGACGCAGCGCCCCGTAAACGCTCAGGCCGCAGCAATGGATTCATTGACATCCAGCCAATAGGCCTGCAGGCGATCGAGCTTTTTGGTGAAGTCCGCAAAATCAACGGGCTTGCGCACAAAGCCGTTCGCGCCGCTTTGGTAGCACGCAACGATGTCGGACTGTTCGCTGGACGAGGTCAGCATGACCACCGGCACCAGCGCGGTCAGCGGGTTGGCGCGCACGCTGCGCAGCACATCCAGACCCGACAGCTTGGGCAACTTCATGTCCAGCAAAATAAAAGACGGCTGCCTTTGGGTGTCACGGCCCTCATGAATGCCCCGACCAAACAGATAGTCCAGTGCCTGCGCGCCATCCCGGGCCACGGCGATCTCGGCCGTGACACCGTGCTCTTCGAGGGTCAGCACCGTCAACTCCAGATGGTCGGGATTGTCTTCAACTACGAGTATCAGCTTGTCGCTCATGTCACCTCTCCTGGATTGCGATCATCAGTTTCCCGATGGATTTTTTTGTTTCCATCATATTATCAATTTGAGCGCCAATGTAATACTTTTGCACTCATACGGCTTCACCAGCGGGGAATTCCCTCATCTTTGAGCTGGCCGCGCAATTCGGCATAGTTGGGCACGATGGTGCGCACGGTGTCCCAAAAGCGCGGGCTGTGGTCCATCACCCGCAAATGGCTGAGCTCGTGAACCACCACATAGTCCATCACCGCAGGCTTGAAGTGCAGCAGGCGCCAGTTCAACCGGATGGACCCGTTGCTGCTCGCGCTGCCCCACCGTGTACTGGCGCTGGACAGGCTGAGCTTGTGCCACTGCACACCGAGCTGCGGGGCGAAATGCGCCAGCCGCTCGGAAAAAATCTGCCGGGCCTGGCGCATCAGCCACGCCTGCACGGCGTCGCGGATTTGTTCGCGCGTGGCGCCAAGGGGGAGGCGCAGATGCAGGGCACGTTCCAGCTCCGCTGGCCAGGCGCCTTCGGGCAGACCGGTAGCGCGGTTGGCGGGTACGCCAGCCACCAGGGTTTTGAGTTCGGCGCTGAGGCCTCGCGCGGCGCCAGCCGGCGGATGCGCCTCAATCACCAGCCGCAAGGGCTCGCCCTGGAAAGGAAATACCGCGCCGTCCTTCCAGTCAATGCGCGCGGACTCCAGCCGCTCGTGGCGCTCGCGGGTTTGCCGGAGTTTTTGAAGAATCCAGCCCGACTTGTCGCGCACCGACTGGTCAATTTCATGGAGCGGAACCCATTTGGGCGCGCTCACCGCAAGCCCTTCGGGCCCCACCGAAAATCCGATGCTACGGCGCGCGCTGCGCCTGAAGGCATAGGCCACCACCATGCCGCCCAGCAAGGCTTCGCGCGTCGCATGCGGGTGGCGGAACGCGGCCGGGGCATTATTAACGACAGTTTCAATAGCATCCCGAACCCGTCCGGGATGGGCTACAGGCACTTTTTCATTCGATTTCGGCGTTTTCCCAGCGGGCCCGGATGGCGCCGGGCTGACGGCCGGCACCGGCTCGAAGAGATCCCGTGTGAACTGAATAAGCCTGTGCATCATGGCGGTTTGACGGGGTGCAGCGGGGCGGCCGGCTCAGCCTTGCGGGGACGGGACCACGGGGGCCGCATAGGCCTCGGGGTCGAGCCGGTGCATTTCGGCTTCGATCCAGGCCTGGACTTCCAGCATCAACTCGTCGGGCTTGCGGCCGGTGCTGTCAATCGGCTTGCCGATGGAAATGTCGACGATACCCGGTTTTTTAATGAAGGCCTTGCGCGGCCAGCATTTGGCAGACGTCACGGCAATCGGTATCACCGGCACACCGGCCTTGATCGCCAGCCGCGCGCCGCCCGACTTGTAGACGCCGGCCTGCCCGCGGTCAATGCGCGTGCCTTCGGGAAACATGATGACCCAGGTGCCCTGAGCCATCAGCCGCTTGCCCTGCTCGACCACCTTGGCAAATGCCCGCGTGCCCTGGCTGCGGTCAATGTGGATCATGTCCATGCGCGCCATGGCCCAGCCAAAAAACGGAATGTAGAGCAGTTCTTTCTTGAACACATAGGCCAGCGGGTGCGGCATGATCGCCGGCATCGTCAGCGTCTCCCAGGTCGACTGGTGCTTGCACAGCAGCACGGCGGCGCTTTTCTCGCCGGTCGGCAGGTTTTCCATGCCGGTGATGCGGTTCTTGATGCCCAGGATGAAGGTGCCGCTGTCCACCGCCAGCTTCAGCCAGCGCGCGCACATCCAGTACATGGTGGTGCTGTTGACAAAAAGAGAGGCGAACACCACAAAAAGCGCCCAAGGCATCACGGTCAGGATCATCCACAGCATGTGCAGGATGGAGCGAATCAGAGGCATGTCAGTGGTTCCGGTGGGGGTGGGGTGTCAGGTAATTTTTATGATGTTGATGGGCCTTGGCCCTTGTACAACTTACCGCTATCGCTATCGCTATCGCTATCATTTTTTATCTTTTTCGGACAAGGGCGAAGCACCGCGCTCCAGGATGAAATCTGCAAACGCGGCCAGGTCGGCATGCAGCAAGGTGCCCGCGGGCAGGCCTTCGGGATGCCCGCCATTGCGGTAGTGTGCCGACTTGCCCGTCAGCACCAGGTGCGGCTCGCAGCCGGCAGCGGCGCCCGCCTGCAGGTCGCGCAGCGAGTCACCCGCCGTCGGCACGCCCAGAAGCTGCACGCCGAAGCGCGCACCGATCTGCTCAAACAGCCCGGGCAGCGGCTTGCGGCAGTTGCAGCTTTCCTCGGGGCTGTGCGGACAGTAAAACACCGCATCGACCCGCCCGCCCACGGCGGCCAGCAGCTTGTGCATCTTGGCGTGGATGGCATTGAGCGCCGCCACGTCGAACAAGCCGCGCCCCAGGCCCGACTGGTTGGAGGCAATCACCACCCGCCAGCCGCCCTGGTTGAGCCGGGCAATCGCTTCCAGCGCGCCGGGCAGCGGCAGCCATTCTTCGGGGGTTTTGACGAAATCATCGCTGTCCCTGTTGATGGTGCCGTCACGGTCAAGAATGATGAGTTTCATGGTTTGATGATCAAAGAGGGGGCCGCCGGCAAAGTTGCCACAGGCGGCGCCAGCTGCCAATCGGTCACAAACAGCCCCCGAAAACGGCCGGGTGAAAACGCCAGCGCCAGCGTGTCGCCGGGCTTGATTTGCGCCGCCTGCGGCTCGTCCAGCAGCAGGCGGTGCGGCCCCTGCAGACCAGGCACCTGCAGTACCAGCGCCGTGCCGCCCATGCTGCGCACACTGGGCGGCTTGAACTGACTGGAGAGCACCTGTGCCAGGACTGCGCCGGGACGCAGTGCCTCGCCGGTCGCGGCGGCGTCGCGCAAGAACAAGCCCTGCTCGTTCAGGTGGCGCTGCAGCAAGGCGCCACTGCCGCCCAGCCAGAGCAGCACCCACAGCAGGCCCAGCACCGACGCGGCACGGCGCCCGCCCAGGCGGCGCAGCAGCCAGCCGCCCGCGAGCAGCGCCAGCGCGGCAAGCGCCAGCGGCCAGAACAACTCCACCCAACCCGACGGCACCGACACGGGCGCCAGCGGCAGCGCGGGCGTGCCGGGCAGGCGGTCGGTTGACAACTGCAGCACCCAGCGCAGCCCCACCAGCACGGCAGGCGGCGCAAACAGCAGCCAGGCGGTGTGCAGCGACGTCCATTGCGCCAGCCAGCCGGTCTGCGGGTGTGGGGCTGGATGGTTCATGGCGTGCTCATGCGAAGTCAGGGCGCACTCAGGCCGCCAGGCGCGACAGGTCGGCCACGCGGTTCATCGCATCGTGCAGGCTTTTGAGCAGGCCCTGGCGGTTCAAGCGCAGGTCCAGCGCTTCGGCGTTGACCATCACACCGTCAAAAAACGCATCGACCGGGGTACGCAAGGCCGCCAGCGTTTGCAGCGAGGCGGCCAGGTCGCCCGCGTCAAACTGCGCATTGGCCCGGGGCAGCACGTCTTTCATTGCGGCGTACAGGTCGATTTCAGCAGGTTCCTGCAGCAGCACTTCGCTGACATGCGGGTCCACTTCGAGCGCCTTTTTCAGGATGTTGCCGATGCGCTTGTTGGCTGCGGCCAGCGCGGGCGCTTCGGGCAGTGCGGCAAAGGCGCGCACGGCGGCCAGCCGCTTGGCGACATCGCCCAGGCGCTGCGGGCGCAGCGCCAGCACGGCTTCAACTTCCTGCGCGCTGTAGCCCTGCTCGCGCAGGCTGCCAGCCAGGCGGTCGTAGATGAATTCGGTCAGTGCCGCCGAGGCATCGGTGATCTTGTCGCCAAACGCAGGTGCTGCCCCCGCCACCAGCGCGCCCAGTTCCAGCGGCAGGTCTTTTTCAACCAGCATGCGGATCACGCCCAGCGCATGGCGGCGCAGCGCAAACGGGTCCTTGTCGCCGGTCGGCAGATTGCCGATGCCAAACATGCCTACCAGCGTTTCCAGCTTGTCGGCCAGCGCCACCACCACGCCGGTCAGGTTGCGCGGCAGCGCGTCGCCGGCAAAGCGCGGCTTGTAGTGGTCTTCAATCGCATCGGCCACGTCCGGGCTCAAGCCGTCATTGAGCGCGTAGTAGCGGCCCATGATGCCCTGCAGCTCCGGGAACTCGCCCACCATGTCGGTGACCAGGTCGGTCTTGGCCAGCAGCGCGGCCTGATCGGCGTTCCCGTCGAAGGCGCCTTGCACGCCAGCGTCTGCCAGCTTGCGAGCGATACCTCGTGCTATTTCGCGGACGCGCTCCACACGCTCGCCCTGCGAGCCGAGCTTGTTGTGGTAAACCACCTTGTCCAGCCCGGCCACGCGGGACGCCAGCGTCTTCTTGCGGTCCTGGTCAAAGAAAAACTTGGCATCGGCCAGGCGCGGGCGCACCACGCGCTCATTGCCGCCAATCACGGCGCTGGCGTCCGAAGGGCTGATGTTGCTGACGACCAGGAATTTGTTCGTCAGTGTTCCGCCCGCATCGAGCAACGGAAAGTACTTCTGGTTGGCCTTCATCGTGAGGATCAGGCATTCCTGCGGCACGCCCAGGAACTCTTTTTCAAATTCACAGACCAGCACATTGGGCCGCTCGACCAGCGCGGTCACTTCGTCGAGCAGCGCGTCGTCTTCAATCGCCCTGACGCCGCCGCCCATGCGGGCCGCTGCAGCCGCCAGTTGACGGGCAATCTCGGCCTTGCGCTCGGCAAACGAGGCAATCACTGCGCCGTCCCTGGCCAGCACCTGGGCGTAGCTGTCGGCATCCTGCAGCAGCACCGGGTCCACGGCGGCCTCAAAACGGTGGCCGCGCGTGAGGTTGCCGGCCTTGAGCCCCAGCACCTTGACCGGCACCACAGCGCTGCCATGCAGCGCCACCAAGCCGTGCGCCGGGCGCACGAAGTTCACGCTGGTCCAGCCGGGCAACGCGCAGTCGGTCTCCAGCTGGTAGCTCATGACCTTTGGAATCGGCAGCTTGGCAATCGATTCTTCGAGCGCCTTTTGCAATCCGGTGTCCAGCGTGGCGCCGGTGACCAGGCTGTCGTAGAACAGCGCTTCGGCCTTGCCGTCAGGCGCGCGCTTGAGCGCGGCCACGGCAGCCGCCGGGTCGGACACATCGGCGCCCAGCGCCTGCAGTTTCTTGAGCAAGGCCGGCGTGGCGTGGCCAGCAGCATCGAGCCCCACGGACGCAGGCATGAGCTTTTGCTGCACCGCCTTGTCGGCGGCCTTGAGCCAGACATGGCTGATGTGCGCGGCCAGGCGGCGCGGGGAGGCGTAGGCCGTCACCACCGACTCGTCGGTGGCCAGGCCTTGGGCCTTGAGCTGGTCGGCCAGCACGCCGGCGAACGCGTCGCCGAGTTTTCTGAGCGCCTTGGGCGGCAACTCTTCCACAAACAGTTCAACCAGAAGGTTTTTCGTTGTCATTTTCAGGCGGCCTTCTTCTTGATCGGGGTCATTTGCTCGACCCATTCGCGCGGCGCCATGGGGAAGCCCAGGCGCTCGCGGCTTTCCAGATAACTCTGCGCCACCAGGCGCGACACATTGCGAATGCGCCCCATGTAGGCGGCGCGCTCGGTCACGCTGATCGCGCCGCGCGCGTCCAGCAGGTTAAAGCTGTGCGCGGCTTTCAGGACCTGCTCGTAGGCGGGCAAGGCGAATTGCTGCTCGATCAGGTGCCGGGCCTGCTTTTCATGGGCGTTAAAAGCGGTGAACAAAAATTCGGCATCAGAATGCTCGAAGTTGTAGGTCGACTGCTCCACCTCGTTTTGCTTGTAGACGTCGCCGTAGCTGAGGCCCTCGGTCCAGGTCAGGTTGTAGACGTTGTCCACGCCCTGCAAATACATGGCCAGGCGCTCCAGCCCGTAGGTGATTTCGCCGGTAGCCGGCTTGCAGTCAATGCCGCCGACCTGCTGAAAATAGGTGAACTGCGTCACTTCCATGCCGTTGAGCCAGACTTCCCAGCCCAGGCCCCAGGCACCCAGCGTGGGGTTTTCCCAGTCGTCCTCGACAAAGCGGATGTCATTTTTCTTCAGGTCGAACCCCAGCGCTTCCAGGCTGCCCAGGTAGAGCTCCAGGATATTGCTGGGCGCCGGCTTGAGCACGACCTGGTACTGGTAGTAATGCTGCAGGCGGTTGGGGTTTTCGCCATAACGGCCGTCTTTGGGCCGGCGGCTGGGCTGCACATAGGCCGCCTTCCAGGGCTCGGGGCCAAGCGCTCTTAAAAACGTAGCGGTGTGCGACGTGCCGGCGCCGACTTCCATGTCATAGGGTTGCAGCAGGGCGCAACCCTGGTCGGCCCAGTAGGACTGCAGCTTCAGGATGATTTGCTGGAAAGTGAGCATAGGAATAGTTGTGGTCAGTAGCGCGGTGCCGCATACCAGGCACCGGAGGGCTGCGACGCCCGGGGCGGCATCGCACAATTGCTCATTTTACGCGGCGGCAAAGGGCGACAGGTTCAGCGAGCACGCCTGAATACAGGCGCCAGCCCCGTGATGACCAGGCCCAGCGCCCACAGCGGCCACAAGCCGAAACGCGCCGACCACCAGGCGAAGGGCGTGATGCCGCCCTGCCCCTGGACCTCGCCGACCAGCGCACCACGGGTGTGGCGCGGCAAGGCATGCGTGACCTGGCCCTGATGGTCAATGATGACGGTGGCGCCGGTGTTGGTGGCGCGGATCATGGGGCGGCTGAATTCCAGCGCCCGCATGCGCGAGATGTGCAGGTGCTGGTCAATCGCGATGGTGTTGCCAAACCAGCCAATGTTGCTGAGATTGACAAACACCGTGGGCGCCAGCGCCGGGTCGGCAAAGCGCGCCCCCAGTTCTTCGCCAAACAGGTCTTCATAGCAAATATTGGGCGCCAGCCGCTGGCCTTTCCAGTCAAACGACGGCTGGCCCACCGCGCCGCGGTTGAAGTCGCCCAGCGGAATGTTCATCAATTCGGTGAACCACCGAAAACCGGTCGGAATGAACTCGCCAAACGGCACCAGGTGGTGTTTGTCATAGCGGTAGGGCGCGGCCGGCCCCGAGGCTTGCGGCTTGAGCCCCAGCACAGAGTTGGAATAACCCGCCTCGAAACTGCCCAGCGGCAGACCGATCAACGCGGCCTGCTGCCCGGTGGCAAAACGCGACTGCAGCGCCTGCCAGTAGCCCTCCGGCAATTGCTGCGGCAGCAGCGGAATGGCGGTTTCAGGCGCGACCACCAGCGCGGTGCTGGCGTCACGCAGCTGCTCGCCGTACCAGCGCAAGGCGGTGACCACGCCGGTGCCGCCCTGAAATTTTTCATCCTGCGCAATATTGCCTTGCAGCAGCGTGACCGACATCCGGCCTGGTGCCGATGCGGCGTCCACCACGGGAGCCGCAACCGGCCACTGGGCCAGCGCCACGCCGAGCACCGCCATGCCCAACGCACTCAGCCAGCCCTTACCGCTATGAAGGGCCGCACGCAGGGACATGGCCACCCAGGCCGCGACAAGGGCAGCCAGAAAACTCAGCCCGTGCACGCCCACCCAAGCGGCCAATGGCCTGGCCCAGCCATCGACATGGGCGTAACCGCCCTCGCCCCAAGGAAAACCGGTCCACAGCTTGACCCGCGCCAGCTCGGCCAGCAGCCAGAGCGCGGCAAACACCATCGCGCGCGGCGCTCGTCCGGCCGGCGCCAGGCGTACAAAGAGGGCCGCAGCGGCGGCGTAATAGAGCGCCAGAAAAGCCGCCAGCACCACAATGGCCAGCACCGTGAGCGGCGCGGCCAGGCCGCCATAGGTATGCATGGAAATGAACAGCCACCAAAAGGTGGCGCACAGCATGGCCGTGGCGAACAGCCCGCCCAGCCAGGCAGCGCGCTTGCCCGAGTGGCAGCTGTCGAGCTGGCCGGCCAGCACCGTCAGCGCCAGCAACTGCAGCCACCAGAGCGGCTGGCCTTGCGCAAAAATAAAGGAAAACGGCCAGGCAATGCTAGCCGCATGCGCGCCGCCCGCCATCAAGACAATAGCCATCTGATGCAGTGCCAGCCGCTCGTGCGGCAAGGTGTGCAAGGCGGGCGCCAGCAAAACCGCGTTCACAACGGCTTAGGTGCTGGCCGCTACGGGCGAGACCTTGAACCAGCGCACGGCACCGCCTTTGGTGTGCAGCACGGTGAACTGCAGGCCGGCCAGTGCGTAGTGCTCGCCGCGCTTGGGGACATGGCCCATTTCGTGCGCCACCAGGCCGCCAACGGTTTCAAAGTCGGTTTCCGGCAGCAGCACGCCAAAGGCTTCATTGACGCGCTCGATCGAGGTGTCGCCGCTGACGCGGTAGGTGTGGTCAGAAAGGCCGAAGATATCGCCCTCGTCCTCGGCGATGTCAAATTCATCCTCGATCTCGCCCACGATCTGCTCCAGCACGTCTTCGATGGTGATCAGGCCCGCCACGCGGCCAAATTCATCGATGACGATCGCCAGATGGCTGTGGTTGCTGCGAAAGTCGCGCAGCAAATCGTTCAGCCCCTTGCTTTCGGGCACGAACATGGCGGGACGCAGCAAGGCCTTGATGTTGAGCTCGGGGGCACGCTGGAGTTTAAGCAGGTCCTTGGCCATCAGCAGGCCCAGGATATTTTCCTTTTCCCCCTCGTACACCGGAAAGCGCGAATGCGCGGTGTCTATCACGAGGTGCAGCAGTTCGTCGAACGGCGCATTGATGTTGAGGCAGTCCATGCGCGGTGCGGCCACCATCACGTCACCGACGGTCATGTCAGCCATGCGGATCACGCCTTCGAGCATTTCGCGGCTCTGGGCGTCGATGACCTCATTGTCTTGCGCCTCCACCAGGGTGCCTATGAGCTCGTCTTTGGAGTCCGGGCCGGGGTGGAGCATTTCAGCGAGCTTTTGCAGAAAGCCGCGCTTGTCTTCAGGCTTGGAAGATCGACTGGGGGGAATGTCGGACACGTAAGGGTGCTCGGTAGTGAGGAAGCCACCGAGGATAACTGAAATTACCGGGATGCCTTCCTCACGTGCGACCGGTTGCTGGCGCATTAGCGCTGGATGCTGCGGCGGCTATCCTGCACGCCGCTGCGCACTTCCTGCACCAGGGCAAGCCAGCCCCAAAACTGCCTGGCCTGGACCTTCAGGCGGTAGTCGCTCTGGGCAAGTTGCTCCTGGAGCAGTTCTGTCAGGCGTGAATCCAGGTCGGCCGGCAGCAGCTTGAGGTAGGCCTCGCTCTCGGAGCCGTCGCGCTGTATTTTGGCGCCGGCCTTGCGGGCGATGTTGAGCATGGCTGTGTTTTCGCTGAGCGCATGAATAAACATCATGTCGACGCCCTCGTTGCGGGCGTGTATTTCGGCACGCTCGAACAGGCGCGCGCCGTAACCCCGGCCGCGCGCATGGGCCAGTACGGACACGCCAAACTCGGCGCAACTCTTGAGTTCGGGGTCGGTCGAGAGCGCCAGATGCGCCATCGCGATCAACTGCAGTTTGCGGTTGAAGATGCCGAAAATCTCGTCACGCTCAAAATCGAGGCCGTCCACATAGCGGCGGATCTGCTCGTCATTGGCCGCATAGCCAAAGCGCAGATAGCGGTCATGCGGACCCAGGGCCAGCAAGTGCGCAATGATGCGATCGCCGTGGCGCGGCCCGATGGAACGAATCGGCACCCGGACCGCGGCACGGCGGGGCATGGCGGGCAGTCGCTGCACCGCCTGCGGGGCCGGCTCTACCGGAGGACGAAAAAACGCCCTGCCTGCCTCGAGAGCCGCTTTGAGGATGGGGCTTTGTATAACCATGACCCAAATATAAGGGTTTTCCCTAGATTACATACCCTAAGCACCTGTGCAACAACCGCCAGGAAAAGCCCAGTAATTAATGACAAAAAGACCTCTAACCCAATATTTTAGGTGGTTTACAGCTACTACTTACATAGCAAAAACACAATTTCTCATCTCAAAATTGTTGCGGCGCAACAACACCGCATCAGACACTACAGCGGCACCGCCGTTGTCGACTTGACGCGGTCGAGCACAAAACTTGTTTTGCAGTCCTGCACGCTGGGGTGCTTGAGCAGCGCATCCATGATGAAACGGCTGTAGTGCGCCATGTCCTGCACCACCACGCGCAGCAAATAATCCATCTCGCCGGTCAGCGCGGCGCACTCCACCACCTCGGGCCAGGTCTGTACGCTGACACGAAACAGCTCCATGGGGCTGCGCTTATGGCTTTCCAGGTGCTTTTCGAGCCGCACCGTGATGTAGGCCGTCAGCCCCAACCCGACGGACTCGGGCTTGATCAATGCCACATAGCGGTCGATGACGCCGCTTTCTTCCAGCCTTTTCACGCGCCGCAATACGGCGCTGGGAGACAGGCCGACCTGCTCGGACAACTGGTCGTAGGTAGCGCGGCCATCGGCCTGAAGGCTGCGCAAAATCTGCCGGTCCAGCTTGTCAAGAGTTTCCATGCGCCTGATTTTGCAGGCTTATTGCACCGCCAGTCCTGCGGATACCCTCATTCACAGAAATAGTGCCAGGGACGCCACGGTCTTGCCCACCGGCGTCGTCTGGCCGATACCACCTATATCCGACCGTCCAGGCAGTCATGCGGGTGCCGGCGCCACCCAACAGCACATATATCGTCACATTTGATACACTTGAGCGCTATTTGACATATTGCTAAAAGCCCCGCAGTATGTCGGGCTTTCGAAATTAGGTGGGGAATTTTGTATTGCTCACGATGCCATCCCTGATTGGACCACCGCACGCCCTGCAGCGGCACACCCTGGTGCTGCTGGTAATGGACGTGGTGGAATCCGTCAGACTGATGGAGCAGGACCAGGACAACTTCGTGCGGCGCTGGCAACAATTGGTGTGGCACGCCGAGCAAGAAATCTTGCCGCGGCACGGGGGCTACATCGTCAAGAGCATGGGGGACGGCTTGATGCTGGCATTTGCCAGTCCACTGCGTTGTGTGCAGGCTGCGTATTCACTTTTGAACTTTTGCCAGCAGACCCATGCCCACTGGCACCCCGCGCAACAAATGCATTTGCGTATGGGCTGCCATCTGGCCAGCTTTGTCGCAGACCGGCGCGACATCTATGGTATCGACGTCAACCTGACGGCGCGCCTTTGCGCCTTGGCCGGACCGGGCGATATTGTGATTTCCGCCAAGATCCGTGACCGGCTGGTTCCCGGACTGGATGCGGAGATCGAAGACTTGGGCGAGTGCTACCTTAGGCATGTCACAAAGCCCGTTCATGCCTACCGGATCACGCCGCCCGGCATGGCCTTCGCTTTTACCGCCCAACCGGTCGCTTGCAGCGCGCTGCAAGCGACGTTTGCGGTGACGCCCATGGCAGGCCCCCAAAACGCATTGCCAGGTTAGGAAAGCATCGACTGGGCTGGCACCTACGGTGTCGCTAACAAGCTGTTGTTTGGTGACTCGTCCGATAAAGCGGCCCACCGGCTGCCGCGCCTGACACCTTTTTCACCAGCGAGTGGGTAGCTTCTTGAGCAGGGTAATTCGCTTGGTCGCCATCGAAATGTAACCGCCCTTTTCGAGGTCTTTAAGCAGGCGGCTGACCATTTCGCGGGACGCGCCCAAAAAGCTCGCGATATCCTGGTGTGTGAGGGATTCAAGGCTCCCGCCTGACGCAGTGCGGCAGTCCGTCAGGCCACCTTGCGCCTCAAGCAGCATGACCAATCGGCCATAAACATCCAGCAGGGCCATGTTTCGCGCAATTTCGGTCGCACAGCGCGCGCGGCGTATCACCCGAAGCACCAGATTCATGGCGAACGCGGGCTCCTGCGCCAGATGCTCGTTGACGTTGGCTCGGCTGAGCACCGCACAGATGCAGGGCTCGAGCGTGATGATGGAGGCTGATCGGGGCCCCCCATCGAGTGACATCTCGCCAAAGTAGTCGCCCGCGTAAATTCGTCCAAATGTGATCTCCCGACCACTGTTGCCCCCGGAGAACACCTTGACGCTGCCTTTTAGCAGCATAAACATGCTCTCGCCCACGTCTCCTTCATTGATGATCACCGCCTTCTTGGGGTAATTGCGCACCACACCGCGCAAGGCCAGCGTCCGCAACTCGGGACTCAAGGGGGCGTAGAGGTCAGAGCCGTCAGGGGTGACGTGGCTCATGCGCATTGGTTTACTGACATAGGGTCCGACGGTGGTCAGTGCACGGGCACCAACGGCGGCGCGCTCAGGGCCGGCAAGACAGCCACCCGTTGAATCAGTTCGCGAACGCCAGAGCAACTGGTTTTGATGCACAGGCTGCGTACATGGCTACGAACGGTAGAAACTGCGATTTTCATTTCAGTGGCGATTTCCGGGGTACTCAGGCAATGACACAAGAAAACCAGCACGCGCTGCTCAGTGAGCGTCAGGCTGTAGCGACGGGCCAGGCAACCCAGAACGCCCGACTCGCAAACGCTGGCACGCGACAAAAACAAGGCGATGTGCGCGCAAGGCCCACCTGGCCTGACACTCAGGGGAATCACCGACATCGTGACGTTCATGTCGTCGGGTGACAAGGTGACCAGGCTACGGTAGCCACTCATTGCCTGGTCTCTAGCCTGCTGAAAAGCTTTACCCGCTGCGGCCGAAAGCAAATGGAGTTCACCGCACTCATATTTCATCATAACGCCACGCTCAAGTTCACGGCGCGCAGCCAGATTGGCATGAAGAATCCTGCCCTGCACGTTGACAACAAGTATCCCGTTCGAAAGTTCATCCACCAGCAAGCCGAGCAACGCGAATTCGGGTTCGGGCCCGGAAAAAGTCAGCGAGGGGCTGGAATGAAAAAACTCGGAATCCGGGGCTGCATGCATGATCACTACGCTCCATCCTACAAATAGATGAGCATAAAAAGTTCCCTCACTTGCAGGCTGTAAATATGGCCGCATTTTTTTGTGACAGATTTACAAATACGAAGCTGGCGGGCCGGGCTTTGAAAGCGCTCAACGCGGCGTGTCGTCCAGCAAGGCCAGGCTGGCCTGGATGACCTGCGGCAAAAACGCCAGTTGGACATGCGCAGCGCCGAGAACCAGCCGGTTGTCAGCGCCTGGCAAGGTCGCGCTGGAGGCCGGAAACACGATGTTGTCGCAGTTGGAGTACCAGCAGGCGAAAAGCGCATGGCGATCCACTGGCATGTCGTGGTCCAGTTGCGCATGCCAGTCGGAGTGCAAGTGCATCTGGCGGCCGTTATGGCCGCGGCCAAAGCGCGCCAGCCAGGTGCCATGGTGCGGGGTTGCGATGGTCACCACATGGTGCACACGTGCTTCGGCTTTCATGTTTTTGAGCCAGGCCCTGGCGGCGAGCCCGCCCATGCTGTGGCACACCAGCAGGGGCGCGCGGCCGGTAGCACGCGTGACTTGTTGTACCGCGGCCTCGATTTGCGGGACGTAGTCGTCAATGGAGCCCCAGATCGGCTCCAGGTTGAGGGCGGCAAAGGCGTGCCCGCTGCGCTGCAAACGCGCCATCCACGGGGTCCAAAACCCGCGGTTGCATAGCAGGCCATGCACAAAAACTACACCGCGGCGGCCTCCAATCACCGCCTCGGGAGAGAGTTGATCGGGAATGGCGTTCGAACGGAAAGGCTGGCGCCAGCAGAACACCTGCGGCGCGGTCAATGACTCTGCCCACCAGGCACCAAGCAGGGCCTTCCAGGTGGGCGGGGGTACGGGATCATCCTTGTTGACCTGCTTCATGAGAAGGAATTCGATGGCCAGAAAACCGGTATAGCCCAGCGCCATCAGCGCAAAACCCGCCACGGCCAGCACCGGTGCGCAGGTCCAGAAGTAAGCCAGCCAACCAAAGGCCGCCGCGAGCACAGACAAGGTGACGATTTTTTGAAGATAGGCCAGCATGGAACCTCGAGCGTAGCTGATGCGGCGCACGCCAGTGCGGCATCGCGGCCTGTCAGGCGCTTCAGCAGGCCTTGTGCCAGTAGGTTGGCCACGCCGTAGACTGAAAGTCTGGGGATTGGCCCCGATACTGGTCGGGAAAAGGGAGCCGTCATGAATGGAGAGGTTCTCCAGTTGCCAATGCACGCCGTCGGGACGGCTCACGCCCAGCCGCTCCGTACCGGCCAGGCCGCACCCCCATCACATGCGCGCTGACCACCTTTGAGCAGGTGCGGCGTCATGGGCAGCGCCTGTACTGCATCGCGCGCCGGGATCGGCAGGCAGGCTCCGGTCCAGAACGGCGCGGCCGATGGGAGCAAACACCTCCCGCGCGCCTGCGCTCAAGACACAACCTTGCAGCCCGGGCGGCAGCACCGCCGGCGACCAGCAACACGGCGCTTGATGCGATGCCGATCTTGAGAAGGATTCCTCTTCTTTGCATGCAATAAGTATGGGTGGATAGCGTTTCATTTTGAGGAAAACACTGTCGCGTAGGAGACCTCATTAGGACAAGCCCCATGACGGTTCTGCGGGGTGGCTTACACAATGGTCTGCAAGGAGTCCGTATGACCAAGCATTGGCTTAAAAGTTACCCCGATGGCATCCCGCACCACATCGACCCGGAGCAGTTTCAGTCGCTCAATGAGTTGCTTGAAAGTTCATTCAAACAGAATGCTTCCAAGCCGTTTTCGGTCTGCATGGACAGCTGGATGTCTTATGCGCAACTCGACGACTTGTCGTCCGCGCTCGGCGCGTGGCTGCAGAACTTGGGACTTGAGCCTGCTGCACGCGTGGCCATCATGCTGCCCAACATACCCCAGTTCGCCGTCACCATGGCGGCGGTCTTGCGGGCAGGCTACACCTGCGTCAACGTCAATCCGCTTTACACCGCACGCGAACTGGAGCATCAACTCAAGGACTCGGGCGCCACCACGCTGGTCATTCTGGAAAATTTCGGAGCCACGCTGGCTGAAGTTATTGAGCGCACGCCCATCAAGAACGTCGTCATCACGTCCCTGGGCGATTTACTCGGGTTTTGGTATGGACGGTGGATGACTTTTGCAGCCCGCCATTTGGCCAAGCTGGTACCCGCCTACAAACTTCCGCTGGGCAACGGCTGTCGCGTCACCACCTTTGCCCATGCGATCACCGAAGGTGGCCGCCATACACTGCGGCCAGCGCACTGCACGCTCGATTCAGTGGCGTTTTTGCAGTACACCGGCGGCACGACGGGTTTGTCCAAGGGTGCGGTTCTCACGCACCGCAACATCGTCGCGGCGATATTGCAGGCGGAGGCATGGTTCAAGCCCGCACTGGAGCGCGTGGGCGATATCAGCAAGACCAACAACATCGCCGCGCTGCCGTTGTATCACATCTTTGCGCTGACACTTTGCCTGCTGGCGATTCGCTGGGGTGCCCATTTGACGCTGGTACCCAATCCACGCGACTTCGGAAAATTCATCGAGGTGCTCAAAAAACGGCCGTTTCACATGCTCCCGGCCGTCAACACCCTGTTTAACGCCTTGCTTCAGCATCCCCAGTTCAAGACAGTGGACTTTTCAAGTCTTTGCGTGTCGCAGGCGGGCGGCATGGCGGCTTCGGCCGGTACGGCGCAGCAGTGGCTGAAGGTCACGGGCTGCACCATGATTGAAGGCTGGGGCATGAGTGAGACGTGCGCCATAGGCACCAACAACCCTGTCACCAGCAAGGCGTTCAGCGGCTCCATTGGCCTGCCATTGCCGAGCATTGACATACATATCAAGGATGACGAAGGGATCTCGCTGCCGCTTGGTTCAGCCGGTGAGATTTGCATCAGGGGCCCGCAGGTCATGGTCGGCTACTACCAACAGCCCGAAGAAAATGAAAGAGCCTTTACCGCTGACGGTTTTATGCGGACCGGCGATATCGGCATCATGGACCCGCATGGCTACACGACAATCATTGACCGCAAGAAGGACATGATCATTGTTTCGGGATTCAATGTGTTTCCCAACGAGCTTGAAAACGTGATATCCCTCTGCCCCGGTGTTGTCGAATGTGCAGCGATCGGCATTGCCGATGAAAAACAGGGAGAAGCTATCAAGGTCTTTGTCGTGAAAAATGACCCTACCCTGAGCGAAGACGATCTGGCGGCTTATTGCAAACTGCATCTGACTGGCTACAAACGACCAAAATATATTGAGTTTCGAGATGACCTGCCAAAAACCAATGTCGGAAAAATCCTCAGGCGTGAGTTGCGTGCAACTGCAACAGCCTGATCGCGCGCCGGCGGACCCTTGCTGATGAGCGCCCCTCGCTTACCGAGCGATCTGCAGGTGTTCGAACGCGGCTGGCTTTCGGCCAACAACATCTTGTTCACCGGCGGCCCGCAAACGGTGATGATTGACAGTGGCTACTGCACGCATGCGCCGCAAACCCTGTCCCTACTGGAGAACGCTCTCGGTGAGCGCTCACTGGACTTGCTGCTCAACACCCATTTGCACAGTGATCATTGCGGCGGCAATGCTGCCTTGCAGTCGCGTTATCCGTCGATGCAGACATGGATTCCGCCTGGACATGCCAACGAGGTTGCGCAATGGGATCCGGCCGCGCTGACCTATGTCCCAACCGGCCAGCTATGCCCACGATTCAAGTTCGACAGGACGCTCCAGGCCGGTTCGGCCATCCGCCTCGGCACGCACGACTGGAAGGTGCATTCGGCTGCCGGACACGATCAACATTCATATATTTTCCATGAGCCTGAAAACAGCATTCTGATTTCAGCAGATGCATTATGGGAAAACGGTTTCGGCGTGGTGTTTCCCGAGCTTGAAGGGAAAGACGCATTTGGAGAAGTAGCGCGCACACTGGACATGATTGAGGCGTTGAATCCAAAAACAGTGATCCCTGGACATGGCCGTGTGTTCGCATACTCACCTGACATTTTGGTCCGTGCGCGCCAAAAGCTTGAGTATTTTGTCAAAAATCCGCGGCAACATGCTCGTCATGCCGTCAAGGTATTGCTCAAATTCAAATTGCTCGAATTGCAGCGGCAATCCCTTGAAGATTTTGTACAGTGGGCCGAAAAAATCCCATACATCTTGCAGGTAAGGGAAAGCTTTTTTTCAGAGATAGCGGTTCGGCCCTGGATAGAGATACTGTGTACAGAGCTCGTTACCGCGGGGGTAGCCAAAATAGAAGCTGACGATATCTTGAATGCATGAAAGGCATCGCCCCTGATGACAGAAAAGATTTGATTTCCAAAAACGAAAAAAGCCCAGTTGATCAAAAATCAACTGGGCGTTTCGCGGTATAAGAGCCTGACGATGTCCTACTTTCACACGGGAATCCGCACTATCATCGGCGCTAAGTCGTTTCACTGTCCTGTTCGGGATGGGAAGGAGTGGTACC
>JAUSDK010000071.1 GCA_030650875.1 Polaromonas sp.
CTGCCCCCAGTTCATGCACACGCATGTGAACTTTCAGCGCGTGCCCATGGTGGACACCTCCAATCCCTTCATTGCCCGCGAAGTGCCCAGCGCCGACGAGAGCATGGTGGTGATCCGCTTTGCCAAGCCCAAGGGCATTGATTTTCAGTATTTGCTGAACATGATTGACGCATCCTTCATGAGCCGCGCCAACACCATCGTGGTGCCGGGCGGCAAGATGGAACTCGCGATGCAGCTTATTTTTACGCCCTTTGTGTGGCGAATGATGGAACGCCGCAAGCGCGCACTGGATAAATAGCACACCCCCGTCCAGGCGCACTGCGTGTCGCCTGTTCCCCCCTTTCAGGGGGCAACACCAGCGGTCTGGCGAAGCCAGTCCCGCGGTGTTTCTGAACCAAAAACCGTCAGCATCGCGTTATTTGCAAAGGATGAAATGAAATGAGTCACCCCACCCCTGAACTTGCCCGCCAGATGGCCAATGCCATCCGCATGCTGGCCGTCGACGCCGTTGAAAAAGCCAAGTCCGGCCACCCCGGCGCACCCATGGGCATGGCCGACATCGCCGAAGTGCTGTGGAACCGCCACCTGGTCCACAACCCGGCCAATCCGCACTGGCCTGACCGCGACCGCTTTGTGCTGAGCAACGGCCACGGCTCCATGCTGATTTACGCGCTGCTGCACCTGACGGGCTACCAGTTGCCGATGTCGGAACTGAAGAACTTCCGCCAGCTGCACAGCAAGACCGCCGGCCACCCCGAAGTCGGCGTGACGCCAGGCGTGGAAACCACCACCGGCCCGCTGGGCCAGGGCCTGGCCAACGCGGTGGGCATGGCGCTGTCCGAAAAGCTGCTGGCCGATGAATTCAACCGCGAGGAAGACGGCGTGGAACACTGCATCGTCGACCACTTCACCTATGCCTTCATGGGCGACGGCTGCCTGATGGAGGGCATCAGCCACGAGGCCTGTTCGCTGGCCGGCACGCTGCGCTTGTCCCGGCTGATTGCTTTCTATGACGACAACGGCATTTCCATTGACGGCCACGTCGAAGGCTGGTTCACCGACGACACGCCCAAGCGCTTTGAGGCCTACGGCTGGAACGTCATTGCGGCCGTGGACGGGCATAATCCGGCCGCCATCGACGCGGCCATTCGCGCCGCCAAAGCCCAGGCCGTTTTGCCGCACGGCAAACCCACGCTGATCTGCTGCAAGACCGTGATCGGCATGGGCTCGCCCAACAAAGCCGGGACGCACGACGTGCACGGCGCCGCGCTGGGTGCTGCCGAAGTGGCTGCCACCCGCGAGGCGCTGGGCTGGACCGCCGCGCCGTTTGAAATTCCGGCGGACATCGCCGCCGCCTGGAACGCCGTGGCGCGCGGGCAAGACGCTGAAAAAGCCTGGCGCCTGCGCTTTGAGGCCTACCGCACCCTTTACCCGCTGGAAGCGGCCGAGTTCGAGCGCCGCATGGCCGGCGATTTGCTGCCGGACTTTGCCAGCAAACTGCCCGGCTTGCTGGCCACCATCGCGGCCAGGACCGATGCCCTGGCGACCCGCAAGTCCAGCCAGAACGCACTTGATGCGCTGGCGCCGTTGCTGCCTGAATTTTTTGGCGGCAGCGCGGATTTGACCGGCTCCAACCTGACCAACTTCAAGGGCTGCGTCAAAGCCGGCCGTGACCACCGGGGTAACCACCTGAGCTACGGCGTGCGCGAGTTCGGCATGGCGGCCATCATGAACGGCATGGCGCTGCATGGTGGCTATCTTCCCTATGGCGGTACTTTCCTGACCTTCAGCGACTACAGCCGCAACGCCATCCGCATGGCCGCGCTCATGAAGCTGCGCGTGATCCATGTGTTCACCCACGACAGCATTGGCCTGGGTGAAGACGGCCCGACGCACCAGAGCGTGGAGCATATTCCCAGCCTGCGCATCATCCCGGGGTTGGACGTGTGGCGGCCGGCCGATGGCCTGGAAACGGCCGTGGCCTGGGCCTGCGCGGTGGAGCGCCGTAATGGCCCCAGCGCCCTGTGCCTGTCGCGCCAGAACCTGCCGCGCCTGACCGACGAGCGCCACGTCGCCGCGATTCGCCGGGGCGGCTATGTGCTGTCGGACATGCCCGGCGCGCAAGCCGTGATCGTCTCCACCGGCTCGGAACTGGAGCTTGCCATGCAGGCCCAGGCCCGGCTGGCCGGGGAGGGCATTGCGACCCGCGTCGTGTCCATGCCTTGCACCACCATGTTTGACCGCCAGAGCGACGCCTACCAGGACTCCGTATTGCCGCTGGCGCTGCCCACGGTGGCCATCGAGGCTGCGCATCCCGATTTTTGGCGCAAGTACGTGGGCCGCACCGGCGTGGTGGTGGGCATTGCCAGCTTTGGCGAGTCGGCCCCGGCCGGGGACTTGTACGCCCACTTTGGCATCACGGCCCAGCGCGTGGTGGACGCCGTGCGCGTGCTGGCGCACCGTGCCGCACACCGGCGCGAACTGCCCATGCCCGACCAGATCGTTCTATCCACCCAATGAGGAGCCCCCCATGAGCCAAACGTTTGATCTGGTCATGTTTGACCTGGACGGAACGCTGATAGAAACAGCGCCTGAAATCTGCGATGCGGTCAACGACACCCTGCGCCGCTTTGACCTGCCCGAGGTGACGCAGCAGCAAGTCAACGACTGGATAGGCCACGGCACGCGTGAACTGCTGATCCAGGCCTTGGCCTACAGCGGCAAAACCGATGTGGCGGCGGTGCGGGCCAGCGACAGCCTGGCGCTGATTGCGGCCGAATTTGACCAGCATTACCAGCGTCGCTGCGGCACCCGCAGCCACCTGTACCCGCAGGTGCTGGAGGCGCTGACGGCGCTGCGTGCGCGCGGCGTCAAGCTGGCGGTGGTGACGAACAAGGAAGGCCGCTACACCGCCACGGTGCTCAACGCCCACCAGTTGATGCCGCTGTTTGACCGGGTGGTCAGCGGCGACACCATGCCCACCAAAAAACCCGACCCGGCCGGCATACACAGCTGCCTGGCGGCGTTTGATGTGCCGAGCCACCGGGCCTTGTTTGTGGGCGATTCGAGCATCGACGTGGCCACCGCGCGCAATGCGGGCGTGGCAGTGTGGGCACTGCCCTACGGCTACAACATGGGCCAGCCGATTCAAGCCTGCGCGCCCGACCGGGTGATTGAAGACTGTTCGGAACTCCTTCATTAATAGTTACAAGTGCCCATCGTTATTGGGTTATAGCCACTTTTTACCCCTCATTTAAAAGACTTTCACCGCCATGACCATAAGACTCGGTATTAACGGCTTCGGCCGCATCGGCCGCAACGTGTTGCGCGCCGCCATTCAGAACTTTTCCGACATCGAGATCGTTGCCATCAACGACTTGCTCGAGCCCGAGTACCTGGCCTACATGCTGCAGTACGACAGCGTGCACGGCCGCTTCAAGGGCGATGTCAGCGTCGAAGGAAACACCCTGATCGTCAACGGCAAGAAGATCCGCCTGACGCAGGAACGCGACCCGCTGAACCTG
>JAUSDK010000072.1 GCA_030650875.1 Polaromonas sp.
CAGGTTCAGCGGGTCGCGTTCCTGCGTCAGGCGGATCTTCTTGCCGTTGACGATCAGGGTGTTTCCTTCGACGCTGACATCGCCCTTGAAGCGGCCGTGCACGCTGTCGTACTGCAGCATGTAGGCCAGGTACTCGGGCTCAAGCAAGTCGTTGATGGCAACGATCTCGATGTCGGAAAAGTTCTGAATGGCGGCGCGCAACACGTTGCGGCCGATGCGGCCGAAGCCGTTAATACCCAGTTTGATAGTCATCTGCTTTTTGCTCCAGTAAGTTAACTTGTTCCCACACCGTTCGTCAGGCCCCGCCCGAACGGCATTACTTTTTGGTCAGCACCTTGCGCACGGTGTCGGCGACGTTCTCAGGCGTGAAGCCAAAGTGCTTGAACAGCACGGCGGCCGGTGCCGATTCGCCAAAGGTGTCGATGCCGACCACGGCCGCGCAGCCGTACTTCCACCAGCCGTCGGTCACGCCCATTTCCACGGCAATGCGCGGAATGCCTTCAGGCAGCACTTCGGATTTGTAGGCCGATTTTTGCAGGTCAAACGTGGTGGTGCTGGGCATGGAAACCACGCGCACGGCGATCTTGTGGGTCGCCAGCAGTTCCTGCGCCTTCAGCGCCAGCTGCACTTCGGAGCCGGTGGCAATGATGATGGCCTGCATCTTTTTGTTCAGGCCGACCTCTATGGGCTCGGCCAGCACATAGGCGCCCTTGCTGATCTGGCCCAGGTCGTCCTTGGGCGCATACGGCAGGTTCTGGCGGCTCAGCAGCAAGGCAGTGGGCTTGTGCTTGTTTTGCAGGGCCACAGCCCAGGCCACGGCCGTCTCAGCGGTGTCGCCCGGACGCCAGACGTCCAAGTTGGGAATCAGGCGCAGGCTGGCGGCGTGCTCGATCGACTGGTGCGTCGGGCCGTCTTCGCCCAAGCCGATCGAGTCATGGGTGAACACATGCACCACGCGCAGCTTCATGAGCGCGGCCATGCGGATGGCGTTGCGCGAGTAGTCGCTGAACGTGAGGAAGGTGCCGCCGTAGGGAATGAAGCCGCCATGCAGCGCCACGCCGTTCATGATGGCGGCCATGCCGAATTCGCGCACGCCGTAGTTGATGTGGCGCCCGCCGATCAGGCTGCCGTTGCCGGCCTCGGTTTGCACCACGTCGCCGTTGGCGTCAAAGCGCAGGTTGGGCGTGGCCTTGGTGTTGGTCAGGTTGGAGCCGGTCAGGTCGGCCGAGCCGCCCAACAGTTCGGGCAGGCCGGCGGTGAACGATTCCAGCGCCAGCTGCGAGGCCTTGCGCGAAGCCACGGTTTCGGCCTTGGTGTGCGCGCCCACGACCGTGTCGACGGCCAGCTGGGAAAAATGCTTGGGCAGGTCGCCCTTCATGCGGCGCACCAGTTCGGCGGCCAGCTCGGGATAAGCGGTTTTGTAGGCCGTAAACTTCGCGTCCCATTCGGCTTCAAGCGCCAGGCCTTTGGCCTTGGCATCCCAGGCGTCGTAGCTTTCCTGGGGCACGCTGAACGGCGTGTGCGGCCAGTTGAGCGCGTCGCGCGTCAGCTGGATTTCTTCGGCGCCCAGCGGCTCGCCATGGGCCTTGGCCGTGTTGGCGCGGTTAGGCGAGCCTTTGCCGATGTGGGTCTTGCACACGATCAGGGTCGGCTTGTCGGACGTGGCCTTTGCGGCTGCAATGGCGGCCGACACGGCCTGGGCGTCATGGCCATCGACGGGGCCCACGACGTTCCAGCCATAGGCAGCAAAGCGCATCGGCGTGTTGTCGATAAACCAGGGACCGACCTGGCCGTCGATCGAGATGCCGTTGTCGTCGTACAGCGCAATCAGCTTGCCGAGTTTCCAGGCGCCGGCCAGTGCGGCGGCCTCGTGGCTGATGCCTTCCATCAGGCAACC